>NZ_JAFZ01000001.1:344577-689154 GCF_000526395.1 Aminobacterium mobile DSM 12262 | reverse complement strand
CAGTTCTTCGTGAGAACCACTCTCTGAAATTTTCCCCTCATTCAAGACAAGAATGGTATCGGCATTGCGAATAGTGGAAAGACGATGAGCGATCACAAAAGATGTTCTGCCTTCCATTGCCTTTTCCATAGCTTCCTGTACCTGGCTTTCCACCGCTACATCCAAAGAAGAAGTAGCTTCATCTAGAATGAGAATGCGGGGGTTACGAATAATGGCACGAGCGATAGCCACACGCTGACGCTGTCCACCGCTAAGGGTTACTCCTCTCTCTCCCACTTCCGTTTCATACCCTTCAGGGAGAGATTGGATAAAGTCATGAATGCCCGCAATATGAGCAGCTCGAATAATATCTTCCATTGTGGCATCTGGGAAACCATAGGCGATATTGAAAGCCAAGCTCCCTTTCATCAAAACAGGATCCTGAGGAACAATACCTATCTGTTTCCGAAGCTCTACGAGATCAAGGCTTTTCACATTGTGTCCATCAAGAGAAACAGATCCTCGCTGAGGATCATAAAATCGAGGAATGAGGTCCATAAGAGTAGATTTCCCTCCACCAGTAGAACCTACAATAGCAACCCGTTCCCCAGGTTTAGCCTCAAGAGACACTCCTTTCAAAACCCACTGTTCGTCTACATATGCAAACCAAACATCGTCCATTGTCACTGCCCCTTTCAACGTGCCGAGAGGGACAGGGTTTTTGGGCGAATGGATCTCACAAGGAGTGTCGAGAATTGCAAATATACGTTCTGACGCGGCAAGGCCAAGCTGCATATTGCTTACAACTCTGGTAAAGACGCGAATAGGTTGAACTAAAAAACCAAGATAGCCTAAAAAAGCAATAAGCTCGCCAGGGGTCAAGGCTCCATAAATTACATCGCGGCCTCCAAGCCACAAAATCAAGGCTAGAGCGGCAATAAGTATAACTTCAATAATACCTGAAAGAGCAGATTGCACCTGAACTCCATGCATTAATGCTTTAAAATTAGCCTTGTTTTGATCTTTAAATCTATTGGATTCCAAATCTTCTGTTACAAAAGACCTGACGATGCGAATGGCAGATAAAGCCTCCTGTACAGTGGCAGAGAGCCGGGCCAGTTCCTCCTGGATATTATGCCCCACAATACGAAGTTTTTTAGAGGCATGGTCAAGAATCCATACAGTTACAGGGAGAACAGCGAAGGTAACCAGTGTAAGACGCCAGTTAATATAAATAAGGAACCCTAACATTCCTAAAAAAGTAATACCTTGCACTACCAAGTCTACTATTACAGTCGTCACCATATTCTGGAGTACATTCACATCGTTGGTAATACGCGACATAAGTTCTCCAATGCGTTTCCCATATATATATCGTAAAGACATTCTCTGCATATGATCATAAAGACGCACACGCAAATCCATAACAATACGCTGCCCCACCCAATTCATGAGGTACTGGTGGCCATAAGAGGCTATCCCCTTGCCAATAAAGAGGAATACGAGCCCTATGGAAAGCACATTCAAGACCATCATTTTTTTAGCGATAAGCACATCATCTACTACGTTTTTCAGAAGCCATGGAGGTATCACTGTAAAGACGGAAGACAGCACCATACAGCCCAGAGCCGCCAAAAGTCTCCCAAAATAAGGCTTCGTATAACCTAGCAAACGAAAATAGATGTGTTTTTTACTCTTCATGAACAAACACACAGCCTTTCCACAATGCTACAGATTACTTGAGATGGGTTTTTCGGAGCAAGGTTCGCCCAATGATGAAGCAACATTCGCTGGGCTTCATAACTTTCTCTGTCTTCATAGAGAGACACAAGCTGCAACGCCACCTCATTTGGAGTAAGCTCCCCTACAGTTTCCTTCATGATCTGTCGGTGGGCCAATCGGTTAGGCCAAGCTACATAATATGTTCGCCGACGTGCCATGGAACGTAAAACTTTTTCTTTCAACACAGGCCCCACTACAGGCAAAGCTGCCGTAAGTCCCACCAGCCCGGAGAGAGGGATCACCTGCAAGAAGGCGAAAGGAACTGCAACAAGAGTTGGAATTCCCATATACATCAACTCTAAGGTATTGGTCCCTGGTTGCGTAAGGGCCAGATCTGCTTCCCGAAGGGCCACAGCCGTTCCAGTACATGTAGGATTTAATCCTTGTTTTTTCCATGCGTTAAGCTCTTCGACGTGTGCAAAGGGAGAAAGAAGTGTCGCGACCTGGAGATTTTTAATTCTTTTGCTAAGGAAAGACCTGACCTCTGAGAGAAACGGAAGCGCCCTTGAGCGAATAGCCGGTCGACTGCCAGGGAAAAACGCTATTTTGACCCCATCTTTTCTTTGCCAGGGAGAAAGGCCCGAATCCATGGCCAACCCCTCTTGTACCAAATCTCCTACTACTACCGTTTTTTGTGGCAGTGTATCGGCCATAGCCCGAAAAGCTGTAAGGACACTATCGCAACGCTGAAGCCCTTTCTTTCCACCATAGGTATAACATAAAAGAGGCGATTTATTCTGCCGGGCGAGGATGCGGCCAAAAACCAAATCCCCGCCAAGCTGTATAACTATATCTGTATTATGATGATGGAATGCCGCTAACGTGGCTCCTGCAGAAAGAGGTCCCACAACAACATCAGCCCCTAAACGAAGAGCTACCTCCATTTCTCTGCCAGTGGAAAACTGACAGGGTAAAAGCCAAATGGTAACTTGATAGGCCATCTGCTTCAGAGACTTCGTAAGAGGGCGACACCATCCCCAAAGTTCTCCCGGGCCATTTACAAGAAGGGTCACCTGTTTCATTGCACTTCGCCTCGAAGGATTGTTTCTGCCCAGAGGGCTACAGCTCCCGACTCCCCCATTCCAGAGCGAGCCCTGGCCAGATCTGCATGTTTCCTCGCAGCTACAAGGGGATCAGAAAGATAAGCAAGGGCTTCCTCCATTACTCGGTGGGAGGATGCTTTTTTCTGTAAAAGTTCGGGATATACTTGCTCCCCTGCCATAATATTAGGCAAGGATACCCATGGAGTTTTCACCATCATTTTATAGATAAACCACGACATGAAGGAACCTTTATACATAACCACCATAAAACGATTGACCATCATCGCTTCTAGAGCTGCCGTACCACTGGCCCCTATAACAAGACAACTTTTTTTCATAAGCTCTATGCCTTTCCCTTCAAAAATATCCCAAGATATCAATTTTCCCTTTAGGTCTTCTCGATACTTTGAGGAGAAACTAGGAGCAATCGAAAAAACAGGATTATACCCTTTTTCTTTAAAAAGAGCAGCACATTCCAAAAGGACAGGGAGAAGTCTCTTTACCTCCCCTTTTCGACTTCCGGGCAAAAGAGCTATGGTACGACTTGAAGGTTCTGTGACAGAATCTGCCCCATATTCATCCAGGAAAGGATGCCCTTTCCATACAGAAGGGACACCATGCCGAATCATAAAGAGATGCTCGAATCTTAGAAGAGGAAATACAGCTGTACAATATCGACGCAACGATTGAATTCGTCGCGAGCGCCAAGCCCATACGGTAGGGGGGGCAATGTAAAAGATAGGTTTCTTGTACCCTTTTTTACGAAGGCTTCGAATAAGGGGAATGTGGAAATCTGGACTATCTATGACGACAATTCTCTCTGGTCGTTTTTGGAGTACATAATCGACCATGGTCTTTTTCAATGAAAGAAGTCGTGGTATGGCAGAGATAATATCAGATGTTCCCATAAGGCTTAACTGATCTATAGACCAAAGGGCCTCTCCTCCAGCTTGTTGTCCTTCTTTCCCCAGCATTCCGAAGATAGGGCGAGACGTTATTTTCCGAAGGGAACCAATCAATAAGGCTGCATAGTGATCCCCTGACGGTTCTCCACAACTTATAAAGACTGACAAGATTCAACCCCCACTACAGAAATATTCGCAGATTCTGCAAGCTGAAGGAATTGTTCCTTTTCTAAAATAAGGGTGCGTCCTGCCTCTAAGGCGAGACATGTCTGGCCCGCAGTTTTCATCCCCTCAAGAGTAAGAGGACCCACCACTGGGATATCGAAACGTTCATCCTGATCGGCACGCATCATCTTTACGACACTGCCGCCGCGTACAAGTTCTCCGGCTCGTTTCAACATGGCGTCTGTCCCTTCCATAGCCTCAATCGCTACAACCGAACCGTCACAAACAACCACGCTCTGTCCGAAAGAAAGGGATAACGTGTGGGAGAGAATATATCGACCATATTCTATGTCTCTTTTTTCTTGTTCTGTAGGTTGGCGTCCCGCTATAAAATCCATTTCAGCCAGAAGTTCCGGGACAATAGACCTGTATCCAGCCACTCGAAGTCCTGATCTCTCAATAGTTTGCACAATACGCCCCAACAAAGCATGATCATCGTTCGTGCCGCCATTGCATAGAGATAAACGCAATAATTCGTCAAGAGCTGCTCGATTGTACATAAGGCTTTTAGGAACTCGGCCTGCAAGAATAACAGTGTCCACCTTTTTTATTAACATCTTTTCTAAGAGAACCTGAAGGTTAAGTGAAGTTACTGGAATAATTTCTGTCACATACGGCGACAGCGAGCGAACATCATCTGCAAGGGGAAAAAGATATACAGGAATCCCCTCTCGATGAAGTTTAGAACATATGGCCTCTGGGAGGGCCCCATCCCCCGCTATAATTGCAACAATATTATTCATTTTAATCATTCGCCTTCCGAGCAAAGAAACTCCCTACGAGAAGGAAGAGCACATTCGGTAACCATGCCGCTATAAAAGGCATCATATGCTCTGTTTCTCCCAAGGCTTTACAAAAAGACATGACCACGTAATAAACAAAAACAATAACAACGCTCAAACCAAATCCGACTCCAGATCCTGTCCGATGAGAACGAACTCCAAGGCTGGCGCCTAATATAGCTAACACAACACTGGCCCAAGGGACAGCTAATTTAAGATGGAACATAACCCAAAGAGGAGCAAGCCTAGCCCCCTGAGCTTTGAGAAGTCGGATGTGGACTAAAAGCTCTGTGGCGCTCATCTCCTTAGGTTTCCGTGACGCCTGTTCTACTTGCTGAGGAGAGAGATCTAATTCAAAATGCTGGCGATCAAAATGAAAAAGAAGCTCAACTTTGCCCGTCTCTCCAACCTGATAGACTTCCCCATCATTAAGCCACCATTTCCCATCTTTCCATAGTCCCGTTTTTCCTACAGTTATTCTTCGAAGTTTGCCCTTTTCAAATTCTTGAACCAAGATGTTACTCATGGTTCCTTTTCGGGGCTGGAGCTTTTCGATGTAAATAACTCGATTCAACTCTCCCTGGCTCTCGTCTCGCAAAAAAACCTGCTCCTGCAAAAGAGAAGGCTTCTCTCGCATTACCTCATAGCGCATAAGGTTTTCAGCAGCACGATTTGAAAAAGGAACGACAGTTTCATTTAAAATCAATGCAGCAAAACCTACAATAATCGCCCCCCAAATGACAGGGCGTAAAATCCTCTGGAAAGCAATTCCTGACGCCTTTAACGCTACTAGTTCACTGTTCGCCGAAAGCTTGCCGAATGTCAACAACGAAGAGAGCAAGCAAGCCATGGGAAGGGTAAGAATAATAACCTCTGGTAAGCGATAGAGGAAAAGTCTAACCACGACACCGAGAGAGATTCCTTTCTCAATAATCAAACTGGCGATCTGAAAAAGAAGATCCCCCGCAACAAAAACCATGGTAAAAGACATTACACCGAAGATAAAAGGCCCTGCCATCTCTTTTAAAATGAAACGATCGAGAATACCTCTACCGTGTCTACGCACCAGAGCCACACCCTGTTTCCTCTATTTTGTTGTTTCTTAATATATATTCTGCTATTTCTCTTACAGCCCCGCGCCCCCCTGATGCAGCGGTAACAAAATCTGCTGCTTTTTTAGCTTCTTCTACTCCATTAGCCACAGCACAGCCTAGACCTGCCCAGGTAATGCATTCAACATCATTTACATCATCTCCGGCATAGGCTATTTCTGAGGGGAGAAGATCCAGCATTTTCGCTACGGCAAGAAGAGTTTCATATTTATTGGGGACTCCGTTATAAATGAGATCGATACCAAGCTCTCGGGCACGGCCTTCTGTAGCAGAAGAATAACGGCCACTAATAATAGCTATATGGACACCGCTTTTACGCAACCTCGCAATTCCCATGCCGTCCTGGATATCAAAGCGTTTAAACTCGCTGCCTCGCCCATCGAGATAGACGCCACCATCAGTAAGCGTACCATCTACATCCAGAGCAAGAAGCTTAATGGTCATCGTCTTCTCTCCTTATTTCTCTGGGCCAGGGACTGATACCTCTTTTGGCCTGACGAATAAAAGCAACAACTTCTGCGGCGTTAGGGTTGTTTTCTGTTTCTATGTTTTCCGCAGCAGATCTGAAGGGAAGGCCTGAATGATACAGATTATGATAAAGACGTTTTATTTCCATTCGATCATGAGAAGAAAAACCCGCCCTTTTTAATCCTACTTGATTGATACCATGCACAGAGGCAGGATGCCCATCGACAAGAAGAAAAGGAGGCACATCCTTGACAATTTTGGAAAGTCCTCCGATCATGCAGTAGCGTCCAACCCGAACAAACTGATGTATGCCTGCTATGCCGCCAATAACTGTTCCATCATCTATAGAAACATACCCAGCCAGCCCAGCTTTGTTCGCTATGGTGACACCTTTCCCTATGTGCACATTATGCCCTAAATGAACACCTTCCATAATAAAACAGCCGTCCCCCACCGACGTCACCGCCCCTTCTCCGCTGGCTCGGTGAATTGTAACATTTTCTCTTAATGTAACGCTGTTTCCTATGCGCACCCACGATTCTTCCCCTTTAAAACCATGATCCTGGGGTTCTCTGCCAAGAATCGCATTTTCAAAAACATGACATTCTGCGCCGAGTTCAACGTAATCTAAAATACGTACGTATGCTTCGAGAACTGTTTCCCTACCTATGTGAACACGATCTCCAACTATGCAATAAGGTCCAATAACAACTCCATCTTCCACTTCAGCCTGAGGAGACACAAGAGCTGTTGAATGAATAGTTACGCTCATATTATTCTTAATCCTCCGTTGTCTTTCCAGATAGCCGCTCCGCCATTATAAAACTATATTCTGCCTCCGCCGCTAATTCTCCATCTACTTCCGCTTTGGCCCACACCTTCCCTACACGGCCTCGAACTTTTTTTATTTCAGCAGTGGTAATAAGTTGATCGCCAGGGCGAACTGGCCGACGGAATCGCGCTTTATCAACGCCGGTGAGATATGTAATCATATCTCCCATATTGGGACGACAGATAATCATCATAGCTGCTACTTGCCCCATAGCCTCAAGGATCAGGACTCCCGGCATTACAGGCTCTCCAGGGAAGTGGCCTTGAAAGAAAGGTTCGTTAATAGAGACATTTTTAAGCCCCACAACTCTCTCTTCTTCTACCTCCAATATCCTATCTACAAGAAGGAAGGGGTAGCGATGAGGAAGTGCTTCCATTATCCTATCGATATTGATCATTTTTACGTTCTCCTTTCACTAGCAGCGGCTCTCCAACGCTCTGAGCCGGCGAACCAGCCGAAGATGCATTTCATGCCCTGTCCTAATAGCCACAATATGAGCATGGAGAGGGCGCCCAAGCAACGTAAGGTCTCCAATTATATCGAGGACTTTGTGACGAACAAATTCGTTAGGAAAACGAAGACCTCCCTCAGTTTCTGCTTTTTTTCCTGTTACTAGAATAGCATTGCTAAGAGTTCCGCCTTTTGCAAGACCCCGACCTATCAGGTCATCCATTTCTTCATCTAGAGCAAAGGTACGCGTAGGAGCTATTTGGGTTAAAAAACCTTCCGGTGTTACTCGAAAGTCAAATATCTCCGTACCGATTACCGGATTCGAATATTCGATAATATACGTTATAGAGAGGCAATCCTCTGGGAAAGCCATGAGGATCCGATTCCCTGTCTCGTCTTTCTCCACTAAAGGAACGAGCAGTTTTAAAGGTTCGCTCAAAACTCCTGTTGTCGCTCGTCCTGCTTCCTGTATTCCCTTCGCAAAAGAAAAAGAACCCCCATCTAGTATAGGAATTTCCGGACCAATTACAGCAACCACAACCTGACCAATTTCCATAGCCCCTAAAGCTGCTAAAAGGTGCTCCACTGTCCTTACTCTTCTGCCACCAGGGAAAAGAAGCTCTGTTCCTCGACCATCCCCAGAGAATTCCGCACTATTCAAGGGGAAGTATTCACCATTGATTTTGAACAGAATACCCCGATCCTCTGTGGAAGGTTTCAACTCCACAGAGCATGGAGCGCCTGAGTGAAGCCCCACCCCTCTAAAAATTATTGGGGAAGCCAGCGTATAAAGAGGGGTCATTCTTTCTCCTCTTCTAGACTTTTTATTTTTTTCTCAAGCTCCCTCAACCTGGAGAATATTTCAGGCAATCGCAGATAAAGAGCTTGAGCTTTGAAATGTTCCTTGTGGTCCCTCGCAGGAAACCCTGACACCACTACTCCAGGTGCTACGTCTTTAACAGCTCCACTCATGGCCGCAACTTGGGCACGATCTCCTATTTTTACGTGGTCTTTAGCTCCGCTACGGGCTGCCATTATAACGCCTTCCCCAAGCTCAGTACTTCCCGCTAACCCCGTCATGGCGACAAGAATACAATTCTCGCCTATCCGCACATTGTGCGCTACATGAACATGATCGTCAATTTTCACTCCAGCTCCTATATACGTATTATCGAGAGTACCACGATCGATGGTGGAACAGGCTCCCACCTCCACATCGTCCCCTATTACCACACCACCTACCTGAGGTATTTTGACAGGCCGCTCCTTGGGGCAACGAGAAGGGATAATTCCAAACCCATCACAACCTATAACAGCACCGCTATGAATAAGAGTTCTTTCCCCTACCAAAACATCGGAAAATAAGACAGCCATGGGCTCTATAACAGAGTGAGCACCCACTTCACAATTTGCCCCTATATAAACATGAGCTTCAAGTACAACGTGATCGTGAATAACGCTGTTATCCTCTACCACGCAAAAAGGTCCTATGAAAGCAGAAGGTGAGATGCGAGCTGTTTCAGCTACTAGTGCCGTGGGATGAACACCCTTTCCCCTCTTGTTTGGACTTTTGAAAAGAAAAAGAAGCTTGACAAAAGCCTCTCTAGGATCTGAGACCAGAACTCCCTCTCTCTGGCCATTAAAAAAAGATGGAGGCCCCACAAGAAACCCTTCACCCCCCATTTTCCCTAGTTCTCGTTCTTCCCAAATAACAGAAACTGTATTTTTTGCACTTTTTTCAGGAGAAACTACAGCATGAACCTCATGCTCAGGATCCCCCACCACTGTCCCGCCAATATAATCCGCGATTTGACGGAGCGTCACGGAAACGTCAGGCACTTTTTTCACTCTCGCCGTCCCCCTTACAAATTTCCTACAGCGCGAATGCTCCATTGGTCATCATCGCGCTCGTCATAATGCAATTCTATAGATAAAAACTCATTCAACCGATACCCCACTCCCATGTTCTTTTCGCTGTTTTCGCTAAAACGAACCCAGAAATACGGCTGTTTTACTTTTCCTGTCAACCAAAAACGCCACCATATTTCTTCTCCCGGATATGCCAATTCCACTCCGAACAACAAGCGAGGGAAGTACCGCCAGCGAGCTCCCCAACGGCTTTCAAGCCCCCAGTCATTGGTCGAAAGGATCCATTCCCCATAAAGCTCTACATCCCAACCGCTTAGAGGAAGAGCCTTTCTTCCTACATGAAGCCCCAGTTCCGGGTATCTATCATCTGTCCCCCCATAAGCAGCTGCCCAAGCTTGAATTGTAAAACGGGGGCTTTCTACCACTGCATCAGCTTTCGCTATCTGCGATGGTTTAAAGGCGACATCTACCTGGGCTTTGGAATTTTCCACTATATTACGACCTGCAAGAGATTGTCTTGCCAGCTCTTCTACTTCTTTTTTATGAACGTCCACCCATTGAACAGGAAGCCCAATGACCGGGAAAAGACCTGACTGGAGATTATCTTTCAGATCTGACTGAAAAGCAACCGGAAGCGAAGATGATTGAACAGTAGGTGTAATAGCAAGAACCAATGGTTGTTGTGGTAAAAACGCCACATTAAGAGTGGCACCACCACCCTCACTATCGATCTGGACCTGCAAAGATACGTCCCAACCAGGCAAACGAGGCCCTGATAGGGCTTCTATTTCCTGTTTCAAAGCCATATCAGCCCACCCCAAGGCTTCTACAGGCACTTGATCTAAAGCTTTTAACAGCTGCGACTGTAGATCTTTCGTATCTTCATAAAACCACTGGTCTGTGGGGTAAGGTAAAACAGGTTGAATAACATGTACCTGCCATAAAATAGGGTTCGTAGATGAAACTGGCAAAAGTACATCAGTCCCACTCCATTGGGGGGTCTTAATGGAGTATCCCAGGAAAAGGCGCTCTGCTACGAGAGTTAACATGGAGAGGCGATCTGCAAGAGGAACTGTGGACTCCATTTCCTGCCACACAGCATTGAGACTTTTCTCTGCGCTACCTTGCATCCAAGGCTGCATTCCTTTGATTTTAACAGCCCCGTAGAGAGGACTGCCAACAAAAAGAAGGGCCGCAGCCAAAAACGCAGCGGCTACAGCCCCGCACCTTTTCACCATAACAGATGGTCTCACTCCTTAGAAGAGTTCTCCGAAACCAAAGTGGGTTTTATTCTCGTCTTCTCCTTGAGCGTAATCAAGCCGAAGGTTCCCGAGAGGGGTTTTCACCCGCACGCCCACTCCCCAAGAATCATGGAGATCGGAAAGGCTAAAATTATCTTGGCCTCTCCAAGCATTTCCAGTATCGTAAAAGAGTACAAAACCAAAAGCTTTTTCTATGGGCAACCGGAATTCTAAATTAGCCAGGAACATTTCGTCCCCTTCAAACTGACCTCCATCATAGCCGCGAAGAGTATTTGTACCACCAACAGAGTAACGCTCAGCAGAAGGAATAGTTCCTGAAGAGAAGCCTATTCGAGTTCTCGCCGCAAAAATTGGAGGGTTATCTTCTGTTCCAATGTTAAGGTCGAAGAAATTTTTGAATCCTGTTAATGGGGCATAAAAACGTCCCTGGAGCCAGTACTTTGTATACGTCCAGTCAGCCCCGAAAAAATCCATAGCATGCTCTACGTTGAGATCTATAATATTCCCTTTCGAGTAACTCAAATATTCATCTAAAGTGTTTCTTGTCAAGGTTCCAAGAACTGCGAAGGTCGTGCCCTTCGTTAAATCTTCTTTATCCGCTTCTGTAGCAGAATTTTTCTCTCGAATATTGGAGACATCCACATCATGCCAGTCGAGGGTGAGATACCAGCTCAGGAAAGGATCATGAGAGAACTTTTTCCCGGCGCCAATATAGGCCCCTGTCCGTTCTTCATCGTATTCGAGCCGTTCTATATTGTCTCGATAGTACCCTCGATCTTCCCACATTCTCTTGTAAGCTCCGACTTTCCACGAATAATGGATTTCATCCATATAAGGCTCTGTGTAAGAGACCCAGTACTGCTCATTATCTCCCGTTTCAAAACCTATTTCCGCTTTATGCCCTTTTCCCTTCCAGTTCACATCCGTATACGAGAGACCGCCAGACCAACCGCTCTCCGTTCCGTGGCTAATGGAAAGCCCCACTGAGGCAGTTTTCTTCTCCTCTACCGTTACAATAACATTTGTAGCCATAGGAGAATCGCCTGGCTCAAAACCTACACTTACATCTTCAAAATATCCCAACATCTGAATTTTATTAATGGAATGACGCAAAACAGTTGCGTTAAATATGTCGCCTTTTTTTACTTTAATCTGCCGTTCAATGACATAGGTTTTCGTCTTTGTGTTCCCCTGGATGATAATATCACCCACCACAGGCTCTAAAATCTGGACATTAATAATGCCGCCTTCAATCTGCACGTCTGCTATGCGCATCATGACATAACCATCTTTTTGATACTTTTCTTGGATACGCTCAAGATCATGCCTAAAAAAGACCCTATTAAAGACCGTCCCTGGTGTAGTAAAAACAAGTTTCAGTAACTCTTCATCGCTGTAAACAGTATTTCCGGAAAGCTCTATTTTTTCGACGACAGGATTCTCCTTAACTACGTACGCAACAGCAACTCCTCCCTCTGCAGCCGAAAGATCTACATCAACAAAAGAGAAAAATCCCAATTCATAAATGGCTTCCACGTCTTTCTGAAGCTGTTCTTTATTGAGAGGTTCCCCTGCTTTGGTGCCAACCGCAGAAAGAATATGTTCTGCTACCACATGTTCGTTGCCACGAACACTAAGAGAAGCCACGTTCGCCTCTTGAGCCCCAACCCCATTACAGAGAAGCCCCACTAACGCAACACATACGAAAAAAACACATATTGATCGCTTCACACACGATCTCTCCTTCCGGAAAAGGTGCTTAAAGATTACTGCCGATTAACAACGATTGCTGGTCCCTGATCGCGAAGGGCTTTTTGCCCCACTTGCACAAGAGTCAAAATCCGATCGAGGGATATATTTTTTTCGTTTTCCTTGCCTTCTATATTCCGTTGTCCTTCTGTCTCCACAATAGTAGATTTTTCACTTCTCAGCGCTACTGCTGTCGGCCCCCTATCCAGACGAGGGAGCTGATACGGTTTCCCCTCCTCCTCTTCCCCTTTTTGTCGCATAGCTTCTATATTGCTTTCGCTAAGATTGCGACGTAAAGCCGTTAACAACGCCTGTTCATCAATGGTAAGCCATTCAAGAACCGGTTCCTGGGAACGATCTGCTACTAAAACCCTGTGGGCATTCTGCATGGGGACAGAGAGAGGTGCGGAGATTGCACAAAGGAAAAGAAAGGCAAGGCCCAGGGATTTCACGACAAAACCCAGAGTCGTTTTCCCGTGTACTGCCTTTTCTTCACAAGCAGCAAGTCGCCACAACTCCTGTCGTGCTTCTTCCAGTTCTGCTCTGGCACATTCCATTTCAGATAAAGCATTGTGCCACGCCTTCCTTCTTGATGCGTAAAGACACCGTTCCAGCCATCGCATAACCCTTAAGATACGTTTTTCCATACTTCCACCACTCCCGGAATAATGAGCCTTCTCTTTTCATTATCACCAGTCATATCTCTTTAGTGGCATGGTCTGGCAAGAGCCAGCTACGAAGCCTCGCTAGAGCATTCCGCTTCAGGCGATATACGTGGCTTACATCGATATGATGCTCCTGAGCAACTTCCTTTGCATCATGCCCTTTAAAAAACATATCCGCAACAATTTCTGCTTCTCTCTGAGGCAATTTTTTGACCTCATGAGAAAGAGTGAGGGAAAGATCATAAAGATCCGGAGAAAAGCTGTCCATTGCCACCAATTCCTCTTCCACATCTACAGGAACAGGAGCTTTTGCCTCAGACCTCTGTAGAAAGTTAACCATTTGCCCCTTAATGCGATAGAACGCATACGTCGTGAACTTTAATTGTCGCTCTGGCTCAAAATTATCCACAGCTTTAATAAGAGCCAGCATTCCCTCCTGAACCAGGTCAGGATAAGAAGATGGGGCTACCTGAAACTTTTGCGCTAACCAAAAAACAAGCGGACGATAAGATATAATGAGTTCCTCTCTCGCTTCGTCATCTTTATGACATCGAATCCAGAGGTGAGCCTCTCGTTCTGGAGAAAGGCGCGTAGATCGATTATCATCAAATGTTTCGCCCAACAGTCTTCCCCCTCCTCGCCGCATCATAGAGCGATTACGAAAATTCTACCAGTTCATAGCTTCCTTGTCTAAGTGAAGTTACCTACAACAAAATAGGAAGATCTCTTACAAGTTCACTCTCGACATAAAGATGGGTAGCATCGTTCAAGAATGAAAGCATAGAGAGACCTCGATAAGCCTGAATACAGGAAATAGAACAATTATCTAACCTCATTCGCCACACAAGTGATGAACTTACTCCTAATAAGCTTACTAATGCCGTTCGAATAGTTCCACCATGAGCAACAACAAGAATTCGTTCTTCCTCGCGTGTCATAATCTCCTTAAGGACATTGTCCACACGCTGCTGAACACTACTAAAAGACTCTCCACCTCCAGGGACCGTTGAAGAAGGATCCTGACGCCAACGACGATGCTCCTCAGGGAAACATGCCTCTACCTCTGTGACAGTCAACCCTTCCCATTCTCCAAAACCTATTTCCTCCAGCCCCTTCCGGAGAAGGATCGAGGTGGAAACTTGATGTTCAGCTATAATAGCGGCAGTTTGAGCGGCTCGCTGCAAAGGACTGGAAACAATAAGCTCTGCTTGAAAGGACGCGAGACGCAACGAAACTCTCCTCGCCTGATCAAGTCCCTCTTCATTAAGCGGAACATCACTATGCCCCTGATATCTTTGTTCGTTATTCCAATCGGTACGTCCATGTCTTACAAAAAGAATCTGTTTAAGTGCCAATTCTTATTCTCCTTCATACAATCAACTTCGAGTTATTATACCCCGTTCTCCGATCTCTCTAGAAAAAAGATAGCATTATAAAGAGATTTTTGAAAAAATATATCCCCCTTCGAGGAACTTTTTTCTCTCAGAGAAGCAGCTTCTTTTAAAATCTTTCTGTATATCTCCGCATTTTTACCGCCCTTTATTTCTATCTCAAAAAGGAAGCTAGCTCCATAAACAAGCAAATTCCAGAAATTCCATCCCGCTAAAATAGTGTTATGAGGGATAAAATAAATGCTCTCGATTAAATATCGCGGGATATGCCATGGGGTTTTCCTGAATGTAAAATAGACAGTTTTAAAAATATCGTACTCGAACCCAACTCCTCTTCGCAGGTTTTCATTATCAATAGAGTAAATGGAACCGTCTTTACTTTTTACTAGATTATATGTGCGAATATCCGAATGACGAATGCCCTTTGCAAGGGACACTGGGGCCTCTTCCCTTAAAAGAGAGTATAAAATATCTACATCTGTTTTACTCATGCCTGAAAGCCACACAGACCTCTTTTTTTGGAATAAAGAAAGAATCCTCTGGACATATAGAGAGCTATCTATTGGAGAGTCTACACTAGCTCCATGGAAACGAGACTGGTAACGAGCCATAGCTTTCGCGTATCTAAAAGGAAGTTGTTTCCGCAGCGGAACGCCCTCTATCCATTGAGAAAGAATGTATGGCCCAATCTGTCTATAAACTTTAGGGATGGGAACTTTCTTCGCTTCCAAAAGAGACGTTATTTCTACTATATTTCTGGCAGCCTCCCGAGTCCGAGTCCAATAAAGTTTCATTTTCTCTTTTGTCTTCCGGTCAAATATAAGAAGTGGCTTGGAACCACATCCTTGCCGTAAACGAACAACAAATTCCGGAACATACCCCAGGGCTTTATATAAAATTTCAGCACAAGATTCTCCGCCTGGGAGGCGGAATGTTCGGGCGTCTATAATATACCCTCGCTCTGAATGATGCGTAGAAATTTCATCGAAAAAACGCGATAACAACACTGAGCATAGGCCTCCTTTGTGTTTTGAGAAGAATGTAACTTTATTATAATTAAATCTTCTATGATTAATTAAATATCTAGATATATTATATATAGCAGTATTTTCATGGAAAGACAAAACTTCTCTACGGAGGGGGAAACACAAAAAAAGCTTTGCGCCCTTTGCTTTCCCAGCAACAAGACACAAAGCCTATTTTTCTATGATATGGAGCCGGCGGGCGGACTCGAACCGCCGACCTGCGCATTACGAGTGCGCTGCTCTACCAACTGAGCTACACCGGCAGTATGGACTAAAAAATGGCGGTCCCAACGGGATTTGAACCCGTGTCGCAGCCTTGAAAGGGCTGTGTCCTAGACCACTGGACGATGGGACCGCTTTGGTGAGCCGTGTGGGAGTCGAACCCACGACGCCCGGATTAAAAGTCCGGTGCTCTACCTACTGAGCTAACGGCTCATTGCTCTCAGCTCGTAACCGCCGTTACGCAAGGGTTTATTCTACAGAAAAAAGGCAGCAAGTCAAGCCCCTCTTTAAAAAATCTCAGGATTTCGCCTTGTTTGCTATTATTTTTATACTTTTTATCCAGTTCCACCCATGATCTATTTGGCGATTTACTTCAGAAAAAGAGGTCCCACCATAGGTCTGGCGACGAGATACACTTGTCTTAAGATCCAAGAGTGGAAGAAGATCCTCTTCCACTTCTGGGACGAGATCTTGCCATTCAGAGAGGGAAAGTTGAAATAGGGAACAGTTATGGTCTAAACAGTAACGTACAACCTGTCCTGCCTTCCAATGAGCCTCTCGGAAAGGGATTCCTTTGCCGACAAGATATTCCGCTACATCCGTAGCTAATGTTAATCCATTTTGAAATCCTAAAATCGCCCGGTCCTGATCTGCCTCTACTTGAGACAGGAAAGGAGGAAAGATAGAAAGTATAGCTTCCACTGCGGTAAGAGAAGCCAGAAGCCCTCTTTTATCTTCCTGAAGATCTCTATTATACGTCATGGGTAATCCTTTTAAAGAAATAATCAAATCGAGAAGATGCCCTATTATTTGCCCTGTTCGCCCACGAGTTAATTCGAGAACGTCAGGATTTTTCTTCTGCGGCATCATACTCGAGCCAGTACAAAAAGCATCTGGAAGATTAATCCAGCCAAATTCCTGAGAGTTATAAATAACCAGGTCTTCAGAGAGACGACTACAATGGATGGCAAATCCCGTAGCGAAATAGTGATAGTCGAGAAGATAATCTCGCTGCGCAACAGAATCCAAGCTGTTTTCTGAAGGGGACTGGAAACCAAGGGCCTCAGATGTGAAAAAGCGATCTAAGGGCAATGTAGAGCCCGCAAGAGCGCCAGATCCAAGAGGGCACTCTTGCATGCCATCTAAAGCTGCCTGAAGGCGTGTATAGTCTCGCCGAAACGCCTGGAAATGAGCCATCCAATAGTGACCTAAACTAATAGGTTGAGCTTGTTGCAAATGAGTATACCCCGGCACTACCACATAAAGATGCGCCTTGGCTCTCCCAAGCAAAACTTCAAGAAGGGCTCTCATCTTTTCTTGAAAATCTGCGAGTTTATCTCGAAGGAAAAGGCGAACCGTCGTTGCTATTTGATCGTTACGGCTTCTTCCTGTGTGGAGCTTTTCTCCAAGAGAGCCGAGAATCTCTGTAAGTCGATGTTCAATGTTCATATGTACGTCCTCCAGTTCAATGGAGGGCTTGAATTTGTCCTCTTCAATTTCGCGCAATATCTGTTTGAGCCCTTGTTCCATCCGCAATCCTTCGTCAGGTGTCAAAAGACCTACAGAAACAAGCATCTGAGCGTGGGCCAAACTTCCTTGTATATCAAAAGGGGCTAGGCACCAATCTACGTCTAGAGACTGGGAATAATTCAGAACTATATCAGCGGTATTCTCACTAAATCGCCCTTTCCACATAATATTAATAGCCTCCCTTACATTAAACATCCTTGTTGCATAGGAGTGGAACAATCTATCTCATGGAAACGACGTGCCAGCCATGTTCCTGCGGGATGATATCCAAGACCTAACCAAGAAGCCATCTGAAGATGAAGACACTTTACATTGAAGGAGTTAATATTCTGAATGCCGCCTATCCCACCACTTTGCAAGGCCGCCCAGAGACATCTTCGACGTTTACGAAAAAAAATTTTAGTTCCTAAAGACAGCAAACTTAGCTTTATCATTCGATGTGCTAAATGATACTGCACCCACTTTTGGAGTGGGACTCCAGAGGAAAGAAAGGATTCCATGTCTTTTACTCCTTGTTGGGATTCTAGCTCCCCGCATTTTTGAACAAGGAAAGGACAACTTAACCAAAATATGGTAGGGAAAGGTTCTTGCCTCTTTATTGGGTTACAAATGAGCGTCTGTGGATACCCCCATTTACAACGAGAAGCCACTCCTAATACTATTCGATCGTCAAATTTTCGTCGAGACATTTGGCGCCTTATAACGTCCATATCCAGTAAGGAGATGTAAGGATAAAAA
This sequence comes from Aminobacterium mobile DSM 12262, assembly GCF_000526395.1. Lineage (NCBI taxonomy): Bacteria > Thermotogati > Synergistota > Synergistia > Synergistales > Aminobacteriaceae > Aminobacterium > Aminobacterium mobile. The sequence continues at coordinate 671,125 of NZ_JAFZ01000001.1, read as the reverse complement.
GCAGGGGAGCCTTGGCTCCCCCATCTATTTCTTCCTGTCATTTACTTTTACGACTCCGGCGTTTTGCGGCTTTCGCATTGTTGAGCTTGCTATTCAAATCAGCTATCTTTTGGTCGCTTATTTTGAGGAAATTAGAAAGTTTCTTTTCAAAACTATCCTCGGTTTCTTTAGGAGCAGAGGGAAGGGGGGGTCGTTCTTCCATTTTTTTAAGCGAAAGATCAATCCTGTTCTTTTCATCAATCTTAATAACTTTCGCCTTCACCTTTTGCCCTATGGCAAGAACATCCTCTACTTTCTTGACATAATTATACGAGAGCTCAGAGATATGAATCATAGCCCTCTGTCCCGTGGAGAGGCGCACAAATGCTCCATAAGGCATGATCTGCTCCACTTCACATTCGACCGTGTCTCCTACCTGTACCGGAGCCTGGTCACTCCTCTTTTCTTCTACCATCAGCTTTTCTACCCTCCAAAAAAATGAATGTGAAAGGCCTTTTTCAGGCACACTTAGTGATTGTCTGAATAATATCCTTTGCGTACATCACCCCCACGGGACAACTCAATGATTTACATCATGAATTTCGCCGGGCAGTTCTATCCACTTCCAGACCAATCCACCCTTCCCTCCTATAGGGCTAAAAAGCGCCAACCCCTGAGAGAAAAAAGACCTACTCTGGGAATTATACCAAATCAAAAGAGTTCCAGTCTCTTTATTTAAAATACTTTTCAATACGGCTTTTTGAATAACAGGAGAAAAATATGCAAGAAAAATCAAACCGTCTTCTCCAAGCTTTTCTCTAATGTACGAAGAGCGATTTTGCCGAGTTTGGGGTAACAAAAACATTTTATCTCTCCCGTCGTAAATATGGGGGAGAGACAGCAAAGCACTATAACAAGCAACGTGGCAACCTGTTCCGCAAAAGGAGATCTTATAAGAAGAGCACTTTTTATGTAAAATAACTCCTCCTTGAGGGGAAAGATTTCGGGGTTCAATTTTGCTTAACAATGATAAAGACGAAATATGCACTTCAGGGAGTACTCGGTGGATATCCACAATACAGCGCAAAGTTGCCACCCTGACACATCTCGGCCCCTTACTCAGAGAATACACTGCTATTCGCCCTAAGAAAAGACGCGCCAACGTCTGTCTTAATTTAAGGAAATTAAGCCTGGGAGTTTTCTCGCTCATCTTCTATTGCACGGAGAGCTTTTTCTATACGCGTGAAAGGCTCCAATAGTTCCATGGTACGAGCAGCTTCTACAAGAATGGCAGAAATATCATTAGCCTCTCCTTCCCTCTCAGATTCAACGCAGAGACGAAGGGGAGAGCTCACCGGATCTACCTGGAGAAGAAATACTCCTTTTTCTATTTGAGGCTCCATGTTTCCTGTCTGTTTTAAAAAGGAACGGGCTGTATCGGAAAGGGTAACCACTTTTCCTCTAGAAACCTTCCGCAAGGGTGCTAAAAAAGAATCTTCACGACATATCCATAAGACAGGCTTCATTTCTACCGAGGAAACGAGACTTTGAAGGATCAATTCCTCTCGGAGATAGACATCCAAAGCGTTACCATATAAAACTCTCTCGATGCGAGTAGGAGAAACGGGGTCAGTATATCTAAAATCCATAGGAATACCACGAAAATCTGTTATCAGCACTGCCCCTCGGTAGGTATTGTTATTCTCCTCAATTAACAAATACCCAAGCTGCTTATTTGTTGTCATATAAGCTGTCCTTTCTTGAATTAAAAAATTAGCTGCTACGCATAGAGGTCAAAACCATCTTTGCCTTCTGCACATTTTTCTTTTTTTTCTTCTCGGCGTGCATGAAGGCCGTTCTCTCTTTCCCTTTTTTTCTTACCCCTATCGTTCTTTTTCTTCAAATCTGCCTTCTGGCCTCTGGCAGATTCTTCTCCACCCTGCACCGTCTGTTCTTTCTGTAAAGAACTTGCCACAATTTCTCCTTGTTGTCCGGCTAAGGATGCAGGGGAGTTTTGTTCTCGAACATTCTGCGCATTTTGCTCTACATTCCAATGAGAAAGCTGTAAGTGCAAAGGATTTACAACCATTCGACTCTCTCCTCACATAGCCCCTTTCATTTTACTGAGGGGACGATTTAAAAATCAAAAGGCTTCACACGAACCTCTCCAGCCTCATAGATAAAGGTGGCAAAACGCTGTTCCTCTCGAACTATATATGTAACTCCTCGAATTGTCACAGAAACGCCAGGGTAACAGACCCCCTTAACTCGAACTCGGCCTTTGGAGCGACTTGTCTCTATTCTCGCTTCAATGGATTGCAACTCATCCTCATGTTTGATAAGCTGCGCTTGTATTTGGAATTTGTTTTTGGTGAGAGAAATTAGAAGCTCTCGCTTCCCATCATCAATCTCTCCAGCAGATTCAAGTTTTTTCAGAAAGGAAAGATTCGCTTCCACCTTATCTGCCTTATCTTTTAACGCAGTTATAAGCGTTTGCAATTCCTTTTTTCTCTCGTTATATTCTGGCAAAACCCCTACTATTACTTCTGTTTTAGTTCCCATTTCGCTTCCTAAAGTTTGGCAAAGCACCTCTACCCCGGCCTGTACCCGACCTCCGGCGATCTGCGATTTAGCTCCTCCTAAAACAACAACAGATTGATTAGCTGAAACATCGCTATGGAGAATAGCATTCTTTATCTGAACCGTCCCGTTACTCGCTACGAGGCATTGGTCCACAAAAGCTGCCTCTATATTACCAACAGCTTCTATTCGGGCTTTCCCCATACCTCGCACCCCGCCAGAAAGAGCGATATTCCCTTTACTCGACAAATGAGCCCCTTCAACAACTCCACGTATCTGAATATCTCCAGAAGAAACAACTTCAAAGCCTTCTCGAACAGATCCTTTAATATCCACGGTACCTATAAAGTTAATATTTCCCACACTATAATCAAGGTCTCCATCTACAGTAAAGACAGGTATTACATTGAGCTTCCCCTGGGAAAGAGTCAAATGCCCATCTGTAGAGGCAAGCAAAGAAAGGCCGTCTTCCGCAATATAAGTTCCCTTGCCCACAGGGAGGTTATAATCTCGTCCCAACTTTGCCGCAACAGGAATACCCCTTACTGTCATTCCGCTATGACCTTCAGTGGGTACCGTTTTTGTGGCAAGAAGCTGGTTTTTTAACACGATGGTAATAGTATTCATATTGCGATAATCTACTTTCCCACCATCTTCTGTAACCTTAGGTTTGCTTTCCCCGAATTGAACAGAAAAATCAATTTGTGCATCTTTGCCATCTTGTGGCAACTGTCCTGAGGCAACATGAACCCACTCATTAATAATGCGCTCCTGAACAATTCTCCCTAAAGCATGAGTATCTACCCCGAAAACAACACCCTTTTCCGCAAGACTTTTTTGCAGGAAATCTACAGTCGGCCAAGGTTTATCTCCAGTAGGAGGTGATATCCGCAGGTCTGCGCTCATACCATCAGCGTTTATTTGCACCTCCACAACAGCATCCCGTTCATTGGCCGGATCTCGTTCCGCGATCTTGAAAGGTTCTTCTTGCTTTTCTTTAAGAAAAGCAACAATCGCATCTCCATCGTAGTTTTCTACGCCCTTTTGTTTCAGTAAGTCAACAACATCACTCAAGTCTGGCATGCCTTCCGCCAGTGAAACGAGATAGATACCATCCTCCTTGAATTCTAAACGCAAAGACGCCTCTCCCATACTGAAGCCCCCCTTACTTGGCCTGGAGCATTCTTCTTAAGGCTACTAAAGCTTTGCCATGGAGTTGAGACACTCTTGATTCTGTTACCCCAAGAACACTTCCAATCTCCTTTAAGGTCAAACCTTCATAATAATAAAGGGATATGACAAATCTTTCTCGTTCAGGAAGTTTTTCGAGAGCAGAAACAACCTTTTCCACTTCTTCAGACTCTTCCAAGACCTCCAGAGCTGAAGACGCATCGTCAGCAAGAACGCCCTCTCGTACAACTTCTCCATCATCTAAAGCTAAAACTTCATCGAGAGAAACGATATAGCTGCGGCTAGCTATTTCCAAAGTCTCTCTATATGTTTTTTCGTCCATTTCAAGCTCATTCATGAGCACTGCATCATTAACAACGCCCTGATCTTGCAAGACTTTGTCTACAGCACGATTGAGCTTTTGTATCTTCTCCCTTCCTGTTCGGGAAATCCAATCATACTTACGAAGCTCATCTAAAACTGCGCCTCGAATTCGCGGAACAGCAAAGGTCTGAAAGGCTGCTCCTTTTTCGAGGTCAAAGCGATCTATTGCATCAAGAAGACCAAACACTCCAAAACTCAAGAGGTCATCATAATCAAGCCCAGAAGGGGGGGAGACAGCCATTCTACCTACCACATACTTCACTAAGGGGAGGTATCGGCAAACAACTTCCTCCTTCGCGGCTTCTGAGCGATCTCTAAAATAACGAGTCCAGAGTTCCTGATCTCTCTCTTTCATTCCTGCGCGCCACAACCTCTCATCGTAATAGCAAATAGAAGAGCCAGAAGATAAATAGAGCTAAAGGAATCATCAACATAATTTTCCTGGAAAAAAGATTCTTCCGTATGCGAATCCCACTTTCTTCTACTTTTACTTTAATATCACCAGATAACCGTATTTGTCCGTAAATACCCTCAGATATACTTACTCTCACCAATACAAGTCCACTCGGAAGCTTTTCAACACTTTGGACAGGAAAAACAGACAGCTCACCAGTCTGTTGAAGAGTTCTTTTTATAAAACCGGAAAGACCGGTATCATCAAAAGAAACCCATATCCTATCCCCGGCAGTAAGTTCTGAGGCAGCCTCTCCTCGTACTGGATCGACAATGGAGGAGCAAGGAATAAAAATTCCACGCTCTTTAATGTACTCTGTGGATAAAGAATTATCTTCCTTTTGAGGGACACGTTCATCTCCTTCAGACAGCCCAGAAAGCTCAAGACGAGCTTTGTTAAATCGCTCAAAAACAACTACAAAATCTAGGTCTGTACGAAAAACTTCTTTTAACTTTTCTTGAAGCTTCTCTATTACCTGTGCTCCAGGAGATTCGGAAGAAAAAAGAAGATTGACCTGTGTAGGACTTAAAATATCACGCACAGCTCCTCGTAATTTATTCCAGAGAACTTTCTCGAAATGAGCCCGCAAATCGGGGCCTCGCAAATCAATAATTGCTTTCCGAACTGACTCCCAACTAGCATTAATTTCAAATCCTTCAGGAATTCCTTTGCTTGAAGCCCAATATGTTTCATCGAAAATTTCACCTGAAGTTCCTCTACAAAGAAGGCAAAAAGCACCGCCCGCCTCGCCTCGTTTGTGAGAATCAAAACGAACCTTAATAGCAACGTACGAGGGGGAAAGGGATTTTAAAAGCGTTAAAAGTTCCTTGGGGTTCTCATGAACAGTGGAAAGTACTGCTCGCAAAGACCCAGGAGTACAATGAAAGAGAGAACAGAGTTCTTCCTCTACTTCTGGTGGAAGAGGTTGCATTTCCTGGACTTCGACTTCGGCTTCGCCATCTTCTTTTACAACTGTTGGTTGATTTTCTTCTACTTCTACTTCTATCCCTTCTGCTAGATTCTGCTGGCTATTATCCACCACAGTCCTCTCCCCTCCTTATATCTCGTTGTTCCCCTGACCAAGCGTTTTTATGGAAAGCATCCACGTCTCTGTAGAGAACTCTACGCTTCGCCCTCTATTACCGCCAGTATCTGTTGTTACTATCTTAATCTTATATTTATTAAGCCATTCTGATGTCTGTCGCACATTTCTACTTCCAACTGCTAAAAAATCAGTTTGGGCTCCTGGGATGGAAAACATCTGGGCCCCTCCTGCAAATTTTGCTTTTAAACGGGACCGTAAAGCCCCTCTCTTGCAAACTGCATCTATTAATGCCGGGACCGCTGTATCAGCGAATTTGCCAGGCTTATCTATCGTGCTTTCTTTTCCTCCCCTGCTTTCTGGAAGCATAATATGAGCCATCCCTGCCACTTTTGCCACAGAATCATAAATGACGAGACCTATACACGATCCCAAGCCTAGTGTGACAAGAACATCTGGAGCCGTGACGACAACTAAATCTGCCATTCCAACGTGAAAGGTATTTGCCATCGTTTACTGTACCCCCAGCTTCTCTAGCAGTCCTTCCAGAGAACCGGGATCTGGAATCATAACCACATTTCCTTGAACAGAGAGACTTGACTCACCTAATCTCAAAGTTGTGTTTACTACCAGAGCAGTATCTCCCGTCTGCCCAAAAATAGAGATAACGACATCAAGGACAGCAGCCAACATATCGTGGGCTACACCTGGGACAGATATGGAATAGGTGCTGCCTACAAACATATTAATAGAGTTCAAAAACGAGCTAAGAATAATATTCCCTACTTCCGACAAAGCACTGTCCCGTAATTCCTGGGGGAGAGAGGATATATCGATTCCTTCGCCAAATTGTTTCAATATAAGTAAATCCACCAAGGACTGGGCATTTTCCTCTTTTTGTATAAAAATAAGGCTGCATGGGAACTCTCCCTGAGAGCGCACAAAAACAGCAGCAACAAGGCTAAGTGCCGGACCGTAATGGCTACCCAAATCATAAATAGACACGAGCTCTGCTTTAGGAACATCCATGTCCACAGGTTTCCCAAGTAGTTTAGATAGAGCTGTCGCTGCATTACCTGCTCCTATATTGCCCACTTCTCGGATGGCATCAAGCTGTAAATGGCTGAAATCTTTAAGATCCATGGCCCCCTGACTCCTTCGCTCTACTTGGTGCAGAGAGACGCAACATCAAGGATAAGGGCTACATTCCCATCTCCAAGAATTGTCGCTCCAGCAATTCCTTTAATTTTAGAGAGGAACTTTCCAAGAGATTTAATAACAATTTCCTGCTGTCCTATCAATTCACTTACAATAAAACCAACCTTGTTTCGCCCAGCTTTTACCACAACAACAGGATATTCATCCTGTTGATATGTCTCCAAATGAGTCCCCAGCAAAGAGGCGAGATTTGAAAGTGCCAACACATCGCCGCGCAAAAGAGTGGCAGGAGTTCCGTGCATTGTTTTAATGTCCTCTTTACGAACAAGAATTGTTTCCTCTACATTTTCCAAAGAAATAGCATATATCTCGTCACCAACTTTAACGAGCAACGCCAACACAATGGCCAGCGTAAGGGGAAGACGTATTAAAACACGAGTCCCTTTTCCACGCATACTTTCTATTTCAAATTGGCCGCTAAGAGCTTCTACTTTCGTCTTGACCGCGTCCATACCAACGCCTCGTCCAGAAATATCCGTTACAGCATCAGAAGTACTAAAGCCTGGCAAAAGAACAAGTTGAATCAGTTCTTCCTCAGTCATGCCGTAGCTTTCTTCTTCAGTGATAAACCCTTTTTCTACAGCTTTTTCACGGACTCGATCTGAGTTTATTCCTTTCCCATCGTCGTCCACTTCTATAATGACACCGCTACCTTCCTGGTAAGCAGAAATCTTAATGACGCCTGTATCTGTTTTACCAGTTTTAACTCTGTCTTCAGGCTTTTCTATGCCATGATCAATGGAATTCCGAATAAGATGAACAAGAGGGTCTCCAATTTCATCGATCACTGTTCGATCAAGCTCTGTATCTTGTCCTTCTATTTGCAGATTAATTTTCTTTTCCATAGATTTGGAGAGATCTCGTACAAGACGAGGGAAACGATCGAATATAAAAGAAACTGGAACCATCCGTAACTTCGTCACCAACTCTTGAATATCTCCAGATATACGCCCTAACTGAGAGAGAGGCTCATCAAAGTCACGCAGCCGAGCTTCCTGAACAAGGCGCTCAATTCTGGCTCTCCCGATCACAAGTTCTCCCACGAGGTTCATCAATTTATCGAGACGGCCAATGTCGACACGTACAGTCTGCCCCGCTCTTTTTGATGCGTTATGACGAGAGGGGCCGTTCTGAGTAATTGACTCTGCGCTACTTCGTGCTACAACTTCTTTCTCTGGGGAAGAAGAAACATCCTTAGTGCCTACTTTTTCCTGTTCCTTTTCTCTCCAAGAAGGAGACCCTGCTTTCTCTATGGAAACCTTTTCAAGTTCGCTGATTCTGGATAATGCTTCCTGTAGAGATTCTTCAGAATCATGAGTTGCTATATATATTTCAAAAGAGCGATCAAATTTTTCATTTTCTAGATCCTCAACTGGAGGGGCCGTTTTAATAATATCTCCCATCTCATCTAATCGATTAACAACCATATACGCACGAGCAGCTTTAAGCATACACTCCTTGGAAAGACGTACATCTACTTTAAAGACATCCATTCCAAGACTATTTGCCTCATGAATCCATTGTTCCTCGTGGTCTGAGAGAACTTCATGTATCGTATTTTCTTCTTGTCTTTCATCTTTTTGAGGAACAGTCTGATGAAGGGCTTCTATAAGATCGTCTATAGAGATAGAGGTGTCTTTATCACCATTTCGAATAGCTTCGACCATGGTCTGCAGAGTATCAAGAGAGCGGAAAAGCAAATCTATGTCGCCACTCTGCAATTGGGCTTCTCCACGACGTACTTTATCGAGCCTGTCTTCTATAGAATGGGTAAGAGTTGACATCCGATCAAACCCCATCGTGGCAGACATTCCCTTCAACGTATGAGCTGAACGAAAGATTTCGTTAATGACCTCCATATTGCCTTGGTCCTTCTCTATTTCAAGAAGGAGATCATCAAGATGTAAGAGATTATCAGTAGCTTCATCCAAAAAAGCACCTAGATATTGATTCAAATCTATTCCTGTCATTGGGCATCATCTCCAACCACAATTTTCACTCGTAAAATGGACTCAAAAAAATCTATTCTAGCTATTTTCAATATATCTCGTTATCACAGTAGGGATGTTATAAAGAGGCGCTATCTCATCGACAATCCCAGCCTCCACAGCCGAGCGTGGCATTCCATACACCACACATGTTTCTTTCGACTCAGCAACAATATAAGCTCCTTTGCTATGCAATAATGCCGCCCCATCAGCACCATCTCGACCCATTCCAGTTAATATAACGCCCAAGACTCTTCCACCAACTTCGTTAGCAAGGCTCGTAAAGAGCATATTTGCTGACGGTTTTACTGAAAGGAGGGGCGGTAAATCCGAAAGCTCACATATTAATTTCCCGTCAACAGTACGGCGTACCAAGAGATGGGAACCTCCTGGGGCGATCACCGCCATTCCAGGCCTTAAGGGCGCCTTAGGGTACCCCTCTATTACCGTAAGTTTTGATACGGCATCAAGACGTTTTGCAAAAGATGGGGTAAAATCCTGAGGCATATGTTGAACCACAACTATAGGTAAAGGGAAATCCCCCGGAAGTTCGGAAAGGACATACTGCAACGCCCGAGGGCCACCAGTTGAAGCTGCTATAGCCACTATTTCAGGGGGCTGCTTCTTTATCTCGTTTCCCCCTTTAGGAATATAAACAGAGTGCTCATGTAAAAGATCCTGCTTTGACAGCATGGCAGTGCTCGCTGCCAAAACTTTAGCTATCAGCTCCTCTCCCACATCCTTCATATTGAGAGATATGTGCCCGGAAGGTTTCGCCACAAAATCTACCGCTCCTGTGGCAAGGGCCTGAAAAGTAGCCTGAGCCCCTTCTTGAGTTACGCTACTTACCATGATAACAGGTCTTGGATAATCTTTCATAATCATTTTAAGAGTCTGAAGTCCATCAAGCTTTGGCATTTCCATATCGAGAGTCAAAACATGGGGATCCAATATCTTTATCTTCCTTAATGCATCTTCCCCATCTCTCGCTGTACCTACCACTTCTATATGTGGATCTGAGCTAAGAATATCGCTAATTATTCTTCTCATGAAGGAAGAATCATCTACCACCAAAACCTTTACTTTAGACGTTATTGTTTCTGTCATTTCCACCCATTCCTATCTATTGGTCAGTTCCTGTTGACGAATAAAAGCACCAAGGCTTCTTTCTGCGGCAAGAGGTAATTCTTCAAAAGATACCCCCACTTCAGCATCTTCTGTTTTTTCGAGAACTCTGGCCACTGAAGCAAAAACCAGAAAAACTACATCAGCGGAAGAAAGTCGACAAAGACAACGGCGACCTTTTTCAAAAAAAGTTCTCTGAGTCAAATTCACTCGTAAAGCACATCCCCCCAGACTGATATCTTTCGCCATCATTGAAAACCATTTTGGGGGAGAAAACACAGTATGCCCTATTTCATCCAGGAAGCAAAGATCTAATTTAAATATACAAGGGACACGAACAAAACGCCGTCTCTGTAGCCGTATAACATCCCCCATCGGTTCAAGCCAAAGAAGAGGGACACGGTCTGTTATGGAACTGCGTAAAATAGACGCCTGAGTCTCATAAAGAGCCCCTTCTATTTCAATGGAAAGAGCCAGTTCTAGATTCTTATGGGTCGGCAACAACGCTCCTTTCAACATCGGGTGGGCCACTGCGAGATAGGGACATCGCATATCTTCCAGCCGAGAAGGATAATGTCCCTTATAAAGACCTGCTCGAATGTCCAGCAAGACTTTTGATCCGATATGTTCTTTTAACATGGGAGAGAACTGAGTAAAATCCATCTGTTACAACTCCATCCTTTGTACGCCTCGAACTAATCGCAAGAAAAAAGTTTTTAATCCCCGGCTAGGAGGCAAAATCTTTTGTTCTTTATTCCCCATAAAGCCAAGGGCAAGTGATCTGAAGGAGGCAGAAGCCAAAGAGTAAGGATACTCACGTAACACTGGCCGTTGCAAACGTATAGCTTGTCGTACCTTATCATCAGCAGGGATAAAACCATCATAAGTAACGTCAAGGCTCAAAAACCGATGCGCCACTTTTCGAATTCTCTCTGCTGTCTCATCGGCCTCTCTCTTTCCATGAGCCATATTTACAACAAGATGAACATCTGCTTTGCTTTTAGACTCAAGAGCCAAAACTTTCATGAGCCCGTAAGCATCCCGAATTGATGGGGGTTCTGGTGTTGTAACTACCATTACCGAATCTGATGCTAAGGCAAAAGTTAAAACATCTTTATGAATACCCGCTCCTGTATCAATAATAAGAAAATCTGCCTTTTTTTCCAGAGAGGTCAGCTTTTCAAAAAGCCTTAAAAACGTATCCTCATCGGCATCTGCCATCTCCTGCATACCGCTTCCCCCTGGTATAATCGCCACTCGGGCATCGACGTCTATCATTACCTCATCAAAATCTCGAGAACCACGAACTACATGTGCAAGAGAGTAGCGGGGAGCAAGGCCCAAAAGAAGGTCTATATTGGCCATCCCCATATCTGCATCCATAAGGATAACTGATGCGCCAAGATCCGACAAAGCTAAGGATATATTTACAGAAAAGCTGCTCTTTCCTACTCCACCCTTGCCACTTACTATAGCTAGCGATCGTGTAGGTTTTAAAAAAACATTTTCTTTATCTTTCTTTTTCTCCACTAAAAGTCGAAGCTCGCCCGCTTGATCTAAAGTAGATTTTCTCTCCTCTTCATGCACCGAGAGTCTCTCCTTCTCCAAGGAAAAGATCGATCATCTTGCGAGAGTTCGCCACTTCTATATCATTCGGCACATTTTGTCCTGTTGCCAAAAAAGAAACCGGGATATTGTTTGTCAATAAAATATTTAATAGACAACCATAATTTGTAGTCTCATCAAGTTTAGTAAAAAGAATATGGGAGAGAGGGAGGCATCCCATTCGACTCACCACATCCCTCATATCCTCATTCTTCATATTTGAGGCAAGTACAAGATGAAGAGCATCAGGTTGAAAAACTTTATACAGTTTTTGCAGCTCCTCAAAACGTTCTGTATCTTTCTGGCTTCTTCCAGCTGTATCTAACAAGATTAAATCTGCTGTCTTATATTTATGCAATATACCTTCTATGTCTTCTGCATCGAATATAACTTCAATAGGAACTCCTAAAATTTTTGCATACGTTCGAAGCTGTTCTACTGCTGCAATACGGTAGGTATCAGATGTAAGCAAGAGCACCTTTTTATGCTCCCACAGGGCATGGATTGCGGCTATTTTGGCAATAGTCGTCGTTTTCCCCACCCCTGTAGGGCCAATAAACATGACGCGCTGTCCTCCTATTGCCTCTACGGGCGTAGTAGCTGCTGTCTGAATTTGAGCAGCTAGCCACTCAGGGAAAAGATCTTGCGACAATTGTTCCCTTTTAAAACGATTTCCCAGGGATTGCGCTAATTCTGAATCCATCCCTTTTTCAGTCAACATATACACAAGTTCTGGAACTTTCTCCTCAGATACAACGGGGTGTGAATAATCGTCGAGTCGCTCTAGCACTCGATCAAGTTTTTCATAAATACGAGTTACTTCCATATGAAGTTTCTCTTGAGGTTCCGCAGTTTTTCCCTCTTTTTTTATGCTTGCGGCTTCCGCCTCTTTCGTGTTCTCTCCATGATGAGCCAAAGCCAAGCCTTCCGAAGAAAAAGCGATTTTATCCTTTACTTCCGGAGATTGTGTGCCCCCTGATGAAGACGACGGAGATTGATGTGATTCAATAAGGCGCTGAAAAGCAACAAGGCGTTCTCGAGTAGCTTCAAGTTCTTCCCGCTTCTCCTCCTCAAACACCCCTGCCGTTACAATCAAGACTTTCCTTTTAAAAAAGCCTAAAAAACCGCCTACTTTTGCCGGCCTTGTGGATAAAATAACAGCATCTCTTCCCAATCGCTCACCGGCAATTCGTATGGCATCTGCATCATTTTTCGCCTCAAAAGAAATTTGCCGCACTATACGCATCAATCATTCCACCATCCCTGCGGATTTTAATTGGACACCTTGGGATATTTCATTATAGGATACAACATAAACTCCCGGCAATGTCCCTTCAAGAAGACGACGAACTATAAGCCGCACTTCAGGGTGAGTTAAAAAGACAGGAAGATGCCCCCCCATAGCCATTTTTTCTGCCATTTTCGATGCCGCAGACATAAGCTCCTGAATACTTTCCGGATCCATATTAAGTTGCCACCCCTGAATTAAGTCCCCCTGTAAACTTTCCTTGATTTTCTGCTCCCATTGAGGCGAGAGGGTTGCCACAGTAATGAAACCATCGTCTCCCTGGATTTTAAGGGAAATAATCCTCGATAAGGCTTCCCTTACACGCTCTGTAAGGTAATCTACACTGCGAGTTACCCGTCCATGATCTGCTAAAGATTCAAAAATAGAGACGAGGTCTCGGATGGGGATCTGCTCTTTAACTAAATTCTGCAATACCTTCTGTACTTCTCCAAGAGATAACACGCCTAACATCTCTTCTATTACAGCTGGGGAACTTTCTTTTACTAGATCCGTAAGTTTCTGAACCTCTTGTCTCGTAAGGAGCTCCGATCCATAGCGTTTAATCGTCTCTGAAAGGTGCGTCGCCAATACAGAAGGAGCATCGACCACTGTATACCCCATAGATTCTGCTTTATCCCGCAATTCAGGAGAAATCCATGTAGCCTGAAGTCCAAAAGCCGGTTCTACAGTAGGAACTCCCACTATGTCTTCTTCTACATTACCTGTATTCATTGCCAGGTAATGATCTGGAAGCAATTCGCCGCGCCCTGTCTCGGCTCCTCGTACTCGAATAATATATTCCGAAGGTTTAAGCTGAATGTTGTCGCGAATCCTGATAGGAGGGACTACAAGGCCAAATTCAAGAGCCATCTGTTTACGAATCGTCCCAATCCTATCGAGCATATCCCCTCCTTGAGAGGGATCTACAAGAGGGATGATTGCATATCCAATCTCTATTTCCATGGGATCTACAGTTAAAAGGCGCATCACATCTTCAGGAGAAGCTGGTGCTGGAGCAACAGGAGCACCTTGAGCACTGGGACCTGAGCTTTGCCCTCCTTTGACCTCTTTGGATGAACGAGAAGGAGCTGTTTGTGCCTCCGTCTGTTGTATTTCCCCCTCTCGATAAACCCAGTACCCCATAAGAGCGAGAAATATACCGAGAATAAGGAAGGGCACTGTAGGAAGTCCTGGGACAAAAGCCAGAGCGAATAGCAAGACAGCGCCGATAAAAAGAGGCCTTGGATATGACATAAGAGATGCAAAAATATCGCGACCAAGGTTCCCTTCACCAGCAGCCCGTGTAACGATAACACCAGTAGCGGTAGAAAAAAGCAGAGCTGGAATTTGAGAAACCAAGCCGTCTCCCACCGTGAGAAGACTATAAACGGACCCAGCCTGCCCCAATGTCATGCCTCGCTGAAGAACTCCTATAGACAAACCACCAATAATATTGATAAGGGTGATAATAAGTCCAGCTATGGCATCTCCTTTTACAAACTTAGAGGCTCCGTCCATCGCTCCATAAAAATCCGCTTCACGCTGGATCTCTCGACGTCGATTTCGGGCCGTATCTTCATCAATAAGTCCCGCATTTAAGTCAGCATCAATGGCCATCTGCTTTCCTGGCATAGCATCAAGAGTAAATCGAGCAGCTACCTCAGCTACTCGTTCAGAGCCTTTCGTAATAACAACAAACTGAATAATAACGAGGATGAGAAAAACGACACCGCCGACTACATAGTTTCCCCCAACAACAAAATTACCGAAAGCACTAATCACTTTCCCTGCATCGGCACGAAGAAGAATAAGCCGTGTAGTAGAAACATTTAGCGCCAATCGGAAGAGGGTAACAAGAAGAAGCATAGTAGGAAAAGAAGCAAGCTCCAGAGCCCTCTGTACATAAAAAGTTGAGAGGAGAACCACAACTCCCAAGGTAATATTAGTGGCAAGAAGAATATCAAGAAACCATGTAGGGACTGGAATAATCATCATGGCTACAATCATCATAACCATGATAGCTAGTCCTATGTCGGAATACAAAAGGAACCGTTTTATAAAAGAATTCTGAGATGTAAGTTCAGCCACTCAGGCTCCATCCTCTCTCTTTTAAGTTAATGACCATAAGCATCTTTCTTTTTAAGCTTATAAACGAAGGCTAATACTTCTGCCACAGCTTTATATAAGGCATGAGGAATTTCATCGCCTATATCCGCAGAATCGTAAAGAGCCCATGCTAAAGGTTTATTTTCTACTATGGGAACCTTATGGTCCTCTGCTATTTCACGAATTCTTTGAGCTACAAATCCTTTTCCCATGGCCACGACAACAGGTGCCTCCATAAGGCTTTTGTCATACTCTAGGGCAATAGCAAGAGTAGTGGGGTTTGTTATAACTACATCAGCATCTGGCACAGAAGCCATCATACGACTTCTAGCCAGTTCCCGTTGTTTTTGGCGTATTTTGCTTCGTAACATGGGGTCCCCTTCCATCTGTTTATACTCTTCTTTAATTTCTTGCCGACTCATTCGAATGGATCGTTCGAACTCCCACTTTTGGTACAAATAATCGAAAAGAGCAATAGAAAGTAAAAGAAACGCCAATTTCATAGAAAGTTTCCATATCTTATGGAAGACCAAGGCTAATCCACCTTCAAGAGGCAATTGCAACGCCCCTACAAGTTCCTTCACTTCTTTTCGAAGGGCAGAATAAATCACAATACAAAACAACGCTGCCTTGATAAGCCCTTTAAAAAGCTCAACAAGAGAGCGCAGAGAAATGATCTTCTTGAGACCGGATACAAGATTAAAACGGTCTAGTTTCGGTACGAGAGGCTTACTGGTTATTACAAAACCAACCTGTGCCACTGTTACCCCCAAAGCAGCCAAAGCTGCCGCTCCCCCAAGAGGAAGCCAAACAAATACCAACATTCGTAATCCATTAATCCACAAAGAATGTTGCCATCCTGCCTTACCCAGTTCTGTCTGCCCCATTAGTGCAATCGTATTTTGGAGGTAAGTAACTAGTTCCTGCCAAAAAAAACCACCTAAAAGCGAAAGCCCCAAAAGGCCCACTATAATTACGATAGAGGCTCCTAGATCCTGACTTTTCGCTACTCGGCCCTCTTCACGCTCACGACGACGCTTTCGAGGTGAAGCCGGCTCTGTTCGTTCCTCCGCAAAGAACTGAAGATTCCACGTTATAGAAGAGCATGTTTCCATATCATGGCATTTTTCAATGCCATCTCTATATACTCCCTCATATTGGCAGAAATAAGGTCTACAGTTAAAGGTAAAACCACCATCAAAAGAAAAAGCCCTAGTGCTATTTTGAGAGGGAGCCCCAATACAAAAATATTCATCTGCGGAACTGTCCGAGCTAAAAAACCAAGCCCTATATCGGCTAGAAGAAGAGCTCCATAGAACGGCAGCACCATTCTCACTGCTAGAACAAACAACTTCTGAAGCCACAGCCCTACCCCCATATCCGCAGGAATGAAAAGGGAAATCTTCCCTATCGGAATTAATTTTAAACTCTCTACTACGGATTGTACCAGAAGCAGATGGCCGTTCCAGTGGAAAAAGAACCATAATCCTATCAAAAAGTATAACTGCCCAATAATAGAACTTTGCTCCTCACTTAAAGGGTCTAGAAGACTCACCATGGCTAGGCCCATAACATTTCCTATCAGTTCTCCAGCTACCTGAAGAGCATAGAGGGGAAGGGCCGACAAAAAGCCCAAAGCAGTTCCAATAAAAAATTCTCGCGTTCCACAAAGAATAATAGAGATCCAGTTTGAGAAAATTGCAGTGGGAATCGAAAGATCGGCACTCCCAACTGCCGCAATAGATATGAGAACAGCTGCCCAGAAGCGAGCCGGAAGGGGTAGAGATGGCGCTACAAAAACAGGGGAAGTAAAAAACATTCCAATAAAGCGCAAGCCAACTATAAGATAAACAATTAAACCTTGAGAAATCTGGAAAGGCTCTGTCATTGTATGAATTTTTCAAGCTGTCCTAAAAGAAAACGTGTCAAATCCCCAACCTGTCCAAAAATCCAGGGGCCAAAAAGCACAAGGGCAGCTAGCACCGCCACTATTTTAGGGATGAAAATAAGAGTTTGTTCCTGAATAGAAGTAGCTGTTTGAAGTATGCCAATTACTAACCCTACAATCATAGCTACCAATAAAATAGGAAGAGATGTAAGTAACATAACCCACACCGAGTGGCTTAAAACATCGTACATACTGAAAGAGTTCATCGCTTCTCCACCAGCCTTTCTACGAGAAGCTCTTGAAAAGACTCATTATCACTAAATCCCATCCATCTGCCATCACGAACAAAAGGATTTTAAAAGGAAGTGAAATCATCATAGGCGGTAACATAATCATCCCCATGCTCATAAGGACACTTGCTACAATCATATCTACTACAATAAAAGGGATAAAAATGACCACTCCCATTTGAAAAGACGTTTTAAGTTCACTTAACATGAACGCCGGAAGGAGAAGACGCGTAGGGACATCGTCCACGTTCTTAGGTCGTTCAACACCCGCCATCCTTACCATAAGAGAAAGCTCTTCCTCTCGAGTGTAACGAAACATAAATTGCCTCATAGGCACTACAGTTTTCTCCCAGGCCTGAGAAGCGTTAATAGATCCTGAAAGATAGGGAGCGAGAGCTTGATCATATACTTGTGTCCATGTGGGGGTCATTATAAAAAAGGTCATAAATAAAGCTAATGTTACAAGAACTTGGTTGGGAGGTGTTTGTTGCAACCCTAAAGCACGACGAACAAAACCAAGAACCACAAGAATCCGTGTAAAACTGGTGAGCATGAGCATAATGGCTGGAGCAAGGCTCAAAACTGTAAGCAAAGCCAATATTTGAAGGGTTAAAGCTACATCTTGTGGAGACTCTGCTGCACGAACCCCAAACTCAAGTGCTGGCAAAGGAACTGCTGGGATGTTACTCTCTGCACAAAATCCCGCTGCCCTAATTCCAAGGCTCCATATTAGTACTCCCATAAAAACGAGGAAGCTAACAATCTTTCTTTTCACTATGTCCTTCTCCTTGTAGCCACTCTTCATATCCCCATTTCCCCACCACTTTCGAATTACTCCCGACAAGTAGAGCCAAAACATCTGGTCCGCACTTTACGATATAGAGAACTTCTCGCCCTAATCGTAGAGTAGAGAGCACCTGTAGCCTGGAGTCTTGTTTAAAGGCCTTTCCTGGACGAACATAATGGACAAGAATCCAAGATGCTCCTCCTAAAATAGACAAAGCGATAACAACTCTGATGAGATACGTAGTCATACTGGGAAAAGATGCCGCCCCATAAGCAGTTCCCCCCGTAAATAAAAAGAAAAACCCAGCCAGTAACGCTATAAAGCGACCGCCTGGGATAATTTTTTTCATAATTTTCACACCGCAACTCTCTCAAAAAAACTTCTTTAAATTCATTTTAACCCAGAGCCTTATTCAAGGCCTCCACAACCCTATCAGGTTGGAAGGGCTTGACAATAAAATCCACTGCCCCAGCCTGTATCGCTTCTATAACCATAGCTTGTTGCCCCATAGCACTGACCATAATAACTTTAGAGGCAGGATCCAAAGCCCTAATTGCTTTCACTGCATCAATGCCATTCATTTCCGGCATAGTAATATCCATAGTCACAATATCTGGATGTAGTTTTTGATAGGCCGCCACTGCCACTTTACCGTTTTCTGCTTCTCCGACAACTTCAAAATCATTTTTTGTGAGGATATCTTTAAGCATCATCCTCATAAAGGCAGCGTCATCGACAATTAACACACTCTTCGCCATACCTGCACCCCTCACTTATTGAACTCTTAAGTTATTTATAGCGTTCGGGATCTACCAGACGTGTTCACTATCTCTGTGATACGAACACCGAAATTTTCATCAATAACAACAACTTCCCCTCTGGCAAGGAGCTTGCTATTGACAAGGATATCCACTGGCTCCCCAGCCATTTTATCCAATTCTATCACGGATCCCGGAGTCATGTTCAATATTTCTGAAATGCTTTTTCGAGTACGCCCCAACTCCACTGTTACCCGCACTGGAATATCTGCAATAAGATCAATATTGCTAGATACCTGTCCACTTTCCACCTTTGAAACAAGGGGCATAAATTCAGCAGGACGAACTTCCACTTGGGAAACCTGCGAAGCAGCTCGCGATCGAGGTGCATTTTCTTGAGCAGGCACATCTCCGCGAGGTAGTGTTGTCCTCCCTGATGGTACAGCCTTTGGCGGAGCTACATTAGATTTTGCCTGCTGAGATTCGGCAGGCGACATAACGGCTAAAGCTTCATCAGCTATATATTTTGCGGCACTGAACGGCGTAAGAATCCATAAGGGGAACTCTCCCACTCCCTCTATCGTCACAGGATACTCTATTGACCAAATATTTTCTTCCGGACCAGAGGCAGAAAAGGGCAACCATTCCCCTTTTTCCAAAGCCGACGTAGCGTTGTCCGGCATCAGACGGCGTCCACCTAAAATACCACTCATATTCGTAAAAGAAGCCCCTACCATCTGACTCAAACCCTCTTGGGCCGCGTTAAGATAAAGCTCGCTGGCGTCATTGGGCAATTCTTTGCCTTCGCCACCCATCATAAGATCTGCCAGAACCAAGGCCCCATGCTCCGCAAGTACCACTACTAGGGGGGTATCATTCAAGCCTTGGCATGTAACACGAAAGCAGAAAGCCCCTTCCCCAGGTTTGAGGACAAAATCCTTCTGGGGAAGAACCTCTTGTTTTTTCTGTGGAACTGTTACACTTCGCCCTGCCAACATACCAAAAACGTTGGTAACAGCCGTAGAGAAAACATCATTTACGCCGTCTAATACTTTTGACTGCTCAGGAGATACATCCGGAAGTGTTCCGCCACTTTCTTCTTGAGTCTTCAGCGTATGTCCTTGGAGAAGGGCATTTATTTCTTCCTGACTCAACAGCTCATCTATCATCTTTGACTCCTCCCTCGTTATCGGGAATCATCTCTTCGTCATAGAGAATGTTTAATACCTCTATTGCATAACAGTCGTCTAGGCTTCCTGGGCGTCCCTGAAACTTTATCATGTTGCCTACACGAATATCAGCGGCACCATCTACCGTCTCATCTAGTTTTACTACATCCCCAGTACGAAGCTGTAAAACATCATCAACACTGAGAATCGTATGCCCCAACTCCACAGCCACAGGAATTCGAACATTCCCGAGATGGCGAACAATAGCCTCTCTCGCCCCTTCTTCTTTCTTTCGCCCAGTGGAAGCGAACCACTGCTGAGAGCTTAATTTGTCCATTAAAGGTTCCATAAGGAAATAGGGAATACAAATACTGATCATCCCTTCCACATCTGCCACTTTCAGTTTTAAAATTACTAACAACACCATATCGGTGCCAGGACAAATTTGGACAAAAAATGGGTTGCTCTCCATGTTTTCAAAACGGAAGCGAACATCTACTACAGTACTCCAGCTTTCTTCGAGAAGTTCGAGCATCCTCATAATAACTCGTTCTATAACCATACGCTCAATATCTGTAAGATCACGAGCTTTCCCCGAAAATTCGCCTTTACCACCTAACATTCGATCAATAATGGCGAATACTAAGTTAGGATTAATCTCAATCAAAGCATTCCCGCTAAAGGGATACATCTCCAATATTCCTATAACTGTCGGCTGAACAAGAGAGCGGACAAATTCATCGTAAGCCAATTGATCTACAGAAGCAACCTCCGCAGATACCATAGAACGGACCATGGTAGAAAGAGTGGTGGTCAGCTGTCTGGCAAAAGATTCATGAATCATCTGTATAGCCCGGAGCTGATCTTTGCTGAATTTATCAGGTCTTCGGAAATCATAAACCTTAATTTTTCTCTCTTCAGAATCAGCACTCATAGAATCTAAATCAAAACTGCCACTCGAGAGAGCATCTAGCAAAGAGTCTATTTCGTTTTGTGAAAGAACGTCTGGGCACATAGCTCCACCACCTCCTCTAGTTGTTATTTAAAGATCCTCTATTGAAGGACAAAACTCTGGAAAAGAACCCTCTTTACGGGAACCTGTCCTTTTACTGGGGGAACCATCACGTTAATACCCTGCTTCACCTCTTCGGCAAGTTCTAGAACTCCTTCAGCACTACGTAATTCAGAAGCCGTCTTACCTTTGGCTACAAGGAGCACTTCATTAGTAATACGCATCTTCCAGCTCTCTTTCTGCAAAGTTTCAAGAGCTTTAGGACTTGAAAGCTCCAAAGCCAAAGTGAAGCTCACCACTCCCCCATCCACACCAGAAAGGTTCGTTATAAACTCTCCTATGTTACACACCGGACCCGGCTCTTCAATGCTGACCCCAGAAGCAGAAGCTACAGAAGCAGGTCGAAGCAAAAATCGACTTGCCAATAATCCGCCTCCAAAACCAACACAAAAAGCAATGACCCCTATCATAATAAACACGAGAAATCTTTTCATCATGTCGTCTTTCCTCCCAGAGGTTTATTGTACATCATTTTGGATACTGGGAAAGAATCACCACATCCACACGCCTATTCAAGGCCCGATGTTCCGGCGTATCGTTGGGAACAATCGGGCGGAAAGCACCATAAGAAACGGCTTGAAGTTTTCGAGGCTCGATACTTCCGCTTTCCTGAAGATAAGACGCTACCGTAGCTGCCCGTAACGCTGCTAGTCCCCAATTATTTTTCAAAGGTCCCCCACGAAGGGGAACACTATCTGTGTGCCCTTCTATAGACATGGCCGGAACTATATTTTTCAGATGTTGAGCTAATTTGTAAAGAATCCGTTTTCCCTCTGGTTTCATATCAGTTTGGCCTGTATCAAAAAGAAGCTGATCAGAAATAGAGACCGTGATTCCACGCTGGTCAACTCGAACAACTGCCTGATGTTCCAACCCTTCCTGTTTTAAAAAAAGCCTCAACCCTTTTGCTATTTCCCGGGTATCAACGGTACTTTTATCTGATTCCCCCGCATCTCGTCCCTCAAATCCGCCATACACACCTCCTCCTTCCTCTAAAGATCTTCCCCCAGGCAAAACACCCAATGCCCCTTTAAAGGAAATGATCATCTTTTGGAATTTTTCGACATCCAAATTAGAGAAGGAAAAGAGAAGAACAAAAAAAGTCAATAACAACGTAACCATGTCGCTATATGTCGTCAGCCAATTTCCGGTTTTCTCTTCATGTTGTCGTCGACGACGAGCCATTATTAGGCTACTCCTTCTTTGGCTTGACGCTCTTCTTCTTCCAACCGCTCCCGCTGTTGTGGTGGAAGGAAAACTTTCAATTTCTCCTCGACTATTCGTGGGTTTTCTCCCGCCTGAATCGCCAAAACACCTTCTACCATAAGTTCCCTCGCCATAACTTCCTCCGAAGACCGCGTTGAAAGCTTTCGGGAGATGGGGAGAGCAAAAATATTGGCGATAAAGGAACCATAAAAAGTAGTAATAAGAGCAACAGCCATGCCTGGCCCCAAAGCATCCGGATCATCCAGGTTCTTTAACATAGCAATAAGTCCGATAAGCGTCCCCAGCATTCCGAAGGCCGGGGCCATCTCTGCCATTGTATCGAACATACTCTTATTAGACACATGTCGTTCTTCCAAAATACCTATCTCTGTATCTAGAATCGCCTTTACGAGTTCTGGATCTGTTCCATCCACAACAAGCTGAATAGATTTCCTTAAAAACTCATTATCAAGCTCTGCAGCATCGCTTTCAAGTGCCAGAAGGCCTTCACGTCGAGCTTTTTCTGCAAAACTTACTATCGTTTGTACCAACGAGACTAGATCCGGACTTTTTGAAAAGAAAGCACGGCCTAATATTTTGCCGATATTTTTAAAACGATCCATAGGGCTCGACATGATAACAACGCCTAAAGTTCCA
The DNA here is from genome assembly GCF_000526395.1 of Aminobacterium mobile DSM 12262. Classification (NCBI taxonomy): domain Bacteria; kingdom Thermotogati; phylum Synergistota; class Synergistia; order Synergistales; family Aminobacteriaceae; genus Aminobacterium; species Aminobacterium mobile. The sequence continues at coordinate 648,359 of NZ_JAFZ01000001.1, read as the reverse complement.
CCAACTGTGATGAGGAGGGATGGAAAATCGAGGAAAGCCCTTGGGTCACCACCGACCACAATGCCTCCTACGACTAATATAAGTGCTATGGAAAGCCCTACCACTGTTGCCAGATCCACAGAATAATCCCTCCCATAATAAAGTAAAACCCTGTTTTAGTTTTACTCCTCCTGTTGTTGAACATTTATGCCTTCTGAATAAGAAGAAGGTCGCCAAATGCGGTTTCGATATGCAACTACGAGATCAACTACGTCCTTTACAGATTCACGAACCACGTACCGATGATTGTTTATCAGTTTTATCACGGTATCTGGTGTGGTCTCCACTGTTTCGATCAGATCGCCGTTGAGAACAAATTGCTCTCCATTAAAACGGGTAAGGGTTATCATCTAATCCCCCTTACTCTAACGTTTCATATTGACGAGTTCTTCCAAAACCTGATCGCTGGTTGTAACAACTCGGGCATTCGCCTGAAACCCTCTCTGAGCAATAATAAGACGAACAAACTCTTCAGAAAGATCCACATTTCCCATCTCCAGAGATCCACCAGAAATCTTTCCGGCCCCACCCTCTAAGGGAGAAACAACCTGCGCTATTCCCGAGTTAGCACTCTCAATAAAAGCAGTATTTCCTACTTTTTCAAGGCCAGATGGGTTCGCAAAAATAGCAAGGCCGAGACGATAAAGGGCTCTACTCTCTCCATTGCTGTAAACCCCTACGACAGTACCATCACTCCCTACAGCAAAATCGTTGAGGACACCCATTTCGTAGCCGTCTCGATAATAAGCTTTTGTAGTAAAAGCCGAACCGTATTGAGTAACCCCTTCTATTTCTTCTTTCCCAAAAGACTGGCCGCTAAAATCAAGCTTAATGGAAGCGTCCTCTGCTCCTAGGGCTCCAAACCCTAAGAACATAGTAGGAGTAGCGGAAGCCGTTTCTATTTTTCCATCGCTTCCGAAAGAAATAATCCCCGTGTTATCTTTTAGGGTAATACCAGATTCGGTAGGTAACCACGCTCTCCAACGCCATTGATTATTGTCAATTTTTTCCCAACTCACTTCAAGGGTATGACTATTTCCCAAGCTATCAAATACATCTAGTTTTGTCACGTGAGTGCTAGGAATTCTTTGATTTATAGTTGTAAGCACATCCCCTGAAGCCGATCCTTGTCGAATCTCCAACCCTTGCCCCTTAGAAGAAGGAACTGCAAAAAGTTCCCCTACAGGAAAAGTAGACCCCAGAGAAAGCCCATTCCCAGACGGATCTACAAAGGTGCCGTCATGAGATGCTGTGACATTTGTACTAAAACGACTTACCGTCGAGGCATTATCAACACCCCATAAAACAAGCTCACGATCCCCACTTTGGCTTCCTAGATCATTAAACTCCACTAAATAATGGTGCTCTGTCCCGTCATTTTCCGCGACGCTGAAGACTTCATAATCCATCATGGCACCCAGCTCGTACTCCCACGCATCATTGGGTTTGCCCGCATCAGCATTTTTCATCTTTAACACACCTGATTCGCTATCGAAGGTTACATTATACGTGTTCCCGTCGAGAGCAAAGGTATTATCAGCTAATTTAGGCCGCTTCGTATTTTGATCTACACCATTAAGCTCCATTTGGATCGTCTGATTTCCCACCTTTATAGTGAGGAAAGAGTTCACGTCGGTGCCTGAACCAAAAGTAATAGCCCTATCAACACCGTTGAGAATCCCCGTAGCCTTTACGCCATTTGTAAGAAAACCCATGGGAAGATAGGCGCCTACCCGGCTATCGAGATTGCAACGAAACCCCGAAAGAGTTGTCGCCTTAGCAGGAAGCTTTTGCCCTACAGGAATGGTCATATCCACAAGCTGGGTCCCCTTTATATAACGAGTCGGATCGTTTGGGTCTGTTTCCAGAGTGTATCCTTTTAGCATATATCCAGTTCCTGACTGAACTATATTGCCACTTGCGTCCAGGATAAAGTTTCCGGCACGAGAGTAGAGAGTTCTCCCCCCATCACTCATAACATAATACCCATCGCCCTGAATGGCCATGTCCGTTCTATTACCTGTATATTGAAGCTGACCTTGAGAATGTATGGTCTCAATAGCTCCAATATTCACGCCAAGTCCCACCTGCATGGGGTTGATTCCACCACGATTATCCTGAGGGGAGGAAGCACCTCTGGATGTCTGGTAAAGAAGATCTTGAAAAATCACTGTAGACTTTTTAAAACCTGCAGTGTTGACATTCGCAATATTATTTCCAACTACATCAAGCAGAGTCTGATGTCCCCTAACTCCACTTACTCCCGTCATCAGGGATCTTAGCATTTCTGTATACCTCCTAACAATGAGAAATGCGCATTCCCTTGCTTCAGATGAGCCTGCCCGTCCGTGGAGGCCTTTTATCTCTATCTCATATACATAATGTCGGAAAGATCAGGAGGAAACTGAAACCCTGTTTTACGCAACAGCAAGAACTTCCCGCATGCCGATTTCAATTTTCTTGCTCGATATGCCCGACAGATCCGACAACACAAGCATAACGCCCTTCTTTTCATCGAAACGAACTGCTTCTACCTTTCCAGCTTGAAGTTGACCCTTTTCATCATAGAAACTGACGTTTCTACCTATGTAGGAAACTGCTGTTCCTTTATTGACAGTAGCCATCTCTTCTACGACTTTAGCAACATTTGCCAGCTGCTCCACTGTGGTGAACTGAGCCATTTGAGCTATGAAGTCCCTGTCTTGAAGAGGATTGAGAGGATCTTGATGGGTAAGTTGCGCAATAAGAATCTTAAAAAACGCATCCTTGCCAAGGCCATCATCTGTTTTTTGGCTCGTCTTTTTAGGACCACTTTGAGAGTCCGTATCTTGAATTCCCGTTGTCTTAGGAAAGGCTTCGCCTCCATAAACCGTATATTCTGTCCCCTGAACGAACATACTCCGTCCCTCCTTATGCCATCCAGAACAGCAGCCCCTGTTCCAGGTCTATTCTAAAAGCCGAGACTGCATCTACATCATCCTCTTGTGTCCCAAAGGAAAACTTCCGCCCTTTGGACCCTTGAGGGTGATGCTGCGAACCTCTTTCATCCCTTACATCTACAGAACAATCGGCTAAAATCAATCCTTGTTGTTGGAAGGAAGATTTTAAAATAGGCAATTGCTCTTGAACTGTCTGTCTAAGCTGCTCGTTTCCAACGCGAAACAGTGCTTCCAGCCCTCGCTGTGTAGACACAAGTTCTACATCAACCCGCCCTAAAGCTGGAGGATCTATAATAACCGTAGCTCTCGTTTCTCCTCGCGTATGAAGAAACCGTAAAACATGAGACAAGCCTGTCTGAAAACATTCTGACGGGTCCCCTCCAAGATAGACACCTCTCTGAAGAGCTACTTGTGTCGCAGAGGGCTCTGGCTGTTTGGTAGATACAGTTCCTGCCAAAAGGGCTCCCTCCTCCTGCACTTTATGACGAGAGACAAAAGGTTCTTTTTCTAAAATTTCAAAAGGCATCATCGCCTCTTTGCGAGAGAAGAGCGTAGAAGAGGCACTCCCCTCATAATCAGGCATCTGTATACGAAAAGCTGATTCCACTTGTGCTTGTCCCGAACTTTTCTCCAATAAGGAGAAATCTCCCGCTTGTTTTATTTTTTTATCGCTCAAATAGAGAGCCTCTTCTTTAGATATATTTTGTCCGTTCACCACAGGTATGTCTGAGGTAATCGCAACCCTTTCCACAACTGCAATAGCAGAATCCATATCATTTTTTATAAGAGAAACTTTACGTGGAGATAAACCTAAAAGCTTCTCAAATTCTTTCTTTTTTGAGGGAAACGGTGAATTTGAAATATTCTCTTCTGTGTCGTCGTTCCCTTTTTCTTCTGGAACCAATAATGATGGAGCATCCTCTGTTCCCTCTGTTTCTTTGTCTAAACGAAGAGAATCAACTTTTTCTTCAGACTTCCATCCTGATCGCAGTTCCGACTTCAACTCTAACACCCCATCTTGTTCGCTTTCAGCTTTAGATGGAGATGAAATCATCGCGCTTGAAGTCCTCAAAGGTGCGCATCCTAGAAGAGAGAGGGACAAATCTGGCATTACGTCTCCCTTGATTTCCTTCTCATCTTTATTCTCTTCTTCTTTTATTTCGTCTGTGCCTGTAATATCTACGAGAGAAACATTTTCTGCTAACAACTCTCTGTTCTCTCCCATCAAGAGAGTCATGAGAAGAGCAAAATCCATATTTTGTAATTCAGCTGCTCCTTGAAACATTGTTTCATTACTTTCTGGCTGACTCTGCCCACAAAAAAAAGACGAAGAGATCAATTGAAAAAGGCTATCGGACATGCATTTCTCACCTGTCTTTCTCTAGAGCAAGCTGCTCTGTCAATCGTGCCGCTCGCGCAGGATCCATACGTGCCAAGATAGCTGCAACTCCATCTTCCGGCATATGAAGCAGGATTTCCACTGCTAAATCTCGTTTTAGCTCTTCCAAAATGGAAGCGGCCTTGCGAGGCGACATCTCCTGAAAGGTCTGGACTAAAGATTGAAATGCTTCTACAGTTTCTGGTTCTTTTTTTATTTCCTGTTTTTGCGAAGCGACAAAAGCAGCCTCTTTCACAGCCAATTTTTTTTCTTTCTCTACTAATTCCGTCATTAATGTATCGATATGAGCCTGAGTTTCATTCATAGCCGCCTCTCGCTCATTGAGACGCGCTGTCCACTCTTCAAGCTCCATACGCCTTCTTTCATCAGCAGAAAGAGGAAGAGATGATGTAAGCCCCAAACGTTCTACCAAGGGGTGTCCTACTACAGGCAACTTATATAAAAAGGAAGACAGCGATGGGCGTAGATCCCAAACTCCTGTTAAGTAAAGACCCGTAATAATGCCAATGACCACAAAAAAAGCAATAAAAAAAAAGCTCCATCTCCGACGTCCCTTTCCCTCTCTCTTGCGAGAAGAAGCAAGCCGAGATGAGCTCTGTTCTTCACCCACTTCCTGTTCTACTTCAGGCCAGAGTTCCTCAGGCATTCTTTAATCGCTCCCCATATTTCTCCTATATTCAGCCAATACATTTCGAACATATTGCTGAGTTTCCGAAAAAGGTGGGATCCCTCCAAAAGAATCGACTCTTGCCGGACCTGCATTATAAGCAGCAAGCACCTTCTCTACGTCCCCATTATATTTATCGGCCAGTAAAGCGAGATATTTTACTCCCCCACGGATGTTTTCTTCTGGGTCGAAAGGATCAGATACTCCTAACATTTGAGCCGTTCCCGGCATAAGTTGCATAAGCCCCATGGCTCCTTTAGGAGAAAGAGCATTTTTATTGCCACCTGACTCCATCTTTATCACAGCCCGTATAAGATCCTCGTTCACACTGTAAGCTCTTCCATATTTTCGAATAGCCTTTTCCGCCGCAGATTGAGGATCTTCTACATGAGATCTTTTTTTAAAGGTCGCATTTCCAAAAAGCTCTTGCCCCCTCTCTGCTTCCTGAAGGACATGGACGAATTGTTCCTTTTTCTCCATCTCTCTTTTAAGGGGAGATACTGGATAAAAACGCTCCTGTATTTGGGAAATGCGATTAAAAACTCTTTCCATTCCCGTCTTACCAGTCATTGTGTCACTCTCCCATCTTTTCCACATGGCGTACAGAAGCTATATCGTCAAGCTCTTCTTGCTCCGCCAACAACAGAAATTCTCGATACTGATATCGAAGCTTCCCTACATATTTTTCCATAATACGTACTTCTTTATGTTTTTCCACTAATCTTTCTTCCGACTGACAAATACTTTCCCTTACTTTTTGAAGGGCCTTATTCGCTTGATGGATTTCTTCTTCTATAACGTCGATAGCCTTACGACGGTACCACATATCCTGAGGAGAAAAGATTTGGCCTTCCTGGTCTTCAAAAATACTTAAAGCTTCCTGCTTTTGCTGTTGAAGCCCTTTTACACAGAGAAGGACACGGTCTTCATGATTTCTAGCCTCACTTAAAAAAAGGCGCTCTTCATCACGAATTTTTTCTCTTGTAGTAAGGATCTTTTGGAAACGCTGAATTTTATTTATCATGCTTCTCTAACGCTCCTCCAATTATGGAACCGTCCTTATTCTTTTTCGGCTTGAGGGGCAAGAGACATAAGCCATTGCGTTGTTTCGTCCAAAGAAAAATGTTCATCTGTTTTCTGACGCAAAAAATTGTGGATTGACTCTATATGTTTCAAAGACCAATCTATTTTGGGGTTGGATCCATCTTTATAGGCCCCTATATTAATAAGGTCTTCAGCTTCACTATATGTAGCCAGGGCTTCTCGAACACGGGCTGCCGCACCGAGATGCTCTCTAGAAACAACGGAAGACATAACTCGACTTACGCTATTGAGGATATCAATGGCGGGATAAAAATTTCTGGAAGCTATCCGCCGTGAAAGAACTACGTGTCCGTCTAGGATACCGCGGACTGTATCGGCAACTGGCTCGTTCATATCGTCTCCCTCAACGAGCACTGTATAAATTCCAGTGATACTTCCCCGCTCTCCTGCTCCAGCCCGTTCAAGAAGTCTCGGGAGCGTTTCAAAGACAGAAGGAGTATATCCTCGCGTAGTGGGAGGCTCTCCTATAGCTAAACCAACTTCTCGTTGAGCTCGCGCCACACGAGTAACAGAGTCCATCATCAAAAGAACATTTTTACCCTGATCCCTAAAATACTCAGCAATGGCCGTTGCCGTCAAAGCCGCCTTCAGGCGAATAAGAGGGGATTGATCCGATGTGGCAATAACAAGAACAGAACGATGCAAACCATCAGGCCCTAAATCATGGTCTATAAATTCTCGAACTTCACGGCCCCGCTCCCCTACGAGGGCAATGACATTTATATCAGCCTCAGTATTGCGGGCCATCATGCCCAGCAGGGTGCTTTTCCCTACTCCGGACCCTGCAAAAATACCAATTCGCTGGCCTGTTCCAAGGGTCGTAAGACCATCTATTGCTTTAACTCCCACAGAAATAGGGGTTCGGATCATCTGCCTGCGAAGGGGGTGAGGGGGATCAGCATAAAGAGGATACAGGTCAGATCCCGCTATAGGCCCTTTATCATCCATAGGTTGCCCGAGACCGTCGAGCACTCTTCCTAAAAGCCCCTTGCCAACATGAACTCCAAGGGGACGTTCCTTAGAAACAACGTCACAACCTGGTCCCACATCTTTAAGGCTTCCTAAAGGCATAAGAAGAACTCTATCCTCTCTAAAACCGACGACTTCTGCGTTAAGTGAACGTAAGCTGTCTCGAAATCGTATTTGACATAAATCTCCCACCCTCACATCAGGGCCTTGAGACTCAACTACAAGGCCAACGACCTGCACAACTCGGCCATTAATTTTAATAAGCTGCGTTTTTGAGAGGCGAGATTCAAGTACATCTAAAAGATGTGCTCTATTCTGGTTGGGCGTCAAGGCTGGAGCCCTCCTCCATAAGCAACGTATCTATTTCTTCGTTAATTTGCTCAAGCTGTGTTCTCCAGCGGGCATCATAAATACCCATATTCGTTTCAACTATGCAACTTCCTGCATCTACATGGTCATCTGCGTGAAATTCCAATATTTTAATCCCCCGTAAGAGATCACTATATGCATTTTTCTGACCCTCTATAAAGTCCAGATCGCAGGGGTGAAGGTATATAACGACTTTCTCCTTATCACTGATCCGATGCAAAATCGCTTCCAATACGCGAACTGCTGTTTGAGAATCTATAGAAACACTTCTCTTAAGCATTCTCGAGAGGAGCGCTTCCCATAATCTTATAAGGCAAGGAAGATGATATTGGGCAAGAGAAGCCCTCTCTTTAGAGAGAGTTTCATGAATTGAATTAAATGACTCAACAAGTCTGGAAAATCGGTGAAAATATTCTTTTTCCACTTCCTTTTGGGCCTTAGATTGACCTTCTGTATACCCTTTTTCTTGCCCCTTTTGGAATCCCTCTTTATGAGCTTGTTTAAAAAGTTTTTCCTTTTGCTCCTCTAAAGCAACTAGCACTTTTTTGTGCTCTTCTTCTAAAACAAGTTTGCGTTGAAGGAAATCTTCCTCCAGCGCTCGATTTCGACTAAGAGCTTCTTTTAATTCCTGTTGGAGACTGGTAACTTCAAGTTTTAATTTATCTATTTCTAAAGCATGGCTATTTATGTCATCGGAAGGGAGGAGACGTTCGTTCTTCGTATCTTCCGGGAAAGACTTTTTCTGCGCTTCTTCAGAGGAAGCGCCAATACGAACTGCTTCCGGCAAAATTCGAACCGCTCGAATAATATTATGGCGGATATATTTAGACAACCAACTCTTCCTCTCCGCCGCGAGAGATAACTATTTCTCCTACATCTTCCAGTGCACGAATTACATTGACAATTTTTTGCTGTGACTCCTCTACGTCTCTTACACGTACAGGCCCCATAAATTCCATGTCTTCTTTCAACATTTCAGCAGCACGTTTCGACATATTCTTGAAAAATTTGCTCCGCAAATCTTCTGTAGCCCCTTTGAGGGCAAGAGCCAGTTCCTTCATCTCTACTTCGCGAAGGACTCTCTGTAAAGAACGATCGTCCATTTTAAGAATATCTTCGAAGACAAAGAGACGGCGTTTAATTTCTTCTGCGAGCTCTGGATCATTCTCTTCCAAGTGCTCCATAATATTTCTTTCTGTTCCTCGATCGGCATTGTTAATAATATTCACAATAGCATCGATGCCACCAGCCAGGGTAAAATCTTGCCCCATAACTGTACTCAGCTTTCTTTCAAGCACACGCTCCACCTCCCGCAAAACTTCAGGAGTAATCCTGTCCATCCGAGCTATTCGTTTAGCTACTTCTGCCTGCATTACAGCAGGAAGCCCGCCAATTACTTGTGCCGATTGCTCTGGCTCAAGATACGACAGAATCAAGGCAATTGTTTGTGGATGCTCACCTTGTATAAAACTCAAAAGTTGTTGAGGATCAGTGTGGCGCATAAAGTCGAAAGGACGAACCTGAAGGCTTGCGGTAATTCGAGCCAGCAAGTTCTGTGCTCGTTCCGGTCCCAACGCTCGTTCTAGAATATCTCTAGCATATTCCACCCCGCCACGAGCCATATATTCTCTGGCCAATAACATTTCCTGTGCGTCTTTAAGCACATCCAGCTTCTGTTCGGGAGTAACTTTCCCGAGATTTGCTATCTCAAGAGTAATGACTTCCATGGTGGCTTCATCAAAATGTTTGTAGATATCAGCTGCTATCTCATTCCCTAACGAAACGAGTAGAATCGCTGCCTTCTCTTTTCCCTGAAAATCCTTACTGCTTGACACACGTGCCATACTGCGTCCTCCTACCCCTCTATCTACATATCTTCAGAAATCCACTCTTGAACCAAGCTCGCGACCTCTTCAGGTTTGCTTTTCGCATATGCGCGCAACTGTTCTTCAAGAACAGCCAGCTCTCCTTGTGATTCTAAGAGCTCTGGCGATGCGAGAAGGTCCTGAATCGAAGGGATAGCGTTCCCACTCTCTACAGAACCTGTCCCCATCCCTTTCTGTTGACGAAGAGCTTTTCTCCTTCGCACCCACCAAAGAGCTCCGAGTACAGACACGAGCAATAGAATCGCCAAGCCCACAAGGAACATAATGAGACGCGCACGGCGTTCTTGTTGCATTTGTTCCTTCAGCGCATCTGCCAAGGTAGTGGAGAACTTCATCCCCTGTATCACTAACTGGTCCCCACGATTTATATCCAGCCCTAAAGCAGGAGCAACAAGACTTCGAAGCTCTTCATTCCTATTTTCATCAAGCTCCGCATCTACAAGAACAGATGCCGTTAATCGCCGGACAGCCCCCGGTGTATCTATTTTCTCGCTCTCTCGCGTAGAAATCTCATAGTTACTCACCACATCTGTCTTATTGTATTCGTTCATACCACTAGAAGGAGCCCCGATAGCGTAGCCCGGTATATTTGTGGTTGTGCCAGGGGCACCTCCCACAGGAGAACCTGTACCAGTGAAACTTTCTTCCATATTCTGCTGGCTACGAAGAACGCCTTTTCCCGTTGATCCTGGGACATAATCTTTTTGCCGACTTTGTTTCTTATCAAAGTCAAGATCTACTTTTACCCGAACAACAACATGGCCCGGCCCATACACTCGCTCAAGCATTTGGCGAACTTTATGTTCCAATTCTTTCTCTTGTTGACGCTCGAGCTCTCGTTGTACGGAAGAAACTGTTTGCCCAACTCCCGACTGTGTATAAACAAAAAGCTCCTGATCCAAGAGATCTGAAAGCACCTTACCGCTCGTATCTACTACTGTAACATACTCTGGAGTCAACCCCTCAACACTATGAGATACAAGATGAACTATGGCTTTTACTTGATTCGGCCCAATTTCCCTGCCAGGCTTCAAACGAACAAGAACAGAAGCCGTAGAAGGTTGCTGCTGTTCAAGGAAAAGATGTTGTTCTGGAATTACAATATTTACCTTTGCATATTCTATAGCTTCTACCTGGCTAATTGTTCGGGCCAACTCCCCTTCAAGAGCCCTGAGGAACGTTACTCGCTGTTGAAATTCATTCATGCCCATCTTAGCTTCATCAAAAAGTTCAAGCCCAACATTGCCTCCCTTGGGCAATCCTTGTTGAGCAAGGGCCAAACGGACCTCATAAACTTGATCTTTAGGAAGCAAGATGGCATTTGCGGCAGGATCTAATCGGTAGGGTACTTTCTGTTCCTTAAGATAGCCCACAATTGAGGCCTCATCGCTTACATCGAGATTGGCAAAAAGGGGCTCATAGACAGGACGCCCTCCCCAGAGAATCAGCAATAAAAGAGCAGCCACAACCAATATGGCAGCTCCTATAATAGACCACTTCTGCCATTGTCTAAGCGAGGACCAAAATGTGAGAAATCTATTCTTTAACTGAATAAGCTCATTCATCTCAATTATCTTATATTATAAGGAATAGAAACTAAACCGGCATGCGGGCGAGCTGCTGGTATGCGTCCAAAAGTTTATTTCGGACCTCGGTAATCATTCGCAACGCCATCTCTGCTCTTTGAACGGAAAGAACCACAGTCGACACGTCATCTACATCACCAACAGCAAGCTTTTGAACCATAACATCTGCATCTTGCTGAAGATCATTAACCTTTACGAGAGATTGGGTAAGAATATCTTCGAAAGAAGGATGCTGCGTGCAGTTGTCATCCACAGTAGACAGAGCGCTTTTCTTTTCAACTTGAGGGCCGAATTTGTTGAGATCAAGCCGAACAAGATCCATAAAAACCCTCCTCACGAGATTTAATAAATAATGTATAAATTATCCTATGAAAGCAACTGTTTAATTTTAGCATATCATTTCACTTCGCAACGACAAAAAAGGGGACACATACTGTGTCCCCAGAAGGAAGTCATGTAGGCCTTATGGTTTAATTTAAAATTCTTAGCCGCGGAGGATATCCAAGGCCCCATTCCACATATTCTTAACTCCATCCGCTACTGCCAAATTCGCCTCGTATGATCGGCTGGCTGTCATCATATCTGCCATTTCTCGAACTACATTTACGTTAGGATAAGCCACATACCCCCGCTCATCTGCATCTGGGTGGTCTGGCTGATAAACCAGACGGGGAGGTTGCGTATCTTCTGCTATATCTACAACTCTCACGCCTCCACCACACTGTCTTTTTTCCTCCGTTGCCAGAATTTCGGCAAAAACAGGAGTTTTGCGAGCATAAAAACCACCTGTTTCTGTTCGAGTCGTATTCACATTTGCCAGATTGGAAGCAATCACATCCATCCATAACCTATGGGCAGTTAAAGAACTCCCGGCTATGTCAATTGTGCGAAATACTCTCATCACCGGCCTCCTATAACAAGACGATACATGGAACTCTTCTTGCCCATCAACCTTGTCATGGCCTGATAAGCAAGGCGGGTTTCCGTCATTTTAGCCATCTCTATTTCCACATCTACATTATTGCTGTCAAGCCGCACTTTCTCGTCATAAACCTGATGATCCAAAGGCTGGACAGCGTTAATATTCAAAGGTCCTGTCGGAATATGTTTATTATGTGTCACCTCAAGAAGCAACGTATCCGGACCAAAAACAACTTTTTTTAGCTGATCTTCAAAAGAAATTTCTTTTCGCCCGTATCCCGGAGTATTGGCGTTAGCCAGATTGCTCCCCACAGCCTGAAAACGTCGAGCTAGACCTTCGAGGTCTTTTTCTGCCACCTTCCACGCTTTATCGACAATCACAGCTAATCACCCCCCTGAAAGTAATATCGGCCTTTTCTTTCTCAGACTTTATGCCTGGGGCAAAAACATTCCCAGCTCCTCTACGAAAAGTGGGCTGAGAATCTTTATAAACGTCCCCTTCATTCCTAAACTGCGGCTCTCTATAATACCGGCACTTTCGAGCTTTCTTAAAGCATTGACGATAACACTTCGGGTTACTCCTACTCTATCTGCGACTTTACTGGCTATTACAACTCCCTCATGAGCCCCAAGTTCCGCAATAATATGCTTTATCGATTCGACTTCAGAGTAAGAGAGAGCCCGCATGGCCATCTGAACAACAAGTCGCTCTCGTGCTCGCTCTTCAATGAGTTTGGTACGGTCATGAAGAATTTCAATACCAACAAGAGTTGCCAGATACTCTGCCAAAATAAGATCTTTCATGTAAAAAGGCTCAAAGAAACGAACCAATAACAACGTTCCCAAACGTTCAGCTGAACCATAAATAGGAACATAAAGAGTGTGTTTCTCTGGAGCATCTTCAGTTGTTACTTCATCATCAAAAAGATAACCATCTGTCTCGCTCAATATAGACTCTCGATGCTGGTTCATCCTTTCAACAAAATTCTCAGGCATATATCCTCTCTCAAGGAAATTGGCTACTGCCTCTGAATGATATTCACTGACCCAAGAATGGCCTAAAATTCGTCCGTCTCTATTAATAATATAGACATTTGCGGTAGAAAATTCGCAAAGAAGCTTTGCCAGTTTGTTATAATCTGGTTTTGTCCCTTCCCGTCTGCTTTGAAGGGCTCTTCCTACCTGTCTCGTCTTTTCAAGCAAATCTTTCATTGCTGGATCTTCGACTATAATAGAGTTTTTATCCACCATTTTCTTCTCACCTTTCACCATTATTAATCCCTCCTGATATTTTTAAAGCAAATATTTCCGCAAGTCTGTATCTTCCATGAGAGGAGAGAGTCTTTCTCGCACAAATTGAGAGTCAATGTGAATAGCCTCTCCCTGTCGCTCCGGTGCCGTAAAGCTAATATCCTCCAAAAGCTGTTCAATCATGGTATGAAGACGACGAGCGCCGATATTTTCCATTTCCGAATTCATTCTTTCAGCCATAATGGCAATTTCCTGGATGGCATCGTCGGAAAATTGTATATCCACATTCTCAGTGCTGATTAAAGCCTGGTATTGTCTTATGAGACTATTTTCCGGCTCTACCAGAATCCTTGCTAATTCCTCTCTACCCAGAGGTTGAAGTTCTACGCGAATGGGGAAACGCCCTTGAAGCTCTGGGACAAGATCCGAAGGTTTAACGCTTGAAAAAGCTCCTGCAGCTATAAAAAGAATATGATCGGTTTTAACTATGCCGTACTTTGTTTGTACAGAAGAACCTTCTACTACAGGGAGAAGATCTCTCTGTACCCCTTCCCTGCTAACATCAGGACCACTCGATGTCCCTTTCGACACGACCTTGTCAAGTTCATCTATAAACACGATGCCTTCTTCTTGTGCCTTCTCTAAAGCGATATTAGCAACACTTTCCATATCAATGAGTTTTTCTGCCTCTTCTGCCTGCAATATTTTACGGGCCTCTGCTACTTTCATACGTCTTTTCTTGGTCTTCTTGGGCAAGAGCCCTCCTAACATCTCACTAATATTCATTCCCATAGAATCCATACCTGCTCCACCAAGAAGGGGGATAGCGGCAGCCATTGCATTTTCGGTAATTTCCAACTCAACCTCTCGCTCATCGAGTTTTCCTGCTTTTAGTAGAGAAAGAACTTTATTACGGGTAGATTCCCGAATCTGATCTTCTTCTGAAGCCGAAACAGTCTCCGGTTCTTCTGCTTTTCCTGAAAAAATTTTCATAAAGTCAGGAACACCTGGTCGACGTTCCGGTTTAGGAATAAGGACATCTACAAGACGCAGCTCGGCCCTCTCCGCTGCCGGAGCTTGAACTTCTTCTATCTTATTTTTCTTAACCATGGCAACAGCAGCTTCTACGAGATCGCGAATCATAGATTCTACATCTCGCCCTACATAGCCTACTTCTGTGAATTTCGTAGCTTCAACTTTCACAAAAGGAGCTTGCGTAAGATCAGCCAGTCTTCTGGCGATCTCCGTTTTGCCCACACCTGTGGGCCCTACCATGAGAATGTTTTTAGGAGCAATCTCATTAGCCAAGTTTTGTGGAAGATTCCGGCGTCGAATTCGATTACGAAGAGCAATTGCCACTGCTTTCTTAGCCCTATCTTGTCCTACAATATAACGATCGAGGAATTCCACTATAAGGCGAGGGGTCAGATTGTGTCCCTCCTTTGGTACTATTATCATTCTCCAATCACCTCAACCGTTACTTCTTTATCTGTATAAATACAAATATCTGCAGCCAACTCAATAGAACGTTTCGCTATTTCTGGGGCCTCCCAATCACTTGCTTCCAAAAAAGCTCTCGCCGCTGCCAAGGCAAAACCAGCGCCTGATCCAATAGCAGCCACATTATGTTCTGGTTCAAGGACATCACCAGCCCCTGAAAGGAGAAGGGTATGCTCTTTATCTGCCACAAGCATGAGCGCTTCGAGCTTTCTTAGTGCCCGATCAAGTCTCCACTCCTTTACAAGAGAGACAGCTGCCCGCATTAAATCTCCACTGTTTTCTTCGAGACGGGTCTCAAAACGCTCTAACAATGTCATGGCATCAGCTGTACTCCCAGCGAAACCAGCAATCACTTTCCCTTTATAAAGACGACGGACTTTACGAGCACCAGCTTTAATGATCTGATCCCCGAGAGTAACCTGACCATCTCCAGCCATAGCAACTGTCTGCCCTCGACGAACGCACAGAACAGTAGTTCCCTTAAACAGCTCAATCATCTCCTCTTATACTAGAAAAAGCCTTATAGTAACTTTCTTTTAAATGTTCCGCCGTTACAGTAAGATAACGTTGTGTTGTTATAAGACTTTCGTGCCCTAACAGTTCCTGCATTACGCGAATAGAGGCTCCGCCTTCCAACATATGAGTAGCAAAGCTATGGCGAAGCATATGAGGAGTTACTCCAGAAAGGCCTACCCGCCGAGCCGCTCGAACAACAACTCTTCGAATTGTGCGAATAGCAAGATGCCCCTCTTCCTCCCCTGGAAACAAAAAAGGGCTCTTTTGTTCACATTCATCTCTCCATGCCAAAAGAGCCTGAACAGCAAGTCTCCCTACAGGGAGCATCCGTTCCTTACTTCCTTTTCCCTGTACCCGAATCCATCGTTCCGAAAGGTCTGTATCCTCCCAACGAAGAATGGCCAATTCCCCAATCCGAAGGCCACAACCATACAAAAGTTCTAAAATAGCACGATCTCGAATTGGGTCTGTCCCCTTCTGAGTTCCTTCTTCTATCATGGATGCAACCTGTTCGATGCTCAGAGCTCTGGGCAATCTAGCTGGAAGTCGTGGTCCTTTAATATTCTTCGCTAGATCGCGGGTTAAAACTTTTTTCCCCACCAAAAAAGAAAACCAGCTTTTTATAGCCGACAATTTCCTGGCCACAGAAGTACGAGCATAGCCAAAGGAAGCAAGGATTCGCAAATATTCTCGGATCAAACGAGCATCCACATCATGAACAGAAGTTACGTTTTGTTCCAAAAGGTAATGAGCGAACTGATTCAGATCAATAGCGTAATTCTCTATTGTATTCAAGGACATACTTTTGGCAAAACGCATCTGTTCCAAATAATAATCCAACGCAGATGATAACTTTTCAACCATGATGACATTTTACCATTTTTTTCAGCACACTTTCTACTTTTCTAAACAATAAAAATACTAAAAATTTAAATTTTTGCAATATGTACTTACATAGAGAAATAAAAAATCCGACGACACGAAAGATTCGCAAATAAGTAGAATTGATTAATATATATTATACAACATAAGACTCTTTTTTAAGAGATGAAAAGGCTTTATTGCGGGAGAGATTTTAAGAAAAAATCCAAGGCTTTCATGGAACGTAACCCTACTTTTTGGCATCGCTCCGCACGCTTTCGAATCTTTTCTCCTAAGGGGGGGAATATTCCGAGGTTGACATTCATCGGATGAAAAACTTCAGGATCTGTTTCCTGAAGATAGCGCAAGAGAGACCCTATCCCAGTCTCAGCTGGCCAAGAAGGGAGGTCTTTTCCTTTTACAAGAGAAGCCATATTCAAACCAGCTACGAGCCCCATGGCTGTACTTTCTAAATATCCTTCCACTCCTGTTATCTGCCCTGCAAGGAAAAGTGTTTCATGCTTCTGAAAACGAAGGTATCGGTCGAGAACTTTAGGCGCATTAACATAAATGTTTCTATGCATTACACCATAACGAGCAAATTCTGCTCTTTCCAATGCAGGTATAAGGCGAAAAACCCGATCTTGCTCCCCCCATTTTAAGCTTGTCTGAAAACCTACCAGATTATAGAGGGAACCTTCAGCATTATCTTGACGAAGTTGGACTACTGCATAGGGTTCGCAGCCGGAAGAAGGGTCTGGCAGCCCTACTGGACGGAGAGGACCAAAACGCAAAGTATCTATTCCTCTGGAGGCTATAACCTCTACTGGTAAGCACCCCTCGAAATAATGAACATCTTTTTCAAAATCGTGACGAGGAGCTCTCTCCGCCGTAGTAAGAGCTTCTACAAAGGTCACATATTCCTCTTTATTCATTGGACAATTAATATAGTCCGCCCTTTGCCCATACCGTCCAGCTCGATATGCCCGATCCATATCAATGGAATCGTGAAACACTACTGGTGCTACAGCATCGAAAAAAGAGAGGTTCTCCTGACCTGACAATTGCTGTATTTTTCTCGCCAAGGTGGGGCTTGTTAATGGCCCTGTAGCTATAATCGACATCCCATCGGGAATAGCTATAACCTCTTTACGCTCTATACGTACTAAGGGGTGGGAGGAGATTTTTTCAGTGATATACGAAGCAAATTCCTTTCGATCCACCGCTAACGCCTTCCCCGCAGGCACTACTGAATGATCAGCAGCCTCCATAATAAGGCTGTCGAGACATCTCAATTCTGCTTTTAATATTCCCGCTGCACTTGAAAAATCATCAGCACCAAGGGAATTACTGCATACCAGTTCACCCATAAGTCCTGTCTGGTGCGCCGGAGTTTTCACTTCAGGACGCATTTCCAAAAGGGTTACGGCTACTCCCCGCTTTGCAAGTTGCCACGTTGCCTCACTACCAGCAAGACCACCACCTATGATAGTAATCTCTTTTTCTTGTCTCATTTGCTATTTTTTCTCCTTCTCTTTCTTCCATCCGCACTTTTGACACTCAGGTACGCTCCTTTTATTTTTACGTGTAAGAGGAGTACCACACTCTGGACATCTTTCCCCGGTAGGCTCGTTCCATGAAACAAACTTACACTCAGGGTATCTGGAACAACCATAGAAAAATTTCCCTTTCTTACTTCTACGCCGTACAACTTCACCTTGTTCTGACTCTCCACAAATAGGACATGGAACACCTATGGTTTTTAAAATAGGTCGAGTATAGCGGCACTCAGGATAGCCTGAACAAGCAATAAATTCTCCAAAACGCCCCCGCTTTTTAACCAAAGGCTTCCCGCATTCCGGACAATCTTCACCTATAGGTTCAGGCTCTGGGAGCTCTACATTAGAAGCTTTCTTGGCTTCTTCCAATGTTAGGATAAAACCGTCCCAGAAAGAACGCACCACATCCACCCATTCAAGCTGGGCTTCTTCTATACGGTCAAGGTTTGCTTCCATCTGCGCCGTAAAGCTCGTATCTATTATGGGTGACTTGCTTTCTGAATCGAAATACTTCAAAAGGAAATCATCCACTGTCATTCCTAATCCCGTAGGTTCAAGACGTTTCTCTTCATTCTTCTCTACATATCCACGATCATACAATGTTTCCACTATACTCGCGTACGTGGAGGGACGCCCAACACCTTTTTCTTCAAGAGTTTTAATGAGAGAAGCATCGGAATAGCGCGCCGCTGGCTTCGTAAACCTTTGTTCTTTCACCACTTCTTTAAAAAGAAGTTCCTCGCCTTCCTGCGCAGGATCTAGCCGTCCGCCTTTCAAATCCAATGGCCAAAGAGAGCCCCAACCTTCAAAAAGAAGGGTCTCTCCTGTCTGCCTAAGACCATATGGTCCTGCTTCAACGTCAAGGATTGCATTCGCAACTATAGCAGGAGTCATCTGAGAAGCGACGAAACGTTTCCAAATTAATGAGTAAAGACGGTGCTGCTCTGAAGAGAGGACAGTACTGAGATCTTCTGGAGAAAGAGTCACATCTGTAGGGCGTATGGCTTCATGAGCATCCTGGCTTCGTCCGTTTGAAGCAAAAAAGTTGGGGGATTTGGGGAGATATGCCTCTTCAAAATGTCCCGCTATGTAGTTTCTTACCCCAGTTATAGCTTCTGGGGCTAAACGCAAACTATCAGTACGCATATATGTAATCAATCCTACCGGACCACGTCCTGGGATAGTCACTCCTTCAAAAAGCGACTGCGCTATGCTCATAGTCCGTCGAGGGGAAAAACCCAGCCTTCGTGCCGCCTCTTGCTGGAGAGTACTTGTTTTAAAAGGGGGCAATGGTTTGCGTGTTCCCTTCCTCACTTTATACTCTGAAACTTTAAGGGGGAGGTTTGCTATATCCTGAGCAATTTTTGAAGCTTCAGTTTCACTAGAGATAAGAAGAGACTTGCCTTCTTTCCAATAGGACTTTCCTTCAAAACTCATAACTTTTAAGGAATATGAGCGTTTTTCGTCTTCGGATGTAGCAGAGACATCAAGGTTCCAGTATTCTGCTGGAACAAAATTTTGAATTTCCCTCTCTCTTTTACAAATAAGGTCGAGGGCAACAGACTGTACCCGCCCTGCAGAGAGGCCATATCGAACCTTCTTCCAGAGCAACGGACTGAGGGTATACCCTACAAGGCGATCGAGAACACGTCTCGCCTGCTGAGCGTTGACTCGATTCAAATCGATGGTCTCTGGTTTCTTAATAGCTTCTTTTACTGCCTTCGGTGTAACCTCGTAGAAACGAACACGGCAAGGCGTATGGGGGTCTATTCCCAAAATATCACATAAATGCCACGATATAGCCTCTCCTTCTCGGTCAGGGTCTGAGGCAAGAAGAATCTTTTGACTATTTTTCGCCAGCTTGATCAATTCATTCTTTATCTTCGCTTTACCTTTCACCAGTATGTATTCCGGCTCAAAGTTATTTTCAATGTCAATAGCTATTCTACTTTTAGGAAGATCTTTAATATGTCCAATACTAGCTTTAACGGTATACTTTGATCCCAATATTTTTGATAGAGTTTTAGCCTTTGTAGGGGACTCTACTACAACAAGAATCTTCCCGGTTTCCTTATTACCCATCGGGATCCTCCTTTAATGTACAAAATGGTGGCCTTTAGTTCCGCTAGAAAAAGAGGAAATGAGGGCCGAAGCCACAATATCAGAATCTACAGCTCGTTCTATAATACTCATAAAGTATCTGGCATCTACGTGATGTCCCTGTACTTGCCCTACCATAATCGCATCCTCTATAGCAAGTTCCACAATATCTCTAGGGAATTCCTCCGTAATAAGAAAACGGTATGCCAACTTTAACGTTTCTTCCGTAAGATAGATTCTCTCGAGGTCATGTACCAATCGCGTCAAATCTATTCGCTCCTTTGATCCTCAACTTAAACTAGCTCGCCATCTGCCTGGACCAGATTGATAAATAAGATTCATAGCAGATAGATTACTTATGCTGATGATAACATCAGCGGCAGTCATTTTACCTTCAGCAGACAGGTTGTCAACCGTACGATCCCCTTTAGATCGTAGTAATTCAAGAATTTTTTGTTCTTTTTCAGTCATATTGCAAGAAGAAACATTCTTCTTCTCACATAAAGGTGATGAGAAATCGAGCTGTACTGAACCCAAAGTTTCAGAAAAATCCTCGAGACTCACCAAAGGATACGCCCCATCGTAAATAAGCTTATTAGACCCCCAACAAACTTTTTCATCAATTCTTCCTGGAACAGCCCATATCTCTTTTCCCATCTCCAAACCGAGTCGGGCTGTTATTATCGCACCACTCCGCTGAGGAGCCTCAACAACAACAATTTTATCAGCCAGGCCCGCTATAATACGATTTCGCTTGGGGAAATGCCACGGGGCGGGACGGACCCCTAAAGGATATTCTGTTATAAGCGCACCATCGTCAAGGATATGATGAAAAAGTTCTTTATGTCCCTGAGGATAAACATGGTCGAGACCATGAGCAAGAACAGCTATAGTCTGACCTCCTTCTTCAAGACAGCCACCGTGAGCTGCCCCATCAATACCCAAAGCCCCTCCACTCAGAAGAATCCAACCTTGTCGTGCCCCCAATTTTCCAAGAGCTTGTGCTATATGCTGGCCGTAAGAAGAGCTTCTGCGAGTTCCAACAACAGCAACTTTTCTTTTTTGAGGAGCTAGATGTCCACGTACATAAAGAACAAGAGGGGTATCTTTAAGATTCAACAAATGTGAAGGGAAATTCTTCTCACCCCAAAAAAGGATTCTTATGTTTTCACTACAACACCGTTCAACCTCTCTTTGTGCCCATCCCTTTCTGACACAAGAGTACAACAGTGCTAGAGCTTTTTCTGTCAACGCTTTCTTTTGATTACAAGAAGGTTTTCCCGAAATAAGATCATAAAGGTTTTCTTTTGTAGACACAAGTCGATGCCAAAGACGACGATCTCCTCCCAAAGCATTGACGATTAAAAGGGCTTCCTGTCTAGGAGTCATCATGCAATGCTCCCCTTCCTGTAAGCGAGGGCTTCTGCTATATGCTGAGCCTTTACAGACGAGGACTCATCAAGGTCGGCAATAGTCCTGGCAACCTTTAAGACTCGGCTAATGCCTCGCCCCGATAACCGCAAGCGATCAACCATATTCAACAGGAAAGGTCGTACATCCGAGTTTAGTCGCAGCCCTCGTCGTACAATCCTCTCTGGCAATTCGGCATTATTAAAATACCCCATGTTCCCCCATCGACGCCATTGCCGTTCTCGAGCCTTGCATACCCGTTTACGAACGGTAGCACTTGTTTCTCCCTGCTTTTCCCGAAAAGAAACAAGCTCTCTTGGCAAAAGCCTTGGGATAGCCACATGAAGGTCAATACGATCGAGTATAGGACCAGATAACTTTCGTCTATACCTTTCCCTCTCATACGAAGAACAGATGCAACTCTCTACAGGATCGCCATGCCACCCGCAACGACAGGGATTACACACAGCGATAAGCAAAACTCGGCAGGGGAAAATGGCTCTTCCAACAGCTCGACTCACAACAATTTCACCATCCTCTAGCGGCTGTCGAAGCGCTTCTAACATGTCCCGGCGAAATTCTGTAAATTCATCAAGAAAAAGAACGCCTCTATGAGCCAAGCTGACTTCCCCAGGACGAAGAGAAGCTCCTCCACCACAAACAGAGACTGTGCTGGCTGTAGGATGGACAGTTCTAAAAGGAGGTTGGGAGGTGATTTCGCTATCAAGCCCAGCAGTACTCCGTATCTGAAGGGTTTCAAGAAGTTCTTTATGAGAGAGAGGCGGAAGAATTCCTCGCATAGCTCTTGCTAACATGGTTTTTCCACTTCCAGGAGAACCCACAAAAAGTATATTATGATGACCGGCAGCAGCTATTTCTAAAGCTCGCTTTGCTGTAGCCTGGCCTTTTATGTCGGAGAGGTCGGGATCAGGAGTAACAGGCACCTCTGGGAAGGGATTTTTTTTAATAGGAGAAAGTTTTTTACGGCCAGTAAGGTGATATAATAATTGACGTAACGTAGTAATACCATAAGCTTCAATACCGGGAACCAATGCAACTTCAAAAGAATTTTCCTGAGGCACAAAGAGAGGAATTCCCAGCCGTTTCGCTAAAAGGGCAGCAGGAACAGCCCCTCGAGTTTTTCGTAAACGGCCATCAAGAGAAAGTTCTCCCATAAAGAGAGCCGGTTTTTTCATCACAAAAACTCCTAACCTTCGAGCTATGCCAAGAGCAATAGGAAGGTCAAGAAGAGCTCCCTCTTTGGGACAGTCTGCTGGAGCCAAATTTACTGCTATTCTGCCTCTTATAGGAATTTTTAAAGAACGGAGAGCTGCTCGAACCCTTTCACGAGACTCTCGAACAGCAGCGTCGGGAAGACCAACAACGGCGATGTAAAATAAGCCACCTGTTACTTCCACTTCAACTTCAACTTTTAGAGCTTGTATACCTCGAAGAGTAACGCCTAAAATGGGAATCACATATATCCCATCCCGCTCGTTATATCCTCTGTATGCCTTAAAGAGTACCGCCCATTATTTACAGTAATTCCTACAATATCAATTCTCCAAGGGCCATTCCAGCGGGCTTCCTGAACATAAGAAAGCCCTGTTCGAACAAGGCGACATATTTTTTGAGGACCTACAGATTGTTCCGGTGACATTACAACGCCCACAGAACGCGTTCGAACTTCCACCACAACAAGTTCTTCTTTATCTATGGCCACTATGTCCAGCTCTCCACGGGGAAAGGTCACATTTCGGTCGAGAATTCGCCATCCTTTATCTTCTACATAGGAACAGGCTATATCTTCTCCCCATTTCCCCAGTTCTATATGATCCATAGTTTATCCGTCTCCTTTATCAAGTTGATATAGAAAAGCGAGAACTTGCGCTACAGCCTCATAAAGTTCTACAGGAATTTCCTCTCCCAACTCCAACGTCATGAGAGCAGATATTAAAGCAACGTCTTCCACTATGGGAACATTAGCCTCTCGAGCTAACTTTATAATGTTTTGCGCTACAAAGCCTTCGCCTGATGCGACGACCTTTGGAGCTTCATCTTCTTGGGGGATATACGAAAGGGCTGCTGCCTCTTTTTTAGAGTTTCGTAGCATCATGCCTCTATATCGAGCCTTCTTGGAAGAAGCTCTTTCTCCTTCTCTTTTTCTTCCTCACATACAGTTATATATTGAACATGGAGATTTAATTCTTCCAATTTTTCATGAAGGCCTGTTTTTTTGCGCTGAAGCAGCCGAAGGGTTAAAAAGTTTTCCGTCCTGATAGACACCCCTAACTGGCTCCCCTCAGTAACAACTTCTCCTGTGAGCCTGCCTAACCGTCGAGTTGGCATGTCGAAAGCAACTCGCCAGAAAGATCGCCCGTCTTTCCCCTGCTTTTTTTCTACCCTCACATGGGCTGGAAGCTCGTCTTCCTGATCAGAAAAAGGCCACCATGTAGGCATGAGCAATGTAGGATCAATCCCCTGCCTCGCTGGTTGTGAAAGAAGGCTATGTGCCTCCACAAAACGTCCTATATCTCCTTCTTCATCTCTGAGTCTTCTCAACGCCTCTGAAGGACTCCTCCCATGTTGCAACTCCTCCCGAAAGCGACGACGTATATTTTTCCAAAGTTGACTCGACATCTCTGGCGACAACCCTACATACCATATCAGAAGAGAAACATTTTTGGGTGTCAAGGTACTTCCCCTCGCCCACAACTCTACAAGAGGTGCAATATACGCCTCCTTACTCCCCATCTGGCCCCATACAAAGCGGAGAAGTGTCACCACATCCTGTGAAAGAGGAAGACCTCTTAGAAGAAGAGCTGTAGCTAAAGAGCGCTGAGATTCCGGCAAAGCCCCAAGAAGAGCCATATCCTGCTCGCAAAGACGAAGCAATGGGGTCTGACCAGATCCGTCCCATACAGCCCGAAAGCGCTGCCCCACCAACAAAGGCATAGTTGCCTGTGCTTGGAGCTCATGCCCAGCGATCCGGACAAGAAAGATTCCCGATCGGGCATCAAGAACCATCCCTTCTACCACTGTTCCATTTGGTATAGATCGTAACGAGAGAGCTTTCGTTAGACGGGGTGTTGCATCACTTTCCGTATATCTGAGCCCATCAGAGATATTTTTTCCCCCAGGTGATCTCGAAAAACCCTCTATATGACTCATTTATGACGGATCCTTCCATGTAAAACTTCGGCGGTGTATGGGAGAAGGTCCTATTTGAGCCAAAACAAGACGATGGGCGGAAGTAGGATACCCTTTATGTTTTTTAAAACCATAGGCAGGATATATCTTATCAAGAGCTATCATAGCCCGATCTCTAAGCACCTTTGCCACAATAGAAGCAGCTGCCACCTCAGGAACAGTAGCGTCAGCTTTTGGAATAGCTTCTTGAACAATGGTCTCCAGGCCTGGAATACAAAAAGTTCCGTCAACAATAACCTCTTCAAAAACTAGGGGCAATTTTCGTACAGCACGATTCATAGCCCAAAGAGAGGCTTGTAAGATATTTAAAGTATCAATACGCTTTGCAGAAGCCGCCTGAGCCTTCCAAAGTACTCCTATATTAAGCATAACATGAAAAATTTTTTCCCGTTTTTTTGCTGTTAATTTTTTAGAATCGTTCAAACCTATAGCTTCTAAGGCTATTTTTTGAGATTGAGACAGAACAACAGCCGCGGCAACTACTGGCCCTGCCAAAGGTCCCCTCCCTGCTTCATCCACACCCGCAATTAATCGATCTCCCATGGATATCGCTCCCCTGGCCACTCTAAAGTGACCCTTCCTAATTTTCCCGTGGCAAAGGCGTCAATAAACCGCTGCCCCGCAAGAGCCAAGTCCACTCGACCTCCACTTACAAGACAACCAAGACGCCGCCCTATCTTTTCAAGAAGGATAAGATTATCTTCCCCTTCATCCGGAATTCCCCACTTGTCCTCTATAAGGCGCCATAGACCTCGTTCCCTCAAAAACGAAAGAAGAGAAACAGCTATAGCATCACAGCCTCCTATTACATCGGGACGGCTACTCCCTAACCACGCTAACCTGCGATGTATCTCCACATGGGAACGAGGATCAAGGATACCAGGAGAATCTACTGCTAATATATCCTGTCCTTTATACCAAGATACTCCACGGGTGACACCTGGGACTCCTCCGACTTGTGCGCGTTTGCGCCCTACAAGAAGGTTCAGAAAAAGAGACTTTCCTACATTCGGAATACCCATAACCGCTACTCTCAGCTCTCTATAGGGCGGGCGAAGGCGAAGAATATCACGGCGCAACGGCTCTATCTTCCCCTCTAATAGGTTTAAAGCCCATACTTTCCTCTTTTTCTCTTTAAAGAAATGAAGCCACGCTTTTGTTGCACCTTCCTCTGCAAGGTCTGCGCGAGAAAGGATAATATAGACAGGGCATACTTTAGAAAAGCTTTCTGTTAAAGGCGATGACGTCATATTGGGAGCACGAGCATCCCGGACTTCAAAAATCAAATCCAGTTTTTTCGCCAACTCCTCAAGCTTCCGCTTGCCTTTCGCCATATGACCCGGATACCAGACTGTACGAGGCACGACT
Organism: Aminobacterium mobile DSM 12262; assembly: GCF_000526395.1. Classification (NCBI taxonomy): domain Bacteria; kingdom Thermotogati; phylum Synergistota; class Synergistia; order Synergistales; family Aminobacteriaceae; genus Aminobacterium; species Aminobacterium mobile. The sequence continues at coordinate 622,705 of NZ_JAFZ01000001.1, read as the reverse complement.
AACGAACAACTCCTATTCTATTTAATGGCCAATATCGAAAAAAAACTGGTCCATGTATATTTTTTTCTGGAACAAATCCCCAATAGCGGCTATCTTGGGAATGAGCTCGATTATCACCCATAGCAAAATACATTTTCTCTGGAATGTGAATTGGAACTCGAGGAAAGATCATGTTAGGGAAAAGAGAAAAATCATCTCGTTTTTTCACATACCTTTCCGCTAAAGGCTGCCCGTTAATATAAACAACCCCTTCCCGGATATCGAATGTATCCCCAGGCAATCCTATAATGCGCTTCACAAAGTCTCGTTTCGGGTCCCATGGGTATTTAAATACAAAAATCTCTCCCCGTTCCGGTTTCTGAAGAGCATACCAAAATTTAGCCACGAGAACCCGATCGCCTGGGGCTAGAGTAGGAAGCATAGAGCCACTCGGAATCCAAAAAGCCTGCACTACGAACGTCCTCAAGAGAAGAGCAAGGACAAGAGCCCATAATATTGTTTCCACAATCTCTCTCCACCATGGTTTTACCGCTGCCATGCAGCATCCCCCCTTACTGCAGCAGTATTATATATTGGTTCTAAATGAGAAGAATATTAACTATATTTATACTCTAAGGTTTTTCAGATTTCAAGAATTAATAGCATATAAATTACATCCCGTCTTTAATGCTCACACGACAATGGGGAGATATAACTATACGACATATGGCTTTCCCCCCGTACGGTGCCGATAATACATTTAAAACGAGAGCTGGAGAAAGGGTATGCCAATACGGATTATACCTATATAAGGTACTTCGTCCACTTACATAAAACCACGCGTCCCCGTGAGCTTCATACTTCTCCAATTTTATTGACTTCCACTTCACCCTCACTATATCTATGGGAATATGCTCTGGCAATATACGAATCGAGAAATCTTCCTGAAGAAAATGTGCTCTAACAATTCTGGATTCCAGCCAAAGGGCAAGGCGTTCTGCTTCTCTACGAGCTCCCACTTCTTTCAATCGTGATATAGAGGGATATTTAATAGAAAAAAGTAAAGAACCGGAAATAATGGAAAAAATGGCAATGACCACGAGCAATTCAACAAAAATAGTCCCACGTCCAACGAAAAGAGGGAGCCCTTGGGAGCTCCCTCGATAATACCTTTTGTTCCATTTACAGCAGTGCATCATATCCGAGGTTCAAAACCTTGAGGTTAGCCTCCGCAAACTTTCCAGGTGAAAGCTGTTTAATAGCTTCCCGAACTTCCCCAATCTCCACGTTAGCTACATCGGACGCGCAAAGAGCTCCGAGAATCAAAACATTTAAGAACAGAAAATTGCCCCCCATATGGTTTTTGAGTATATCGTACCCTTTAATCTTAAATAACTTGATTTTCCTTTTTTCTAAATATGCTTGAAGATGATCATTATGGAAAGCCGCTTCATCAAAAACATTTACGACCAAACTGCCCTCCTTACGAAGAAACTGAAGATTACGTATCGCCTCATTCTGATCAAAAGCGAGAAGCACATCTGCTTCACCTGCTTTTACCAATGGGCTCTTATAGTCTCCCACCTTAAAATGACTTATTACAGAGCCCCCCCTCTGTGCCATCCCGTGGACTTCGCTCCCCATAACGTTTTCGCCACGAGTCATAGCAATGTGCCCTAAAACTTTTGTGGAAAAAAGAATCCCTTGCCCACCTATTCCAACGATGACATACTGCATAAGATTACGCCTCCTCTACCGGAACTATAGCCCCGTGAGGGCATACTTGAGTACAAACACCGCAGGATACACAGAATCGCTCGTCAATATAAGCTCTTTTGGTCTCTTCATCAAAAACAAGTCCTGGACAATTAAAGAAGTTAATACAGAACTTACATCCAATGCATTTATCTTGATCTACGTTAACAGGAATTTTGTCCTGTTTTTCCCGAAGGAGCATACATGGATGTTTAAAAATAAGAACAGCTGGTTCCCTGTGAGTTCTAGCGTGCTCCCACGCTTCTTTCACTAATTCCTTACCACTTTGAATGTCATAAGCCTCAAGAGTTTTCACATAAGAAACGCCACATCCCCGCACTACGTGTTCAATTTCTACAACCTGCCCCTCATCGCCCTTGCGCAGTTTATCTCCCACAGATGGATTAGATTGAGCTCCCGTCATAGCTGTAGTACGGTTGTCCAAAATACCCAAAACGAAGGCGTGCCTATTATAGACAGCACTAACTAAGCCCGGTATTCCCATATGGAAAAATGTGGAATCACCAATAGTCGCTACAATCGGCTGCTCCTTTCCCGCCACTTTATGGGCCAGGAAAAGCCCCGAACTCATAGTTATAGCTGCTCCCATATCCATAACAGCATCTGCGCCTTTTTGATTAACCGTAAGGGTATAACACCCTATATCCGAAGGGTTAATAGCATTAGGAATGGCTTGTCGTATAGAAAAAACACTTGCTCGATGCGGACATCCAGGACATAGCATGGGCTTTCGAGGGGTAATCTTTAAATCTTCAAGGGCAGATTTTAAATCGCTATCGACAGCGTTCTCTACCTCTTCACCCAAAGCTTTTAATACAATCTCTTCGATGAGTTCAGGCAAAAGCTCTCCGGCTCTAGGAACAAAACCATTCCATCGTCCTTTGACCTTGCTGCGATCTAAAAGCTGCATTTCCACAACGGGATAGGGCTCTTCAAGAACTAAAACATTCTCATGCCGGTCTATAAAATTAGTCACCATCTTAACCGGGAGAGGGACAGGAGTGCCTATTTTAAGCACAGAAATATCAGTGCGCCCCCAAGATTTTATAATATCCATAACTATAGAGAAAGAAACTCCCGATGCGATAATCCCCAATGAAGCTTTGCCCTTTGCTGGAATCTCATAATTATAATGAGGATAGAGCGTTTCAAACTCCTCTCGAATGGCATCATTTTTCTTGTTTAATTTGGGGTGATTAATGCGCACGCTAGCAGGGAGGCAAACCCACCGTGCCGGGTCTTTTTCAAACTTAATATCTGCTGCAACAGGAAGGACTTCCCTCAATTCTACATCTTGCCGACAGTGGTCAACTCGAACACTTGGTCGTAGCATGGCAATAATATGATGTCTTTCAGAAAGTTCATACGCATCGAAAACCATTTTCTTGGCTTCTTCTGCTGAGGCCGGATCAAAACATGGGACTTTAGCGAAATAAGCGAAAAACCGGCTATCCTGTTCTGTCTGGGAACTATGAGGACCTGGATCATCGGCGACAACAAGCAACATGCCACCTTTCATATCAAAATGAGCAGCACTCATAAAAGGGTCTGCGGCTACATTCAACCCTACTTGCTTCATTACGGCGCAAGAGCGAAGCCCTGTAAAAGCTGCCGCGGTAGCCATTTCAAAAGCTACCTTTTCGTTGACTCCCCACTCTACAGCTGTAGACGTTCCCAACTCATCTGCAAAACTTGCAATTGCCGGCAAAATTTCAGACGAAGGGGTGCCTGGATATGCTGTAGCAACCGCACATCCAGCCTCTACTATACCGCGAGCGATCGCTTCATTACCTAAGAGTATCGCTTTTTTGCTCACCGTACACGCCACCTCCATATTCATCGCTGGGCAATACTTTAAACTCCAGCTTACGCCCCATGGACTTCCCCTTCTACATATTTCTGAATCCATTGATAAAAAGGATGGGCTCCTCGCAGAAGCCTTCCCGCCTTATCAACAAAAGCATGACGAGTCCAGCCTTCTACTAAAAGCTTAGAATCCTCTTTCCGAAAAACACGATAGCAAAAATTTATACTCGACTGTTTCAATTCCTGAACCCAGGTAGAAACACAAATAACATCATCGTAATACGCAGATGCCTTATATCTACAATGCACTTCCACTACTGGCAGAAAAACCCCTCTCTCTTCCCAAAGGACATAGGGGGTACTCAGGGCTCGGCAGTACTCGGTACGTCCTATCTCAAACCACGTGAGGTAATTAGCGTAATACACAACCCCCATCTGGTCTGTCTCTCCATATCGAACGCGTAAAGAAATCGTGACTTCACGCAAAAAAAAGCCCCCTTGAAAAGAAATTTTCGGATAGATGTTTATACATTGAAAAGGGAAGCAAAGAAAGAGTCCTTTTTAGAATTATATACCATAGATAAAAAAAGAACAGCAAATTAAACTCTCTCAAAAAAAATATACTTCTTTTTATCGTATTTGCGAACAGTTCCGTCTATGGTCCATCATCATACAAGCATGGCTTATTACATGGAACCCTTTTTCTTGAAGAAGACCTTCAAAATATGGGTTTTCAGATCCAGGCTGGAACCAAATAACAGTATGTTCTTTTAATAATATCGGATCTTCCATTGAGTCAACCAACGCAGGTCCTCTTTTAGCACGTAGGCGTTCTTTAAATAATATGAGGTCTTCTACAACATCTTTTTGAAGAGAAGGAGAGATAAAAAGAGCCACTATATCTGCAGGAACAGAGAGATCCTTAATCGAAGAAACACACGAGAATCCAAGAATTTTTTCTCCGGCATATGTAGGATTTACTGGATAAAGTGAATGCCCCACAGCGGCTAGATACTTCATAACTGAAAAAACCGGTCGCTCTTCTCGAGAAGAAGCTCCGATTATCACTATTGAAGATGAAGTACAAAGAATACGCTTTTTTATCTCTTTTTCCTCCATAATGAATCATCTCTCCTTTCTCTTTTTTTAATTATAGCGTAAGGCTTGTCGGTAACCTAACCAATGTGTATAATACATGCTCGGATATGGCTCTGATGGAGGACTGGCCGAGTGGTCGAAGGCGGCTGACTTGAAATCAGTTAAGGCGAGAGCCTTCAGGGGTTCGAATCCTCTGTCCTCCGCCATTTTTGTGGATTTTAAACAAGAGAGGGAAGAGACAATAAGGAATCTCTTCCCTCTCTTTTATTTTTGCTTATTTGAGAAAATAATTAGCGCGGGATGCCAATTCGACTAAGGGGCCAAAAGCGAAAAAAAGCAGGTCCGCGCATGGCTTTTTTAGGGACAAAATGATGATCCCAATAGCGTCCATCCCACGAATGAGGCCTGTTATCACCCATCATAAAGTAATGTCCTTCTGGAACGACCAAAGGAAGCATAGAAACAGAATCTTGATTCTTCACATAAGATTCTTCGAGTGCTGATCCATCCACATACACCACTCCGTCTTGTATCTCCACTTTTTCTCCTGGTAAAGCGATAATCCTTTTGACAAAATCTTTCTTGGGGTCATCTGGAAACTTAAAAACTACCACCTGTCCCCGTTTCGGCTCCGAAAAAAGGTACCAAAATTTAGCAGCCATAACACGATCCCCTATTTCTAAGGTAGGAATCATGGAGCCACTTGGGATCCAATAGGATTGCACAACGAAAGTCCGAAGTATGAGAGCAAGAGCCACTGCCCATAAAATGGTTTCCAGGGTCTCGCGCCACCATGGTTTAACAGCCATACAATTACCTCCACTTTTTGTTTTCTCTTTATTATTTTATCCCTTTTTGAAGACTTTGAATGGTTTTTCCCCGATATAATAAATATTTTATTTTTCGTTGCCATTTTTAAAATAGCGCTAATGGAGGATGAATCGGATGGTCGATGACGGCTGATTTGAAATCAGTTATGGCACGAGTCGTGTTTCTGGATGTCCACCCCTTTGCCCCATCACCATTTTTAGAAAAAAGAGCTGCAAGAAAGATTCTTGCAGCTCTTCCAAATATATACGCGAACACCACGGTTACTCTTTTAGAACAAACCAGTAATATTTCCCTCGTCGTCTACGTCTATCTTCATGGCTGCCGGCACCTTCGGCAAGCCTGGCATGGTCATAATTGAACCCGTTATGGGGATCATAAAGCCTGCTCCGGCAGAAAGACGAACCTCCCGGACTGTCAACTCGAAACCTTCCGGACGACCGATAAGAGATGGGTTGTCCGATATGGACGCCTGGGTCTTTGCCATGCACACCAGCAGTTCGTCCTTCCCCAATCGATGAATCTCCTCCAGGTCTTTCTCAGCCTGAGCGGTGTACGCTACGCTCTTCGCTCCGTACATCTCCTTCGCTATCTTCTCGATCTTCACCTTCGGGCTCTCTGTCTCTTTATACAGGTAATGGAACGTATTCGGCTTCTCTGTCGCCTCCATGACTCGTTTCGCAAGATCAAGGCCCCCCTCCCCACCCTTCGCCCAAATCTCCGACAGCGAGACTGAGACTCCAAGAGCACTGCAACGCTCTTCCACCAACGCAAGTTCCAACTCTGTATCGGTGGGAAAACGGTTGATCGCAACCACTACCGGCAAGCCAAAACTCTGCATGTTTTCTATATGCTTCTCAAGGTTCGGTATACCCTTCCCCAAAGCTTCGACGTTCTCTTTCGTCAGTTCGCTCTTCGCCACGCCACCGTGCATCTTCAACGCTCGTACCGTCGCTACTATCACAACCGCCGACGGACGCAAACCTCCGATGCGACACTTAATGTCGAAAAACTTCTCTGCCCCAAGATCCGCTCCAAAACCTGCCTCGGTAATAAAGTAGTCTGAGAGTTTCAAGCCATATTTCGTCGCCTGAAGGCTGTTACAACCATGAGCGATGTTCGCGAAAGGACCGCCGTGAACAAAGGCCGGAACATGCTCTAGGGTCTGAACCAAATTCGGCTTCAACGCATCCTTCAACAGCACTGCCATGGAGCCTTGGGCGTTCAGATCCCCTGCCGTCACTGCCATCCCTTCGTATGTATACCCTACAACTATCTGGGAAAGACGCTCCTTCAGCTCTCGAATGCTCCCTGATAAACATAAAATCGCCATCACTTCTGAGGCCACCGTTATGTCGAATCCAGACTCACGGGGAACTCCGTTCGCCTTCCCTCCTAGGCCGATGATCACGTTCCGAAGAGCTCGTTCGTTCAGATCCATTACACGACGAAACACTATTCGACGAGGATCTATGTTCAGAACGTTGCCCTGCTGGATATGGTTGTCCAGAAGCGCTGCCAGAAGGTTATGAGCCGCTGTAATGGCATGAAGATCTCCCGTGAAATGAAGGTTGATCTCTTCCATGGGAACTACTTGAGAGTAACCTCCTCCTGCCGCTCCTCCCTTCACTCCAAAACTCGGACCAAGCGACGGTTCCCGGAGAGCTATGCTCACTCGCTTGCCAAGCTTCGCCAATCCCTGACCCAACCCCACCGTTGTGGTCGTCTTCCCTTCCCCTGCAGCCGTAGGAGTGATGGCTGTCACCAAGATGAGCTTCCCGTCCTGACGATCCTTGATTCGATCCCAGAGACTGTACGTCACCTTCGCCTTGTACTTCCCATACAACTCCAGCTCGTCTTCTCCTATCCCCAGCTGCGATGCTACTTCAACTATGGGCTTCAGCTTTGCGCTTCGTGCTATCTCTATATCACTCAGCATCATTCTGTAAAACCTCCTCTACAGCAACTCTCTCTTCTCAAAAACAAGGAAGAAAAAGGAGCAGGACTGTGTCCGCTCCTTTTTACTATACATCTTTTATTCAATTATTAACTCTAAAGTTTAGCATCAACTTTCTTCTGGATGGTGTCTCGAAGGGATTTTCCTTCTGCCAGTATTTTTTGTACCGCACTCTCTTTTTCAGATACATAGGCAGCATCTTTGATTGAAGGAATGTTAATACGAACGTTCATAATGGCACCCTCAAGTCCAGCCAAAGCCTGAGCAGCAGCCACGCCCATATCACTCATAGCGTTGGTATTACCCTTATCCACAATCCTATCAGCGAGACGAATTACCGCCAGGCATTCCTCCGCTATAGCGAAAGGTGAATCGCAAGCTTCCTTAAAAGCTTTCTGAATTGCTTCCTTACGAACTGCTTTTTCTTCTTCTGTATCTTTCTTCATTTTAAAAGCAGCCATAACTTTGTTAAAAGCTTCCGTATCACGATCAATTCGCTCTAATAAACTGTTATAGAGATTTTCTGCTTCCCCTCTGACCTCTTTCATTTCGGCTTCATGGGCTTCGTAGCCGTTTTTACCAATGGTAAGATTGCAAACCATGGAAATCAGCCCTGCACCGAGAGCACCGGAAAGGGCGGCTACACTTCCACCTCCCGGAGCTGGAGAATCTGAGGCCAGTTCCCCTACAAATTGCCTTAAATTCAGATCAACTAGCATACACATCTACTCCTCTTCGTCTAGTGCCAGAATATTGTTCTCCAGAATCTGATTCCGGTCAAAATCTACTATGCGAAGGAAGTATTCAGCGCAGTTCAAGAGCGCGTCCTGAGGTAAAGTGCCACAAATCTGTGTGCCTATTATGGTAAGGCCATAACGTTTAGCTTCGTTCTCCACAACCTGAAACACCCTATAGATTGGAGTATTGACCGTATCAAACATATTCATGGAGACAGCTACATTATCATAACCATCCGGTTTAAATGCAACTGCACGAATAGTACTAAATCCACCACTAGGTCCACGCATCATTTTAGCGATCCGTTTTCCAATCTCCATGTCTGTCGTATTGAGGATCATATTCACAGCTACGAGGTTATGAGTAGCAGCGCTTACTATAGTAGCACCAGCAGTTGGATGAAGTTTAGCCGGTCCAAGATCAGGACGGCGCTCTGGTGTATGAGCAACTTCCTTCAGCCCTTCATATTGGCCCTTTCGGATATACGCTAATTCTTTGCGTTCAGGAGTCCTGGCATTTTCTCCACTAAAATAGACTGGGACTTGATAGCGCTCCCAAATTTCTTTTCCTATCTCCTCTGCAAGCTCCGTACACTCCTCAAGAGAGATATTGCGAAGAGGGAAAACCGGGATCGTATCCTGAGCTCCAATGCGAGGGTGCTTCCCTTTCTGTTTCTCCATATCGATGAGCTCGTAAGCTTTGCCTGCCATATTCAATAAGGCTTTTTTCAAAGGCTCTGGCTCTCCAAGGCATTCTATAACCGTTCTATTAAAGTCAGCATCGGGGAAATAGCCGATCAGCTTAACTCCTTTAGCCTTACGAATTTCATCAACAACGGCTTCAATAACTTCCTTATCTTTTCCATTACTAAAGTTGGGAACTGCATGAACATACTGTTTCTTAGCCAATTGTGGTTCCTCCAATCACGTGCTGAAATCAAAAGTTTTATTTAATTTACTTTTTTAGAGCAGCTCTTCGCAAAAAAGAGCTGCTCCCTTACTAACCGAGATTGAAAAACTTAGTTCTTCTCTGCTTCTGCCATTTCAGATCTGAAGGTTTTAAGAAGCTCTTTCGCAAATTCCGGATTGCCCGAAAGCTCAAAATACTTCTCGTCTGCATTTTTAGCAATTTCACGGAAGCGCATTCTCTGATCGTGCTCAAGCTTCAGAAGCTTCTGGTCGGGTTTGAAAGCCTTTACCATCATATCGAGGCGTTTATCATTCAGCTCCTGCTGTACCTTATAAACAAAAGGCCGAAGCTCTTCTATACACTCAAGAACAATCTTCTGAATATCTTCTGGCAATCCATTGAAAAAGTCGGCATTGGCAAGGGTATGCATAACATAGATATTATGCTTAGATTCAATAAGATACTTCTGAACTTCCATAAACTTCATTTCCTGAATAATGTAGGGGGCATTTTCCTGCCCCTCAACCATGTTCAGCTGAAGAGAGCTGTAAAGTTCAGTAAAGGAGAGGGGTGTGGGATTGGCTCCATAAGCCTTATAGGTCTCTACAAGCATCTCCGAAGGCATAACTCGCATTTTAAGCCCCTTGAAATCCTCAGGAGTCAATATGGGCTTGTTTGCTGTCCAATACATGGCACCCTCGCTAAAGTAAGACAAAACCTTCAGGCTTTTTTTCTCGTACACACCAGCCAACATCTCATTGAGAGCCTTACTGGAAGCAAGGACTTTCTCGTTTACCATATCGTCATCGGAGAAAAGAAACTGAAGAGAGAATATCTGATTTTCTGGAACGATGGCACCGCACTGTCCGGGACCGACAAGAGCAAACTCTATCGCTCCATTCAAGCACAGCTCAAACATTTCTGTAGGAGTACCGAGCGTCCCTTGAGGATATACATCGAGTTTGATTCTGCCATTTGATTTATCTGCAAGAAGTCGAGCAAATTCGTTTGCATAAACGTCACAGACACTTCCTACTATCTCTTCCTCTGCTAAACGCCAATTATACTCTGCCGCTACAGCTATTCCGGAAAAAGCAAGAACAAGGGCCAGTACTAAAGCAAAAACATGAAGCTTTTTCATAGATGTAAACCTCCTCTAGAATTTGAATTTAAGACATTTCATCTCAATCTAAATCTCAACATAAAGTCCTCTTGCGTCTTTTTGATACCGAGAACTGCCCTCCTTCCTTTTTACTGAGCCACCGCCAGATCCCTCAAGAAGAGAGCTATCTGAGGGAATAATACGAGCAGAATAGACACGAGTATCAACATAAATATGAAGGGTGGAACTCCACGAACAACATCTGTGTATTTTTGCTTAAAAATAGCAATTGCCGTAAAAATATTGCAGCCGAAAGGTGGCGTAGAAGAACCAATGGCAGCCTGTAATGTTACGATGGTTCCTACAAGTACGTTATCCAATCCTGAAGCCATAATGGCAGGCTTGAAAATAGGAGTAAGTATCATAATGACAACTATAGGATCAACAAACATACACCCTATAAAGTAAGCAATACTTAAGACAGAAAGGATCCGGACAACAGAAGGTGTTTCTCCCAGAAGAGGTGGTAGTATAAGATTCGGGATTCTCGCGAAGGAAACAGTCCACGAAAAAGCCTGCCCAACTGCGATAAGAATAAAAACGATCGCCGTCACGACACCAGTTCTTAGCGCTAGTCGAGGAATATCCGACAACTTAATGGATTTATAGATAAAAAATTCCAGCACGAAAGCATAAAGGACTGAAACTGCAGCGGCTTCTGTCGGGCTGAAAACGCCAGAGTAAATTCCTCCGAAAATAATAACGGGAAAGGTAAAGCCTAAAATAGCTTCCTTGAAAGCTACCCAACGTTCATGCCATGTAGCACGGGGCATTCCATTTTCTTTCTTCGAGATAAACCAACAGTATACCGAAAAAAAGAGGAGGATCAAAAGGCCAGGGCCCACACCTGCAATAAAAAGTTCTCCAACAGACGCTCCTCCTACGACACCGTAAACAATCATGTAAATGCTCGGTGGTATAAGAAGGGCTATTTCTGCCGCATTAATAATCAAAGCAGTGGAAAATGTAGAAGAGTATCCGGCATCAAGTAACATGGGGCGTAGAGGGCCGCCGATAGCTACAACCGTTGCCTGCGTTGACCCTGACACTGCTCCGAACAGGGTACATGCAGTTGCTGTCGCGATAGGGAGACCTCCCCTTTTGTGGCCTACAAACTTTACAACAACATTGACGAGACGATCAGCAATTTGCCCTGATGTCATAATGTCCGCAGCAAAGATAAACATAGGAACAGCTGTAAGAGAAATAGGCTGTACTCCTCCGATAAGCTGTTGAATTAGCATTGACGGATTTACCCCTGGGAACTGCGTCACAAGTGTTAAAAAAGCTCCTGCCGCCAAGGGAACCATCATCGGGAAACCTAGCAACAACAATATAACCATTGTTCCTACGAGAGTAAGTAACATTGTGTTTACCCCTCCTAAAAGTCGAAGGACTGTTCGTCCTCAGCGTGGCCTTCGAGCACTGAAGCAGAGAGATAAACATCTTCAGATTTCAGATTTTTAATAACGGCCAACACATATTGAATCCCGGTCATTACAAAACCTACGGGAACCCATAACATAATTAAGTAAAGCGGGATATGAAGCCCCAAGGTCTGCTTCTTAATTTCAGCAAGTTTAGCCACATAGAGGTAGGCATACCAACTGAGATAGAACATCAGGACGGCTGTGCCAGCTGAAATAATAATCATCAAAATTTTTCGCCCTCTCGGCCCAAGAACATCCGATAAAGCTGACATCCTAATGTGGGCTCCTATTCTGGCAGCATAACTGGTTCCCACAAAAGTAACCCATACGATGGTGAACTGTGTTACTTCTTCTGCCCAAGTAAGGCTATGTTGAAAAAGGTTTCTTCCGATCACGTTGATAATGGCAACAAGAGCCATTATGATAATGCTCCACGATACGACAAACTTCTCAAAACGCTCACAAAGACTATCTAGCATATTAAAAAAACTCACCTATGATCCCCCACTTTTCTATCTTCTACTCTTCGCGTAATGCGCCAAAACGTGTGCCATACGTATGACAGAGTCCATTCGAACATATTCGTCTGGCTGGTGAAAGAACATGTCATCGCCAGGCCCCAAAATAGCAAAAGGTACTCCTAAAGAAGGGATGAGGATCGAGGCATCTGTAAAATAATTGATACCAGTCTTTTCCCATGGCATTTCCAATTCAGAATAAATTTTTTGTAGAGATTGCACTAACGGAGCACTTTCATCCATCCCTACAGGAGGTCTATTGTTTACCACCTCTACAGAAACATGGATGGGACTATTGTCCTTTTCCATAGATTCCGTCGCTTTATAAATTTTCTGCAATAACAGGGAATGATCCACACTCGGGAGGGTTCTGATATCTAGCGTCCCTTCTACATAATGAGGAACAACATTAAACAAATCACTTTCAGCTTGTAGTGAGGTAACTACACATGTAGAACGGCCGAGAAGGTCGTGTTTTTTCTCGCCACTAAAAAGTTCTGATATGAGATTTGTAATCTTGTTAAATGTAGAGAGAGCATTCGTCTGGGCATCTGCCATAGCAGCATGGGAAGAGGTCCCCCACGTTCTTATCCGAAGCCAAATAGCGCCCCTCTCTGCTAGGCCAACTCTTTCATCTGTAGGCTTAATGATCAGAACTTCTTCTACCTTATTGAGGAATCCGCCCCCTAACAGGGCGTTGGCCCCCATACCCCCTACCTCTTCATCTGCTGTAAAACAGAACACAACGTCTACTTTCGGCGTTATGTTTTCCTTTAAAAGGGTCAGGGCCGCTAAAATCATGGACGTGACTCCGCCTTTCATATCCGCAGCTCCCCGACCATAAACACAGCCATCCACTACGACCGCGCCAAAAGGAGAATAGGTCCAATCTCGCACATCTCCGGCCGGAATCGTGTCTAAATGTCCTGTAATGGCAATACCGCGATTCCGATCTGCTCCAGGGATGGTAATCACCAACGAGGCTCGGTTATTTCCATGGCTGATTATTTTCTTTTCAACTTTATTGTCAGGGAACAAAGAAGAGACAAAAAGAGCTGCGTCCTTTTCATCTCCAGAAGGCTGGAAAGTACGGATGCGAATCAACTGCTGAAGTATTTCTATCGCCCTACTATAAGCATCATCTTGCCTTTGCGTCATTTTATTCCCCCCTTTCACCAATATAAGAGTACTGGAGGGAGGAGATTCAGACATTAGCTTCTGTGGATAAGATTTCCCCGGTTATATTGTCAAAACTTGACAAATCTATTCGTTAAAAGATCCGAGATCATAAAGTTTTAACGCAAGGGCAATATCAAAACGTTGATCACTGTTATCAGGATTAAAATTGAGAAGTTCACATATTTTTTTGTTTCGATATTTTATGGTGTTATAGTGAAACTTCATAACTTCCGAAGCGCGTTTCACGTTCCAATTATTCTTGTTAAGGACCCTAAGCGTTTGAAGAAGCTCTCCATTCGTAGATTTATCATATTCGATAAGGTCTCTTAGTATGCTCTGACAAAAGGTCTCTGCCTCCTGACTCTGAGACACCATGGAAAGGAGCTTCATCCCGCCCAGGTTTTCCCAAAAAACAACTTCTTGGGAAAACGTAGCTAACCTAGCCACACGAAGGGCTCGAACTGCTTCGCGATAACTATCGTGGATACTAAGAGGGTCAGTTTTGTATCCGCCAACGGCGACAGTAATTTCGCAACGTAACTCTTTAGCTGCTTCTTCATTAAGGTGTTCCGCTACTTTTACTATATTTGTTTGTAGGGTTTTTTCCTCGTTATCTGGATCTGGAGGGGAGATAAGGAAAACAACAGACTTTGTCAACATGGTATAAATCGATTTTGGGAAAAAAGCCTGAAACTTCGACCTAATAGTGGAAAAAAAGACCTGAAACTCACGTTCTCCAGCCGCTCCATCAAGAGCTTCTACTTCTACCACCACTACAACAACACCATTGACAGGATTCCAAGAAAAAGTGCGAGCCCGACTTTCAAGTTCTTCCTTCCTCTGTATTTTGTTATAAATAAGATCTCGTACAAACTCATCAATATAGTTTCGCTCCACCCTTTGAGCAGAAAGTTGTTTCTCTATAGAAAGCTTTACTGCTATAACGGCATTCTCTAGAGCAGACATTTCTAAAAAAGAAATTTTCCTGTCGGAACGGCTTGAACGGTTAAGAACAAGATAGCCGCTCAGCACGCCACCAACACGGACCTCCATATGTTGGTGAAGGCGAATTATCTCTTTTAAGGGATATATTTTTACATGTTCTTTAAATTCTTCCGAAAAAGATGCTACGAAAAGCTGTTTATGGATAAGATCTTTATAGGCAACACCACAATGTATCTGCTCTCGCAAAGCCCAAAGAATTCTTTCAAAATCGCCGTCATTGAGAAGGATATCGGCAAAGGGTGAAAAGGAAGAGTGAAGCGTTTCAGCTTTTCGAAACTCTGTCTCGAGAGCAAAAAGAACGTTTAATAACGTATGGTTTTGGGGAATAGAAAATAAAGGCGTAGAAAAAGTATTTGCTGCTTCTTCAAGCTCTGAAGGAATCTCTCCTTGAAAAACAATTCCCCCGACGCCATTTTGAATAATAGCAAGAACGGAAGACAAACAAAGACCTGAAAAACGTGACTCGCTGGGCCACACTCCAACAACAAGAGAATCAGAAGAGCAAAAAAACCCCCCGACTATAACATCATCAAGAAGTACAACTCTTCCAACCTCCTTATCGAGGGCAGAATTTCCAGCAAGAAGAGAGAAACTTGACAATGTTTGAAGTGTACGTATGGCAGGCAAAATAAAAAATCCACTCCTTGAAACAAAGTTTATATATTGTATCATGTAGAAAAGGAGCTGGTTTTTACCAGCCCCTTTAATAAATACGTATTTATTTATTCAAAAGCAAGATGTTATGTCTCTACCTCTCGCTTTTTCGGCCAGCTTCCAATGTATTCTTAAGCAACATCGCGATGGTAAGAGGCCCAACACCACCCGGAACTGGCGTAATCCAAGAAGCCACATCTCCTACAGTTTTAAAATCTACGTCTCCTACCAATCCTTCCTCAAGACGATTAATGCCCACGTCCACAACTACAGCTCCTTCTTTCACCATAGAGCCTGTAATCATACGAGGACGACCTACGGCTGCTACAATAATATCTGCCTGACGAGTAATAGCTCCCAGATCTTTCGTTCTGCTATGACAGATAGTCACTGTAGCGTTTCGGTCAAGAAGGAGATGAGCGATGGGTTTGCCTACAATATTGCTTCGCCCTACCACTACAGCATGTTTCCCTTCTATTTCGATTCCATAAGCATCAAGGAGATACATAATGCCTTTCGGCGTACAGGGATGCACTGCAGGAAGTCCGGTGACAAGATACCCCATATTCATGGGGTGGAAACCATCTACATCCTTCGACGGGTCAATGGTTTTGAGAACCTTATCGCTATCGATCTGCTGAGGCAAGGGAAGTTGAACAAGAATACCATCTACAGCCTTATCATTGTTAAGGGTTTCGATGAGCTTCAAGAGCTCTCCTTCTGTAGTGCTTACCGGAAGCTTATGAAGAAAAGAGTTGAATCCCACTTCTTTACATTTTTTTTCTTTCTGACCCACATAAACCTTCGAAGCTGGATTCTCGCCTACAAGAACCACGGCTAAGCCGGGAATGTGCCCTCCCTTTGATTTTATTTCATCTACTTCCTTTTTTATGGCAGCCCGTACTTCCTCTGCTACTTTTTTCCCATCCAATATCTGAGCTTTCATTTAGCAGCCTCCTCGCCTCTAGAACAAACCAGTAATATTTCCCTCGTCGTCTACGTCTATCTTCATGGCTGCCGGCACCTTCGGCAAGCCTGGCATGGTCATAATTGAACCCGTTATGGGGATCATAAAGCCTGCTCCGGCAGAAAGACGAACCTCCCGGACCGTCAACTCGAAACCTTCCGGACGACCGATAAGAGATGGGTTGTCCGATATGGACGCCTGGGTCTTTGCCATGCACACCAGCAGTTCGTCCTTCCCCAATCGATGAATCTCCTCCAGGTCTTTCTCAGCCTGAGCGGTGTACGCTACGCTCTTCGCTCCGTACATCTCCTTCGCTATCTTCTCGATCTTCACCTTCGGGCTCTCTGTCTCTTTATACAGGTAATGGAACGTATTCGGCTTCTCTGTCGCCTCCATGACTCGTTTCGCAAGATCAAGGCCCCCCTCCCCACCCTTCGCCCAAATCTCCGACAGCGAGACTGAGACTCCAAGAGCACTGCAACGCTCTTCCACCAACGCAAGTTCCAACTCTGTATCGGTGGGAAAACGGTTGATCGCAACCACTACCGGCAAGCCAAAACTCTGCATGTTTTCTATATGCTTCTCCAGGTTCGGTATACCCTTCCCCAAAGCTTCGACGTTCTCTTTCGTCAGTTCGCTCTTCGCCACGCCACCGTGCATCTTCAACGCTCGTACCGTCGCTACTATCACAACCGCCGACGGACGCAAACCTCCGATGCGACACTTAATGTCGAAAAACTTCTCTGCCCCAAGATCCGCTCCAAAACCTGCCTCGGTAATAAAGTAGTCTGAGAGTTTCAAGCCATATTTCGTCGCCTGAAGGCTGTTACAACCATGAGCGATGTTCGCGAAAGGACCGCCGTGAACAAAGGCCGGAACATGCTCTAGGGTCTGAACCAAATTCGGCTTCAACGCATCCTTCAACAGCACTGCCATGGAGCCTTGGGCGTTCAGATCCCCTGCCGTCACTGCCATCCCTTCGTATGTATACCCTACAACTATCTGGGAAAGACGCTCCTTCAGCTCTCGAATGCTCCCTGATAAACATAAAATCGCCATCACTTCTGAGGCCACCGTTATGTCGAATCCAGACTCACGGGGAACTCCGTTCGCCTTCCCTCCTAGGCCGATGATCACGTTCCGAAGAGCTCGTTCGTTCAGATCCATTACACGACGAAACACTATTCGACGAGGATCTATGTTCAGAACGTTGCCCTGCTGGATATGGTTGTCCAGAAGCGCTGCCAGAAGGTTATGAGCCGCTGTAATGGCATGAAGATCTCCCGTGAAATGAAGGTTGATCTCTTCCATGGGAACTACTTGAGAGTAACCTCCTCCTGCCGCTCCTCCCTTCACTCCAAAACTCGGACCAAGCGACGGTTCCCGGAGAGCTATGCTCACTCGCTTGCCAAGCTTCGCCAATCCCTGACCCAACCCCACCGTTGTGGTCGTCTTCCCTTCTCCTGCTGGCGTAGGAGTGATGGCTGTTACCAAGATGAGCTTCCCATCCTGACAATCCTTGATTCGATCCCAGAGACTGTACGTCACCTTCGCCTTGTACTTCCCATACAACTCCAGCTCGTCTTCTCCTATCCCCAGCTGCGATGCTACTTCAACTATGGGCTTCAGCTTTGCGCTTCGTGCTATCTCTATATCACTCAGCATCATTCTGTAAAACCTCCTCTACTCTTAAAATACGTCTGTTCTGGAACTCTTTTATCAATGCCCATATTTCCCAAAGATTCTATTATAATATGTTTTTATTTTTTTATGTTGTCTGAGATGTATTTAAAATCTGAACTTGTTTTGTTACATTTTTCATTAACAGACATAGAAACCCCCGAATTTTTATAAAAATTCGGGGGTTTGTGTCTAAAGCAAAAACCTTATGAAATTAGAACCTATCCTTTTATCACAGCTAGGGGGCGAAGTTTTGCCACCTTTAAACTGATGCCAGCTTCTTGAACAACATCTACAACATTCGACACATCTTTATATGCTTCCGGCATCTCTTCCCCTAGGGTTCGAGGACTTTCAGCCATTACGGATATTCCCCGTTCTGATAAGACTTTGAAAAGATCTTGCCCTCGTGCTCTTTTCACTGCTTCATTTCTACTCAAGACCCTTCCAGCACCATGGCATGTAGATGCAAAAGTCTCTATCTCTGCTTGTCGAGTTCCCACAAGGACGTAGCTTGCTGTCCCCATACTTCCCGGAATAAGAACCGGTTGTCCTTGAAAAGCTCTTGTAGCCCCCTTACGATGAACGCAAAGTTCTTTTCGATGCCCTTCCCATTCATGAGTTTCAATGTGGGCTATGTTATGACTTACATCATAAACAGTGTGAAGAGGTACTTTGGGGAAAAATGCTGTAAAAACATGACGCACCGCATCTGCTATCATATGGCGATTTACCAAAGCAAAATTAGCCGCCGCTTTCATAGCTCCCAAATATTTTTCCCCCTCCTCCGACTTTATAGGAGCGCAACAGAGTTGGCGGTCAGGGACAATTATATGGTAACGCTCCATGGCACGCCTCATAACCTTAAGATAGTCATCACATACCTGATGCCCCAATCCTCTACTTCCGCAGTGAATCATCACCGTAATACACCCTGTTTTTAAACCTAATTTTGAAGCCTCTCTCTCGTCA
The DNA here is from genome assembly GCF_000526395.1 of Aminobacterium mobile DSM 12262. NCBI lineage: Bacteria > Thermotogati > Synergistota > Synergistia > Synergistales > Aminobacteriaceae > Aminobacterium > Aminobacterium mobile. The sequence goes on along the minus strand of NZ_JAFZ01000001.1, from coordinate 604,047 downwards.
AAAACTTCGTCTACTACTTGAATTTCTAAAAAATGGTTCCCAGATCCTAAAGTCCCCAACTGAGTTCGACCTCGTTCTTTGGCTCGATTCGATACTACTGAAGGAAGAGCTCCTTCTAAACAGCCATTCTCCTCTGTGTGGTCCAGATCGCTCTCAATCCCATATCCAGCCTTCACAGCCCAACGGGCACCGTCTGTAAGGACCTTTTCCAAATCTCTATCTGACAGCTTCTGCCTGCTGCTAGACCCCACTCCACAAGGTACTGCGGAGAAAAGAGCAGGCAACAATTGATCCATTACGTTCGTAACATCTGTCACAACGAGACTAGAGCTGAGAAGACGAACTCCACAGGAAATATCGTAGCCGACACCACCGGGAGAAATAATTCCTTCATCCACGTCGAAAGCAGCAACCCCGCCAATTGGGAAACCATATCCCCAATGGATATCAGGCATAGCGAAACTATATCCGATAATACCTGGAAGACATGCAACATTGGCAACTTGTAGAAGAGCATTTTCCTCTTCAAGCATGGATTCTATATATTTATCAGCGTAAATAAGCCCTGGCACCCTCATCCCATCTTGCGCCTCGCGTCCGAGAAGGAGACGGACGTCATCCATTCTCGTCAAGGATCCTTTCATATTCTTCACCTCTCGCTATACATCCAAAAAAATCCGAAGAAAGGGATCGGGGTATCTTCGGATAACCAACCCTCCATATGTAGCAGATTTCACAGGAAGACGTACTCCGTGTCTCTCAGACAAAACTCCTTCTACTGTGATATGAAGGGGCTCTGCTATAACATGAACAGATGTGGGCACAAAGAGAACATGACGTGTTTCCACTATGAAAATAAGCTCATTGAGCCACGAAACCACTAACTCTTCAAGATCTATACCCTCTATTTGTAAAATTTCCTTCCTTTTCTCATAGTTTTCCCTCAGTTCCTCCGTCTCTCCATAACCTAATGCATACAAAGCAAGAGCTGCTTCTAAAAAAAGTTCGTCAAGAGAAGCGGCTTTCACTTCAAAACCTACATCTGCTGTGTGTTCTATTTCTTTCCAAGGCATTTGATCACATCCCTCTACAATAAAAAAGGAGCGCCCTTTGCAGGAGTCGCCCCTAAAAGTTAGAATCGAAAAGAAACAGTCGGGCATATTATTCGCCTCGTCCGACAGTTCCTGCTTTAATTTATCCTCTTTATAATTCTATTTTTATCTTACCACATACCTTCAAGAGAAATATTATTTATCCCCAACTTCATCATACTGAACCAACCCAGCGCAGTTTTTGGCGCTTAGCAATATTATTTACCCTCGACTTCATCGTACCTTGCCCGTTCGAATTAACTTAACATGGCAATTAAAAGTCCACCTGCTAAAACAGAACCAATTTGTCCAGAAACATTGGCAGCTACCGCAGGCATAAGAATAAAACAAGTTTTGTCCTCTTTATTTGCTATCTTTTGTGCCACTCTGGCTGCCATAGGAAAAGCAGAAATGCCCGCCGCTCCAATTATAGGATTAAGCTTAGTTTTGAGAAAGCAGTTCAATAATCGAGCCGACAGCACGCCTACTGCTGTATCAAGAACAAAAGCAACGAGTCCCATACCTAAAATCAAGAGAGTCGATGGCTGAAGGAAACGATCAGCGGTAAGCGTTGCTGAGATAGCTAGACCCAACAGGATAGTTACAATATTAGCAAGTTCATTCTGAGCTCCTTGGGCCAAACGATCTACCACGCCGCTCTCTCGCAAAAGGTTGCCGAACATAAGGAAACCAATAAGAGATACAGAGGCTGGCACCAATATACCAGCTACAATAGTAACGATTACGGGGAAAAGAATCTTTGCCCCTCTAGAAACCGGCTTTTCTAAATACGTCATGGGTATTTTTCGCTCCCGCGTCGTAGTGAGTAAACGAATAATAGGAGGCTGTATGAGGGGAACTAGAGCCATATACGAGTACGCTGCCACAGAAACAGGCCCTAAAAGATGAGGGGCGAAACGAGAGGCCACATAAATTGAAGTGGGGCCGTCAGCCGCGCCAATAATCCCTATAGCAGCAGCTTCGTTTAGATCGAAGCCCATCAGGAGAGCTAACCCTAGTGTGAGAAAAATTCCAGCTTGGGCTACTAAACCGAAAACTGCTGTAAGAGGAGATTGCAAAAGCGGAGAGAAATCAATCATTGCCCCTATAGCTATAAAGATAAGGAGAGGAAATAGTTCTGTAGCAATACCCACGTCGAAAAGGAGGGTGAGTGCACCTACATGAACTTTACCAGCCACCATTTGAGTTAAAGCTGATGTAAGTGGAATATTGACAAGAATCGTTCCAAAACCCATGGGTAACAACAATGTTGGCTCATATTCCTTTACTACAGCAAGATAGATAAGGAAAGACCCAATCCCGATCATGGTGATCTGCTGAAAAGACAGGGCCATAACCCCTTCCACAAAATTTCCCATTTTACAGTTCACTCTCCCATCATTTCTGTTCTATACTAATATTAATAAAAATAATAGCTACGACAGTCTAAATAAAAAGCGAGACCTCCAGCATGACTTACGTCACACTCGAAGGTCTCGCTTATTGGCTCTAAAACCAACGACAGTGCCAGGCTTAACGCCATGATGTTGACACTGCCTCTCAAGCTACTCCCCTTCAGGAACTTCCTTGATATTGTATTTATTTTAGCTTAAGCTTATTGAAAGTCAATATAAAAGAAATTTTCATTCGTTGTTAGAAGAGGCGATAAAAATGGCTGTTATCATGTTATTAAAGCAAGAAAACTACGAAGAAAAATCACTACGAAAAGCTGTAGAAGATATCTTTTCATGTTTTATAGACGCACAAACACCTATACGGCCTGGAGATTCCATACTTCTAAAACCTAATTTACTCTCTGCTTCTTCGCTAGATAAACGTATTACAACTGATCCTGCTCTGGTTAAATCCGTTGCTGAAGCAGTTCTTGATCGGTACGGCCGTCCAATAATAGGTGATAGCCCTGGCCTTGACCGATTTGCATCAGTTGCAGAAAAAACAAAAATGAACGATATAGCCCGTCAACTCCAAATACCATTGGTAGAACTTACAGACCCTATTCCAGTGAACCCCGGCCCTCAGGCTAAATTTCACCGCATCGAATTAGCTCGCCTAGCATTGGAATCTCATATGATTATCAACATACCCAAATTAAAAACACATGCCCAAATGCTTCTTACTTTAGGCGTTAAAAATTTGTTTGGAACAGTAGTAGGGCAGCAAAAAGCTTCGTGGCATTATAATGTAGGGTTAAATCGGGATCTTTTTGCCGAGCTTCATCTCGATATTTACGAAGCGCTTCATCCTGCTCTTACTATATTAGATGGCATATGGGGTATGGAAGGGCACGGACCTGGGAATGGCACTCCCCGCTTCTTTGGATTGTTGGGAGCTTCTAGCGATACTCTCGCTTTAGATTTTACCATTTGCACCCTTCTTGGCGTAAACCTTGGGCACTTTCCTCTATACCGAGCCGCAATGCGACGGGGAATGAACATAGAAATAGAGGATGCTCATTTTAACAGAGAGATGCCCCAGGCCTTTTCCTTCGAGAAAGTCTTTATTCCCAACTTAGACTCTCTTCATCTTCTTCCCTCCTTTCTCGATGGAATTTCTAAGCGTTTTCTTGTGTCAAGACCTATACAAAACAGAAAGCTATGTATTCGATGCAGAAAATGTGAAACAATTTGCGCTGCTAAGGCTATAACTTTGGACTCATATGGCAATCTTTCTTTCGACTACAATAAATGTATTCGATGCTTCTGCTGTCAGGAAGTCTGCCCCAATAATGCCATTGAATTTCAAAAAGGAATTATCCTCAAAATACTTGATTTATTTAAGAGCAGGAGTTGATGAAGTGAGTTGTCCTTTTACACGATGGGAAAATAACCAAGAATTGCTACAAGTATACAACGCTTTTCTTGATTTATGGCGAGAATACACGAAAAGGGCTGCTTCAGATGATACTTCGGATCATATAGAAGCCCGAAAGCTATGGCAAAAAATTGGTGATGTTTACTGGCAATTAGTGTGGAGTCTCGTCTCTGCCCAAATAGAAGAAGAACCCGAACAATTATTCTTTGATGAGGTAGAAAGGGCTTTTATTGATTACGGGATATTGCCAGATCTTCTTGAAGAATCTCCGTCTTACAGCGATGAAGAGGCCCCCGTCGGTTTATTTCAGTACTTCCACATGACAGATTATTTTAATGAACTATATTCCCTCGTCTTCCAAAAAGACTACGCCGGCCCTTTAAAAGGCCCTTCTCTAGAAGAACGGCAAGGACAGATGGAACGCCAGCTCGAGTCTCTTAAGAAAAGACTTCACCTTCTCTTGCAAGTTATTTTTGATATGGGGCTCTCATCTCCAGAGCTCAATATAATATCTCTTCTTTCCAGCCTTGAAAAGAATTTAGGACTTTACACTGAAGTACATTACAGGACTCGGAAATATCGAGAGAGTTCCGATGATGAGAGGCAGGTCATGGCATCAGGTCATTACGCTTATAACGAAGCTGAAAAGATGATGCTTCGCCTTCTAAAAGATACATATACTGCGTCTGACTCCCCCCTTTCTGAGGAAGAGTTGAGCCGGGTACTCCATCTACACCAACAAACTCAATATATTGCTATGTCCTTGTGCTATTTTGAAATGGAAAAAGAGAAATGGCGGCAGAAAAAAGAGCGATTTCAAGAAAAGTATGAAAAAGAAACCCCTCCTTTTCTCAAAAGAGAGATACGTAATATCTTAGCCGTAAAACAAGAGTATATATCTCTTACTGCTAAAAGTGCCAGGCTGGACAAAACGCCCCTTCTCTCTCGTGGGAGACATATGCAGCCTCTTTCTTTGAAGCAGATAGCCTCTCAAATAGAGGGGATGGTTAGTCGGGATTTAGACTTATTGCGGGTCTCTCGTATACGAATGTATGGGCTCCCTACAGTTATTATGGTTCCTGGGCAGGGATATGGAACATATGACTGGAGCGATAATACCTTTCTTATCCCTTTGGCTTCGGCTCATAGCCATGAAAAAAATGTCGCTTACGCCTTAGGTACCTTTCGGTGGGATAGCGATGAAGATCGGGCTATAAAAAACAGTTATGAACTGATTAAAGAAAACAGGAAAAAGTCTGTAATTTCCCTCAGTCAATCTTTTTACAAAGATTACTATACGTGGATAGTCAAGGAGTGTAAGGGGTATCGAGTCCTTCCTCGAGAAACACATAAAGTTTTTAAGCAGATTTTTCCTACTGTTGAAAAATGGAAAATTTGCTAGAGATTTTTCCTGTAGCGAGAACTACAGCTATCGTGATTAATAAGCTCCCTAACAGCTCCCCTGCTGTAGGGAGCTGTTTCATAAAAAGAGACGTCAGCGTAATGGCTATGACAATTTCAATGGTAGCGATAGTACTCGCCGTAGAAGCCTCAATGGTACGCAAGGCTAAAAAATACGATGAATAACCAAAAAGACTAACCCCAAATCCTACATATAAAATCCACCCCCATTGAGCAGGGGACAGGGAACGCAGAGCTTGTACCCACCCTGTTAAAGAGACGCTGTGAAAAACACCATAAAAGAGAGCAATCCAGAAAAAGCCAAGGAAATGAGCATAGACAAAGAGGCTCTCCTGAGCAATAAATTGATTCTTAGCAACCCAACGGCCAAACAAAGAATACGCAACCATTCCCAGTACTGATATAAATATCCACAAAAAACCTCGGACAGACTCCCTGATAAGGAGGGATGTGCCTGAACCCCAAGCTGTCACTCCTACCCCTATTAACCCTAGAAAAGCCGCTAAAATAAGAGTGGGGGATGGAGGTTCTTTCATAATGAGAGCAGATCCTATAAGGGTCAATAAAGGGTATGTGTATAAAACAACCACGGCTGTAGCTACTGTAAGATCTTGAAGCGCCATAAAATACCCCACGTAAATTCCTACCACTCCGAATATGCTAAAAAAACCCACTAAAATAAACTGTTTAAACGAAATACGGAAGAGGGAAGGATCTCTCCATAACAAAAAAAGTCCTCCGCCGAGGAACACGCACCCAGCCCGTACAAGTGCCACAAGAAGCATATCAGTTTTCAAAGCAGCTAGAATTTTTCCAACCGGACTCAAAGTTCCCCATAAAAAACTTGCAACGAGGACAAACATAATTCCATCTCTTTTATTACTAGTAACCGTAATAATCCCCGCCCCTCTTCGTCTTTATAAAAAATACGGGAGGCAAAAAATTCTACCTCCCGTTGTAGAATAAAACTTCAGATTTGAGACATAATTTTATATTCTAGTGGTGATGATGGCAATGAGCCTCCTCACATCCCTCTAAGAGAAAACTTCCTTCCATCTCCGTTAGAGCTTCCCATAGCCTTTTAAGCACTGTCCTTTTGGCTTTAATAGCCTGAAAGAAGGTATTTTTGCCTTCGACACTCTCTACTGCGTGCCATCTGGCCACTAAACTCGTTATAGAATCCAGCTCTTCAGAAATAGTTTCTCTTAAAAGTTCCGCTTCTTCCAGAGCCCCGTGTACATGGACATGACCTTCAGTTGCTTCTGGCGTAATAACTTTGCACATGGTTTATTCTCCTTCTTGTAAAGATATAAATTCTTTCCACCACTTCCGAAAGGCTTCCTCCGCCTTCTTCGCTCCATCCATACATTGGGAGGTTATTATTTCACTGAAATTAAAAGAAAAACCAGAGATAGAAAGAAGCAATGTTTTCGGCTTCACCATTCCCAGCCTCTCCATAAGAGACAAGAGCCATGCTGGACCCATAGAATGGATATTTAACCCTTCAAGGAGAGGATTCGCATCTAACTCTTCTAGCGCATATCCTTCTGGGAATTGTCTTGCATCGGCGTCAACAAAAACGACAACATCCATGTCTTCCAAATCGTAAACTAGCTCTGGAAGAAGCTGTTGACCACTCCATATACTCACAGAAACTCCCTGCTCTTCCAACCAACTTGCCACTAATGGAGCCACATATAAACCGACACTATCATCTTCACGATAAGGATTTCCAAATCCAGCTATAAAGACTTTCATACAAGCTCCTTTAGAAAAGCAAGGCCGGGAAAACAACACCGACCTTGCCATAATACAACAAATTAATTCTTTTCTACAGTTCGAATCTCTCGCCCATTCTCATCCACTATTGTCATCTTCAGCGGCATTCGTCCTACAGCGTGGGTAGAGCAGGAGAGGCAAGGGTCATAACACCGAATCACATGTTCCATCCGGTTCAGGGCTCCCTCTTTGACAGTACCGCCATGAACATACTGCCGAGCCACCATTTCAACGCCTTTATTCATGGCATAATTATTATGACCGGTAGCAACAATAAGGTTTACTTTTGTTATAGCACCCTTTTCGTCCACCTGGTAATGGTGGATCAATGTTCCGCGGGGAGCTTCTATGACTCCTATGCCCTCCGGCTGAAGTTCGCTTGATGTAATTCTGAGTTCGCTTCCGGTGATATCTGGATCATGAAGCAGTTCTTCCATACGCTCCGCAGCATATAAAGCTTCAATAAGTCGCGCATAGTGATAGTACATAGTATAGTGCACCACACCATCATTTGTCAGTTTTCTAAAGGCTATCAACTCTGCTGAAGCTTCTGGAGTAGAAATTCCATCACAAGCGTTGAGACGCCCTAATGGCCCAACTCGATAACTACCATGAGGGAAACCCAACGGTCTATAGAAGGGGAATTTTAAATAGCTCCACGGTTCCACATGCTCTCCGATAAAAGAAACATATTCTTTGCTGTCGAATTCATCGGTAATTCTACCTCGTGGACTTCGAAGACGAATACGTCCATCGTAAAGCTCTAAGTCCCCTTCACGAACAAGACCGAGATAAGATGTTTCAAGAGTTGCAAACTCTTTGGCTTCTCTTCCATGTTCTGCGAGATAGTTTTTGATTAAGTCCAAGGCTTTTCGAAGGTCTTCTTTTATTTTAGGAAGCCTTCCCAATAGTTCATCTCGTTCCTCTACCTTCAGGCTCCTGTTCACACCACCTGGAATGCTGTGCCATGGATGAATTTTTTTACCTCCGAGCGTTCTAATTACTTCCTGTCCGAACTTTCGTATTGTCACACCCATAACGGCAAGGTCTGGAAATTCCTGCACTAGCCCTGCCACATTTCTCTTTGCCGGATCAGCATCAAACCCGAAAAGCAAGTCCGGACTTGATAAGTGGAAAAAAGAGAGAGCATGAGACTGAACAAACTGTCCCATATGCATTAACTCTCGCAATTTATGAGCCGTAGGAGTAATGGTAACTCCAAGGACTGCGTCACACGCCTTGGCCGAAGCAAGATGATGGCTGACAGGACAAATGCCGCAAATTCTAGGGGTAATAACCGGCATTTCCCTGAAATCTCGCCCCTTGGTAAAGGCTTCAAACCCTCTGAACTGAGTGACGTGAAAACGAGCCCCCTCTACCTCGCCCTTACCATTCAACATTACCGTAATTTTTCCATGTCCCTCGATACGGGAGACAGGATTGACAACGATTGTTTTTGCTTTCTCTGCACTCATTTTAAGTCCCCTCCCTGCTCCCTAGTCATACCTCATCATATCCACAGGGACCTTAGGAATTCGACCCTGAAGGATCTCCTGGAAAACGTAATAGATAGTATCCGCATCCGGAGGGCATCCAGGAACATAAACATCCACCTTTACTTCATAGTCTACCGGAATGGCATGGGGCAAAAGATGGGGGATATTTTCTCCTGGAATCACAGCCGTGGGGTTCACCGTAGAGACAGTATTCACGTACCCTTCCTTGAGGACATCTTCAGGTTTCATGAAATTTCTCATACAGTTAATGCCACCGAAGACAGCACAATCGCCCCAAGCAATGAGTATTTTACACTTCTTACGTAACTCCTTAGCAAGGTGAAGCTCTTCCTCGTTACCCAAGGCCCCTTCTATAACTCCTACTTCCACCTCAGGAAACTCCTTAATATCCGTTATCGGTGTAGCTGTAAGATCCACCTTATCCAGGAGGTCGATAATCCGCTCATCGATATCGAGAAAGGACATATGGCATCCGGCACAGGCTTCAAGCCATACAGTAGCGACTTTTGGTTTCGACATTCTCTACACCTCCTCAGAGGAGACCACTTGGGCCTTATCAGGAGAAAATCTCGACTTAAAAATGTTTTCACAGGGCGAAGCAGAAGAAGAGACAAGTGAAATGCCCATTTTTGACGCGAGATCCTGAAAAACCTTTGAAAGCCCACGGAGCCCTTCCTTAGGAGGAACAATCATATTAACTCGACGTCGCTCCCCTTCCAAAGTACAGAAGTGCCCACTTCGTTCGTACCATGCCGGCATTGGGAGAAGAACGTCTGCCATATTCACAAGAGGACTCACCATGTACGGCGTTTGTACAACTACAAACCGGGCTTTATTCACAGCTTCAAGGGATTTGGGATCTTCCGGAACCATGCCTGTGGAATTCACATAAAGGAAATCCATGTCAACACTTTCCAGCCAGGGCTTTTCCCCGAGTACCGTATTCCAGGCACCAAGGCTATTGCCACTGAGTACCATGGGGACAAGACCTAATCCATCTTCAAAAATACCCTGAGCTGTAATAGCCATGTTGACAGCTTCGATGACAATTTGAGGATATTTTGCCAACCTCGAACCCAGAATGACAATTGGGTGCTGGGCTTCAGAAAGATACTTTACAGCCTTCGCCACCTCTTCTGGCTCTATTCCGGCTAAGTCCGCTACAGAGGAAATCCGGTTCTCAGCATCCTCTCGTCCTGCTACAGCCTCGGTGAGAGAGACAAGAGCCCCATGCAAAACTTCTGCAGAAATACGAATATCCACATCGCTAATGGACTCAAATGGATTGTCTTTCGCCGAGAAATTAATAAGTTTGGCTCCATTTTTAACAGTTGCAACACGAATATAACTCGCCACCACGGGAGCTTCTTCCTGGGGATTACCACCTATGACTATAATAGCATCGCTATTAAGGATATTATGAGCGGCCGTAAAAGGGCGAATTCCTTGGCTCATAAAGGGACGGAATCCCTCATTAAACCCTCGAAGTACATCCCCATTAAAACAATCTATTTTCTCGAGCTTCAAAGCACCACGGAAGAAATCAGATATCACTGTTAATTCCTCATCTGTGGAAAGCCCCGAAACTAACGCCCCGGCCTTCCCTTCAACTCTGGCTGAAGTTAACTTGTCTGCCACAACTTCCAAAGCCTCATCCCAAGAAGCTTCGTGGAAAGATGAACCTGACCGCACCATGGGAACGGAAAGGCGCGTCCGTTCCGTAGATTCGGGAAGCCACCAGCGACCTTTATGGCACAATTGTCCTCCATCAGGACTATTAACAGCCGCCCCCTCTACTCGAGCTACACTTCCTGTCCGCACATATGCTTTTATTTTGCAACCTAACGGACAGAGAGGGCAAATACTTTCCACAATGTCGTCGCAATCATTACGACGCCCACGGTAGACGAAGTCACGAATGGTAATGGTACCAGTAGGGCATACCTGAGCACAGGCCCCACAGGAAATACACGTATCACTTTCACCAAGAACTTTACCGAGATCTGAAACAACGCTGGCATTCCAGCCTCGTTTTTCAAGATCTAAAGTATGAGCTCCGACTTTCTCATCGCACACACGAATGCACCGCAAACAAAGGATGCATCGATTATGGTCCATCTGCAAATCTTCATCTGTAGCATCATTATGAAAATCTGCATACAGATAAGGATAACGAACCTTATCCATTCCATGTTCGATTGCAAGACGCTGCAGTTCGCAATCTCCACTCTGAGAACAAAACATGCAAAAATGGTTTCTCCCTGCAAAAAGGAGTTCAAGAATCTGTCTTCTATATTCTGTTAATTTCTCCGTTTTAGTGTGAACAACCATACCATCAGAAGCAGGGGTCGTGCAGGCGGTTAAAAGCTTATTGTTCCCCTCTACTTCCACTACACACATTCTGCAAGAGCCTATTGCTGAAATTCCTTCTAAAAAGCAAAGGGTTGGAATATAGACATCATTCTTACGAGCAATATCTAGAATTGTATCTCCATGAACGCCTTTACAGGTTTTCCCGTCAATATTTAGAGTAATTTCGCTCATATTCGCATCCTCCCTGCCACTCTAGCCTTTATGAATGGCTCCGAAGGGGCACTTATCATAACAGGTGCCGCAACGGATACATCTCTCTGTGTCGATAGTGTACCCCAACGCTCTATCCCCAGGGATACAGTGTACCGGGCAGTTTCGAGCACAAAGGCCACAGCGCTTACAAAGGTCCTGGTCGATAGAGAATTCAATAAGTGCAGGGCAGACACCTGCCGGACACTTTTTATCTCGTACGTGAGCAATATACTCATCTTTAAAGTAACGAAGAGTTGTAAGTATAGGGTTAGGAGCAGTCTGCCCTAATCCGCACAGAGACATTTCCTTAACCATAAGGGCAAGGTTCTCCAATTTTTCGAGATCTTCAAGCGTGCCCTTACCTTCAGTAATTTTGTTAAGAAGCAACAACATTTGTTTTGTTCCTTCTCGGCAAGGAGTGCACTTCCCGCATGATTCACGCTGTGTAAATTCAAGGAAGAACTTAGCAACGTCAACCATACAGTTATCTTCGTCCATAACGACCATGCCGCCAGATCCCATAATGGCTCCGACTTCTGCAAGAGATTCATAGCTTACGGGAATGTCGAGATGTTCTTCCGTAAGGCACCCTCCACTGGGGCCTCCAATCTGGACAGCTTTAAACTTTTTATCGTTCAGAATACCGCCGCCTATATCGAAAATAATTTCTCTCAAGGTTATACCCATAGGAACTTCTACAAGACCAGTATGTTTCACCTTTCCTGTAAGGGCAAAAACCTTGGTCCCCTTAGATTTAGCAGTTCCCATGGCCGCATAATGAGCACCACCGTGACGAATAATATAAGCAACATTGGCCCACGTCTCAACGTTATTGATGTTAGTAGGTTTCCCCCATAGACCTTTATTTGCGGGGAAAGGCGGGCGGGGACGAGGCATGCCTCGCTGTCCCTCGATAGAGGCCATCAGAGCTGTTTCTTCTCCACACACAAAAGCTCCGGCCCCCTCCTTAATATGAACACGGAAGGAAAAATCGGTTCCCATAATGTGATCGCCAAGCAACCCATACTCCTCTGCTTTGGCGATGGCGGTTTTTAAACGAAGTATTGCTAAAGGATACTCCGCTCGACAATAAATATATCCTTCATTTGCACCTATAGCGTAAGCCCCTATCATCATGCCTTCAAGAACACAATGAGGATCCCCTTCCAATATAGAACGGTCCATGAAAGCACCTGGGTCTCCTTCATCTGCGTTACAAATTACGTATTTTTTATCTCCAGGAGCTTTGGCGCAAAAACTCCACTTCAACCCTGTAGGGAAGCCACCGCCTCCACGCCCTCGCAACCCAGAGGTTTTAATTTCATCGATAACCTGTTCGCGAGTCATTTCTATCAGAGCTTTGCCGAGGGCTTCATACCCGTGGCGAACAATGTACTCTTCTATATTATCTGGGTTGATATAGCCACAGTTTTCCAGAGCGATACGATGCTGTTTGCCGTAAAAAGGAATTTCTTTATAATGAGGGACTCTAGGAGCTTCTTCAGAGACGGTATAAAGAAGACGAGAGACAATGCGACCTTTCAACAAATGTTCTTCTACAATCTCTGAAACATCGCTCGCTTTAACTTGACAATAAAAGGTCCCTTCAGGATAAACCACCACAATTGGCCCCATCTCACACATTCCATGACAGCCCGTCGGGACAATAAGAACTTCTCTATCGAGTTTCTGCTTCCGCAGCTCATCGCGAAATGTGTCCATCACTTCGTGAGATCCGTTGGAGGTACATCCGGTTCCTCCACAGATAAGGACATGGGAACGATAGATTGGCATCCCCTTTTTCCCCCCTTAATCTGCTCTGCCAATAGCCATTTTTTCTACTATATGGCCATTAACAACGTGTTCAGCAATAATAGTAGGCACATCGCTCGGTGTTACGTTACCGTAAGTAATACGTTGCCCGTCCCGTATTACATCAACAAGGGGCTCATTTTGGCACATCCCAATACAACCAGTGGTCTGAACGTGTACTTCCGTAAGTTTCCTCTTTTCCACTTCATCCATAATAGCCGTCATTACTTCTCTAGCTCCAGCCGCTATCCCACAAGTTCCCATGCCAACAATAATGACAATTTTTCCTTCGGCTCGTGCCGAAGTCAGATCCTTTGAAGATTCCCGTATCTTTTTAAGTTCGTCAAGATTGCTGATCTTTGCCATAGCCGTCCTCCTCGTCGTTATTCAAACTTAGCAAGCATTCCGGCCACCATATCGGGGGCTAGACGCCCAAAAGTTTGGTTGTCTACCACCATGACAGGGGCAAGTCCACATGCTCCAAGGCAGGCAACCGGCTCAATGGTAAACCTGAGATCGTCAGTGGTCTCATTTTCGCTCACGCCAGTAAGCTCTTTTACTTTTTCCAAAATCTTGAGGCTTCCTCGAACGTGGCAGGCTGTACCACGGCAAACTCGAATAACATGTCGTCCTCGGGGCTTCAAATGGAACTGTGCATAAAAAGTCGCCACCCCATATATTTCTGCCTTGGGGATTTTTAATTCCCTGGAAATTGTTTCCATCACTTCGGGAGGCAGGTACCCGAACTCCTTCTGAGCTTCCTGAAGAATCGGGATGAGACCACCCTTCTGATTCTTCCACGGAGCCACCATATCCCGCGTTTTCTGGATCCTTTCCAATTCCACCTGTGCCATGATTCCCCTCCTTGTCGTGAATTCCCAGAAAATCTGGGAAAAGGACCTCTTTCTGCAAGACTTTAAATAGACAAAAGGCCGCCTCCCCTTGGAAAGCGACCCCTTTTTTCTTTTTACAGAGGGGTTTGTTTATTTCTTCTTTTCACCATCAACCAAGAGCCCCCTCGTGCTTTTCCAGTAGAGGTAATAATTTTTGAAGAAAAGGAATATTCAAAAACTATGTTCATGCTATCACATGAACTACAACTGTACAACCCGATGAAAGAGTGTATATTGCGTCCATTATTCAAAAATTGCGAAATATCTGATTGGAATAAAAAAGATACCTCATAAAGAGATAGAAACAGCGGAAGAGAAAACAATCTGTACAGAAATAAATGATGGGAACGTAAGAGGGCATAAAATTAGGATTTTTTTATATCTTTTTCAATACACCCCTCAGAAAGGAAGATCAGCCTATCAGATACATTCTTTACCCACTCTGCATTGTGACTTACGAGTAATAAGGTTGTTCCCCACCTCTCTCGACACATTTTTATTGCATGTTGTATAAGATCAGCGCTCTCTTTATCCACACTGGCCGTAGGTTCATCGAGTAAAAGAACTTCTGGCTTTAAAACCAAACGACTGGCCAAAGCCACTCTCTGCGCCTCTCCTCCAGAAAGCTCAAACCACTTGCGAGAAGCAAAAATCACAGGGTCTAAGCCTACAACCGAAAGGGCCTCAGCTATTCTTTGTTCTCGCTCTTTTTTTATTATACCCCGCACTTTCAAACCAAAGCCAACATTCTCACGCACGCTTCTTTTTAACAAATACGCATCTTGTAATAAAAGAGTTACTGACCGTCTTAACTCAACTGTCAAATCCGAAACTAACTGTCCTTTAAAAGAAATGTGTCCTTCTACCGGGGTTTCCAAAAAAGCTAAAATGCGAAGCAACGTGCTTTTTCCACTGCCGTTAGGCCCCAAAATTCCCACAATTTCGCGAGAATATATTTCTAGCCCTTGAATATCCAGAACGCAATGATTTTTATAATAATGTCTTATTTTTTGGAGGGAATATAACGTCTTCATATGGCGCTTCTCCGTTTAAACTCAGAAAGGAGTAAATTGACTATTAATACAAGAAGTAGTAAGACGAGACCAAGAGCTATCCCCATGGCAAATTCCCCTTTTCCTGTTTCCAGAGCGATAGCCGTAGTAATAGTTCGAGTATGCCATTTGATGTTACCACCCAACATCATAGAAACGCCTACCTCAGAAATAATTCGACTATAGGCCGCAATTCCAGCCACTATAACGGCATATCGTGCCTCCCAAAGAGTACTTAAAATCAGCTGTTTTCTTGTAGCGCCCAAAGTGAGAAGAGTATGACGAAGCTGTACTTCAAGCCCTTCCACGGCGGACGCAGTAAGGGCAATAACAATTGGAAGGCCCAGGAAAACCTGTCCCACTACTACTCCCTCTAGAGTAAAAAGAAGACCAGCACTGCCCAAAGGTCCTCGCCTGGAAATAAAAGAGTACACAATCAGGCCCACAACTACTGTGGGAAGGGCCAAAAGGGTATCTACACCTGTGCGGATAATAGAGCGCCCAGGAAAAGAAACGGTACCAAGCATAAAACCTAAGGGAATGCCTATAAGTATAGTGGCTAAAACAGATATAGATGAAATTTTAAGGGTCGTAATAATAGCGGACCAGGTTTCAGGGTCACCTGAAAAAAGCAAGTCTATCGCTGTTGTGAAACCTTGTGAGATGTATCCCACGATATATCTCCTCTTCAACTTTTAATAAGCGCTGTCTTCCTTATTGAAGACAGCGCTTATTTTTTCACAATCTCAATCTATTCCACTATTGAGTATTAGCGCTATTGCTGAGCGTTGGGGAAGAATAATGTCTTCCCCAGGAGGGTGTATTGTCCTACCTTTTCTTGAACTACAGGAGAGACCATCCAGTCAATAAACTGCAACGCCAGATCGTACTTTACATTATCACAACGAGTCGGGTTCACGGCTATGACGCTGTATTGGTTTCTTAAAGCCACATCCCCTTCTACCGCTATATCAAAAAGAGATTTTCCCTTATTCACATCTTCGTACTTAATATATGTGCCCCGATCTGTCATAGTGTAACCAGAACGTTCTGCTGCAATATTGATAGTATTCATCATCCCTTGACCAGTCTGAATGTACCACGACTCTTTATCAGGAGCCATACCGACCTCTTCCCACAAATCCATTTCCAAGATATGAGTCCCAGATTTATCTCCGCGACTGACGAAAGGAGAACCAGAAGCCGCAATCTGTTTCAACGCATCCAACACTGACATCCCTTTTATCTTTGCCGGATCGTCCTTAGGACCGATAATAATAAAATCGTTATACATTACCTGGCGACGATTGACTCCATAACCATCCTGTACATATTTTTTTTCCGTGTCAGGAGCATGCACAAGTAATACGTCCACATCGCAATTTTTCCCTAATTCTAAAGCCTTTCCAGTGCCAACAGCCACCCACTGTAACTCAATCCCCGTGTCTTCTTTAAAAAGCGGCGCAAGATAATCAAGCAACCCTGTATTATCAGTGCTCGTAGTTGTAGCCATTCGCAGTACATTGTCAGCAGCAAAGAGAGGTGACCCTACCCATATGAAAAACATCGCAAGGAGTAAGGCGAGAATGCCTTTGCGATACTTCTTATAGTATATACACATATTAATATACCCCCTCTCCAATATAAAAATCCCCATATGTACACCTATGGGGAGGGTATCATACCGTTAATTTAAAAGCAATGTATGTTTTTCTAAAAAATTCTCTCAGGGAACTCGCCCTGTTGGGGCGCAAACATGCAGAGAAGAGAGGGAACCTAATCTAGCAGGATGCCAGTTTCCAAATTCATCTTTTTGCAAGAAACGCTGAATTTCCGGAGTTTTACTACGTTAGAGATGTAACGACAAAAATACCAAATTCCGTCTTGCTCCTTTATTCACACAGGCGTCGTCCTCCTTATCGAGAGCATTATACTGCCATATTTCAAGCTATGCAGTCGTTTGCACGTCCTGTCTCTCTTCGGAAACTGTCTCTATCCTATATCTTTCCAAATATTGGAATTGTCTCTTCAGGAGAAAGGCTGCAAGTAAACCTCCCCCTACGTCGGATATGGGGAAAGCCATCCAGACCCCATCCGTACCTAAGAGAGGAGGCAGGAAAAGAAGAGGAGGGATAAAAAACAGTACCTGGCGACAAATATTAAGCAGCAGGCTTTGACGTCCTAATCCAAGGGCTTGAAAGGTATAAGACGCGACAATGGTTATGCCCGCAAAGACGACACAACTATAAGAGATAACAAGGCCTCTGGCTGCCATGGAAATAAGCTCTGGGCTTGTAGAATTAAAAACTTTCACAAGACATTGAGGGAAAGCATAGACAACAATGCAGCTTAAGGCAAAAAAAGCTATAGCTCCGCCAAGGGCGAACTTAATAGTAGATTTGACTCTATCGATATTTCTCGCTCCAAAATTATATCCAATTATGGGCTGAGCCCCTTCCCCCACCCCAAGAACCGGTAAAAAAAGCATGGAGTCAAGACTGAAAAAAACACCAAGAGCCGAAATGGCAACCTCTCCCCCATAAACTTTCAATCTCTGATTGAGAAGCCCCAAGATAAAAGTAAAAGTAGACTCTAATATAAAGGGAGCCATACCAATAGAGACAATACGCTTTACAATATCTTTTCGAAGACACATATATTTAAAGCGGATACGCAGAGTCCCCTTTTTCCTCACATAGAAAGAAAGAGCCCAAAGAGCAGCAAGCATTTGGGAAATAATGGTAGCTAAAGCAGCACCTTCAAGCCCCATGTTAAAGACGAGTATCATTAACGCGTCAAGGAGAATATTACTTCCAGCTCCTAATAAAAGGGTCATCATGGCAAAATGGGGGAACCCTTCTGCTCTAATGAAATAGTTGAATCCGAAGCTCAAAAGAGAGAACGGCATCCCTATTAATATAATTTGCAAATAGCTCCTGCCATAAGGAAGCAACGTTTCTGTGGCTCCTCCTAAACGCAAAACAACATCGAGAAAAAACCATCCTAATATCATGGCAAAAATACTTGCTAATCCTAGCAAACAGATAGCATTACCCATAATATTTTCAGCATGTCGATGCTTCTTTTGCCCTAAAGATATAGAGATAAGAGCAGAAGAACCTACTCCAACAAGAAGCCCTACCGCTACTCCAGCTACCATAAAAGGGAAAGCTACCGCTATGGCCGCAATTCCCGTTGGGCCTACAGCATGCCCCACAAAAATGCGATCTACAATATTATAGAGCGCATTAGCAACAAGCCCCGTAATTGCCGGAGCAGAGAAATGAAAAAGAAGACGGGGGATCGATTCCTCCCCCATCCTACGAAACATATCCATTTTTTCACCTGCTTACTAAGCTTCGCTTGGATACCCCAAATCTTTCGTTACATTTTGCAGTGCTTCCAGCGTTTCACGAGGAAGTCTATCTGTCCCACCTCGTTCTGATTCCCTAGATTTAATGAAAGCAATGCGATCTTTCATCCTGGCGAAAATCTCTTTTTTGTATTGAACATCTTTTAAGTCTACTGGAAACTCTTCGAGCTCCATAAATTCCAATTTCGACAACGGCAGAAGAGGAGAAAACCGAGCTCGTCCCTCCACAATAGACTCTATAATCTGGAGCGTATGATGAGGTTTTACTTTCTTCCCCATGAAATCACCTGTATTAAGAATATAGCAGTCGACTCCTCCTGACAACAGTGTTTTAAAGCACTCGTAATCCACACTGAGAGGATACGTACGGAAAGGATTAGCGTAGGGCTCAAAAACCAGGGCATTAGGGTCCACTCCAGGCGCCAGGCGTTCCGCTGTAGTCCTACGAGTAGCCAAGGTCGCCCCCATAGTGGCACCGAGAATAGGATCGGAAATTTTGAGCACTGGAGGGATAGTAGGATCCTTCATCAGCCAGAAAACAGCATTGATAGGCTCGTCAATACGATCCACTCGCGTAGGCGACCATAACTTGGATTTAATAGCCCGCCCATTCCCGTTTCGAAGATCTTCCGTTACTGCATAGATAAATCCGTTCTCTTTTTGTATAGCCCCGCAATTTTGTAAAGTAACAATAAATTTATTGTCCTCGCAGTCCATCGGATAATCTTGAACTTTATCAAAATAAGCTGGCTCAAGGGCTATGGAAAATCTGTCTTTCAGGTTGATAACGAAGGCATCATCGTGAAGAACTGTGATATCATAACGATTTCCGTGGCGAGCATGGGTTATAGTGGATTTCCCAGAGCCAGACAATCCAAAAACAGCCATCACAAAAGAGCGATTTCCTTGAAGATTATACCGTTTAAGCCCTCCGTGGCACGAGGCAAAACCGTTACGGACAGCAGTCCCCCAAGCTAAAGTAAGGGTTCCTTTCTTCAATTCACCAAAATAACGCATCCCTAATATAGCAGCACAGTTATGTTCTGGATCGAAGAGAGCAAGGCCCAGAGGATAATCTGGGTGCTTCCATTCAGGGTCGACAAAAATATAGATATCTCCATCAGGATACTGACGAGATTCTTTATACATGTCGTTATAAATCTTATTTGTATACTGAAAATTCAGTAGCCAGTTATAGAGCATATTTTCATGGCCTTCAGGAATCAGGAGGTGAGCTTTCACCATAAAGTCTTTTTCCAAGCCAATGACAGCTTCTGCAGCATAAAGATGTCTGTACCGAGTTTGATAAACGGCCTCTCTCAACAAAGAAGCCATTTCATCCACAAAAACCCCAGGGTCGCCTATAATCCGTCGAGCAGCGGCACATCGACCTACCACAGCGCCATCATTGAAAAGAAGGACATGGCTTCCCTTAGGTAATCCCTGACCTTCTGGTTCATATACTGGCATTCCTGTTAACTCCACTGTGCCAGAACTCCGCCTAGCAAGCTCATAAGCTTCACGAGGCGACGAGATGGGAAATACATTATTTCCCCAAAATGCTGTCTCGACAGTCGTCCGAATCCTCGAGACTATCTTTCCGAAAGACTCTCGATCAACAAACTTTTCATATGTGGCCATAAGGACTCTCCTTTTCTCGTCTCCGCATATGTTTAATCAAACATATGTTTTCTTATTTCGTAAAGGGTGAAGAGTTAGTTCGCTTCTAGCATCTTCCGCTCTCTTTCTCCCGATAGTTTATCAATCTTACAATAAGCAAGAAGATCCGACCATAAGAATAATGATTTTTAAATAAAAAAGCCGAATAACCATATATATAGAGTTATAATAAAGAAACATTGGCTTATATAGTGTCCTATAGCATACACGCCGGTTTGGATTTTTTCTTCATGGGATGTATAATCAGGCCCCAAAACAATAGCACACGCATTGAGGAGGTTTCTCATGGTGATACGTCAGATTCGTAAAAGAGACGGTCATGAAGTGCCGTTTGATGAAAAGAAAATCACCACAGCTGTCATGAAAGCAGCTCGGGCCGTCGGACACGAAGACCCTCTAGCAGTAGGCCAGGAAGTAACCCGCCAAATCGTATCCCTTCTGGAGATATTTTTTAACAAAGAGGGGATACCTACAGTAGAGCAAGTACAAGATCTTGTAGAAAAGATTCTTATTGAAAAAGGGTACGCCACTGTAGCCAAAGCGTATATTCTCTACAGAGAACAACATGCCAAGATGAGGGATACTCGCAAGCTTCTTGGAAACGCTGCCGATATGATCGACAAATATCTACAAAAGCTCGACTGGAAAGTAAACGAAAATAGTAATATGAGCTACTCTCTCCAAGGGCTGAACAACTATATCGCATCAGAGATAACAGCTCAATACTGGCTTCAGGAAATATATCCCCCCGAGATACGGGAAAAACATGTCTCTGGTGATTTGCATATCCATGACCTTAGCAACCTCTCGGTATATTGTTGCGGATGGGATCTTTACGATTTGCTTGTCAGTGGCTTCACTGGGGTACAGACTAAAATCAGCAGCAAACCAGCTAAACATTTCCGCAGCCTTTTAGGACAAATCGTTAACTTTTTTTACACTATGCAGGGGGAGTCGGCTGGAGCCCAGGCCTTCTCAAACTTCGACACATATTTAGCCCCTTTTATTTATTACGATACATTGAATTACCGGGATGTGAAACAGGCTCTACAGGAATTTATCTTTAACCTGAATGTACCAACAAGAGTTGGCTTTCAAACCCCCTTTACGAATATTACCATGGATCTCGTTCCTCCTCGCATACTCGCCGGCCTTCCCGCCATAGTCGGAGGCAAGCCCATGGATAAAACATACGGGGAGTTCCAGAATGAAATGGACATGCTCAACAGGGCGTTTGCTGAAATAATGCTAGAAGGAGATGCTACTGGAAAGGTATTCCCCTTCCCCATCCCCACTTACAACATTACGAAAGATTTCGATTGGAACAACGAGGTTCTTAATACTGTGTGGGAAATGACGGCTCGCTATGGCATCCCTTATTTTTCAAACTTCGTCAATTCAGATATGAAACCAGATGATGCTCGTTCCATGTGTTGCCGACTTCGACTCGATAATCGAGAGCTCCGTAAAAGAGGGGGAGGCCTTTTTGGCTCCAACCCCATGACAGGATCTATAGGAGTCGTAACACTGAATTTGCCGCGTATCGGATATTTAGCCACAAGCGAAGAGGATTTTCTAGGTAAGATTTTTGAGCTCATGGAGATAGCGAAAGAAAGCCTTGAAACAAAACGAAAAGTGTTAGAGAGGCTCACTGACGCCAACCTGTACCCTTACTCAAAATTCTATCTTCGATCCATCAAAGAAGAGAGTGGTTCGTACTGGAACAATCACTTCAACACCATCGGCATCAACGGGATGAATGAAGCGCTATTAAATTTCATGGGAAAGACTATCGCTCATGAAGAAGGGATGACTTTTGCCATTCGGATTATGGACGCCATGCGAAATCGCCTTGCCGATTTCCAGGAGGAGACTGGCAATCTTTACAATCTGGAAGCCACCCCCGCAGAAGGGACAAGTTACCGTTTTGCCAGGCTTGATAAAGATCGGTTTGGAAATAGCATTATAGCGGCAAACGAAGAACATGTCCGGCAATGGGGAGCAGAACCATATTATACGAATTCTACCCAACTGCCTGTAGGCTACACTGATGATATTTTTGAGGCCCTTGAACTTCAAGACAGCCTTCAAACTCTCTATACAGGAGGGACTGTATTTCACGGCTTCCTTGGGGAGAGCATGCCCAGTGGAGAGAGCACAAAAAGACTCGTCCGGAAAATAGCTGAACATTTCCATCTCCCCTATTTTACTATCACGCCTACGTTCAGCATTTGCCCCATCCACGGCTACATTCCAGGGGCGCACGAGTATTGTCCCTATTGTGATGCCGAGAACGGTATTACAGAGGAAACAATCGAAGAAGTGGTAGAACATTGAAAATAGCTGGTCTTATCCCTTCAAGTTTGATCGATTATCCAGAGAAAATAGCAGCCGTCGTTTTCACAAAAGGGTGCAATTTCAGGTGTCCTTATTGTCATAATCCCGAACTTGTAAACACCCTGGATAACGTAGATTTTCTTGAGGAAAAAGATTTTTTCGGATTTCTAAATAAAAGATTTGGTCTCCTTGACGGTGTAGTTGTTACTGGGGGAGAACCTACCCTTTATTATAAAGAGCTCCCTGCTTTTTTACGTCAGATTAAAGAGATGGGATTCTTAGTAAAACTTGATACGAATGGAAGTCATCCAGAAGTAATACGTTTTCTTTATAGCGAACATCTTGTTGATTTTATAGCTATGGATATAAAGGCTTCTCCTGAAGGCTATTTGAAAACGGCGGGGTACCCTGGATCTTTGGAGCCTATTATGGAAAGTATTTCCTTAATAGCACAAGGCCCGATCCTTTACGAGTTTAGAACTACCGTAGTTCCAGGGCTAACAAGCAATAAGGAAATGGAGGGCCTTTGCCGAATGATACGAGGAGCCCAGACCTATGTAATTCAAAATTTCAGGGGCACTCGCACTCTTTCTCCAACCTTCTCTTCCTGTCGAAGCTTCTCTCTTCAGGAACTCAAGGAATTTCAGGACATTGCCAGGGAATATGTAAAAAATGTTACTTTACGGCCTTAACGATTTCATAACGTAAACAAGGGGGTCAAAACAGATCATGGAAAACAAAAAACGAACACGATGTGAAGTATATTCCCGAGTTGTGGGCTTTTTAACACCGATATCGCAATGGAATAAGGGTAAAAAGGAAGAGTTTCGCGATAGAAAAACTTTTGATAAAGTCATTCATCAATCTGAACCTACAAAATAAAGTGGACTCTCTTGCAGAGGGATTTGCACTCAAAGGCATCTGTTGCACAACAGATGCCTTTTCCTTTCTAACGTTTTTTTAAATCATGCTACAATAAAGTTGTTTAAAAAATACTTCCCACCCGAATTGGAGGGAGAGACTATGCCGTCTCTGTCGATTTCCGGCCTCACTAAAACCTTTGGGAAATTCAAGGCCGTAGACGATTTCTCTCTTGAAGTCGCCAGCGGAACAGTTCATTCCCTCGTAGGCGAAAACGGCGCCGGAAAATCTACCGTAGTAAAATGCATTTATGGTCTTTATAGTCCAACTGCAGGATCTTTTGCCCTCGACGGTCAGCCTGTCGTCATCAAAACCCCTCGCGACGCAATGAAACGAGGAATCGGAATGGTTCATCAACACTTCATGCTCGTTCCATCTTTGCCCGTATACCGAAATGTTGTTCTTGGCGATGAACCTCGCCGCGGTTTTATTTTCGATCATGAAACTGCTATCGAAACCGTTACAAAACTGTCTGAACAATATGATCTTAAAATCGATCCTCTTGCCCCTGTGCACTCCTTACCTGTAGGGATACAACAACGGGTAGAGATATTAAAGATACTCTACCGAAAAGCGGAAATCCTTATTTTCGACGAGCCAACGGCCGTTCTTTCTCCACAAGAAATAAAAGGGCTCTTTTCCATTATTCGAAGTTTTAAAAAGGCCGGTAAAACTATTATTTTCATAGCTCATAACCTTTCTGAAGTCCTCGCTATTTCTGACATTATAACTGTTATGCGCAAGGGGAAACATATAGCTACACTTCCTCGAGAAAAAGCGACAAAAGAGGAACTTGCAACGTTAATGGTAGGACACAGTGTCCATATGCCCGTACTGTCAGAAGCCTCCGTATCCCAAGGAGAAGCCGTCATAGAAATACAAAATCTTTCTGTCATTGGTGACCGGGGAGAAGAAGCCGTAAAAAACGTTTCTTTCTCTGTACATGGTAGTGAAATATTGGGGATTGCAGGTATCACCGGTAACGGGCAAAGTGAACTGGAAGAGGCTCTCTCCGGTCTTCGACCTGTATTTAAAGGGGCCATTCGTATGAAAGGCATAGACATTACACGGGAAGCTTCTTTGAAGCGACGACATTTAGGCCTATCATATATACCTGAAGACCGCATAAAAACTGGTTTGGCTCCCCTGGCCTCTTTGAAAGACAATGCTCTTCTTGGCTATCAATACAAACAGCCTTATCTTCGTGGGCAATTCTTCCAAAACTTCCAAGCTATCCGGCTTTTTACCACAGAGCTTATGAGAAAGTACGGTGTCGCAGCCGCCAGTGAAAATATACAGGCAGGGACACTTTCAGGCGGGAACATGCAACGTTTAGTCATGGCACGCGAACTAGAACAGGACCCGTGTTTCTTACTGGTATCCCAGCCTACTCGTGGAGTAGATATAGGAGGAATTTCCTTCATTCACGATCGCTTATTGTCTCTGCGTAGAAATGGTAAAGCTATTCTACTCATCTCAGCCGATCTCGACGAAATTCTTTCTCTGAGCGATAGAATTGCTGTTATGCATCGAGGGCACATCGTAGCAGTTTTAGATCGCCAAGAAGCCACACGGAATCTTGTAGGTCGTCTCATGCTTGAGGGAACCGTACCTACTGCCAAGGAGGAGTGATGATTGTGAGTCTCTTTTCCAGAGACTGGCTGGTACGCTATCGCGACCAGTGCATTATTCTCGTATCTTTCTTTTTGAGCCTCCTTATTGGGGCTATTCTCATTACTTTGTATGGAGCAAATCCTATTGAAGCCTACGCCCAAATGGTTTCGGGAGCATTAGGCGATACTGATGCTATTTTAGCCACATTAGCAAGAGCTGTACCTCTTGTCCTTTCTACCATGAGCATATCTATAGCTTTTTATGGAGGTATGTGGAATATAGGGGCTGAAGGGCAACTTTATCTCGGAGCTTTTACTGCTGCTTTGATTGGCATCGAATTAGGCGCTTTACCTGGGCTCCTTCTTATCCCTCTCGGGCTCCTCGCCGGAGTCGGAGCTGCTACATTCTGGGCGTGGATGCCCGCTAAGCTTAGCCTTGATCGAGACCTTAACATCGTAGTCCTTACAATCATGCTTAATTCTATTGCCATTCTCTTCACAACTTTTATGGCGACAGGGCCTTACGCCGGAGTTCGAACCAGTTCTGGCAGCACCGATAAAATAGCTGAAGCCATGAGATTAACCCACTTCCAGCTATTTGGAACCCTTAACACCGGAGCCTACATTGCTATAGCTGCCATACTTATCGTAACAGTACTTATGGTTTTTTCCGTTTGGGGATACGACTGGAGATGTTCTCGCATGAATACGCGTTTTGCTCGGTACGGGGGGATAGATGTTCGGAAAAGACAAATGTCAGCTATGCTTCTAAGTGGCGCTTTAGCCGGACTTGCTGGAAGCCTGCTCGTTATGGGCGACCATTATCGATTCCTTATTAACATTTCTCCAGGCTATACGTGGACTGGAATGATTTTGGCTATGATGGTGACCTACTCTCCAGTTGGAGGAATTATCGCTGCTCTCGTTTATTCTGTTATGAGTTCAGGT
This sequence comes from Aminobacterium mobile DSM 12262, assembly GCF_000526395.1. Lineage (NCBI taxonomy): Bacteria > Thermotogati > Synergistota > Synergistia > Synergistales > Aminobacteriaceae > Aminobacterium > Aminobacterium mobile. The sequence goes on along the minus strand of NZ_JAFZ01000001.1, from coordinate 578,212 downwards.
GCTCTTCAAATGGAAATTATCACAGACATTCCCCAAGAGCTGGTTTCCGTTATTGTCTGTTGCGCTGTCCTCTTTGTCACTGCAGGAATATCAATAGCGAATAGATTGGCCAACAGAATCAGGGAGGACTAGAGATGATAGACTTTATCAGGGCTACTATTAGGATGTCCACTCCCCTTCTTCTCACCGCTCTTGGAGGGACATGGACACAACAAACAGGAGTGCTCAATATAAGCCAAGAAGGAGCCATGCTTATCTCGGCTTTTTTTGCAGTCCTTGGTAACTATTTTTTTCAAAGCTGGATCATAGGAATCCTTTTTGGCATGGCCGCTGGTCTCCTCTTCAACATGATTTTTGCTCTTCTCTGTGTTTTTCTACGTGCTAACATATGGGTTGTAGGCATGACTCTAAACATTTTAGCCGACAGCCTTTCTATCCTTTTGATGAAAAGTATTTTTCACGTCAAAGGTGGATTTAGAGATCCCAGCATGGTACGTATTCCCGACATTAATGTTCCTTGGCTTGGTGATCTCTCTCTTATTATCGTTGTTGCGCTCATGCTCTTTTTCATTTTCTGGTTTATAGACTCAAAAACTGTTTTTGGGCTGAGGCTCAAAGCCACAGGAGAGAATGAAGAGGCTCTTTCTGCGGCTGGCATCTCTCCTATCCAGATCCGTTTCAAAGCCCTCGCCATCAATGGTCTTATGGTAGGTCTAGCAGGAGCCTTTCTCTCCACTTCCTATTTAGTAGCTTTCGTAAGCGGAATGAGCGCTGAGCGAGGCTGGCTAGCAGTGGCAGCTGTTATTTTTGGGGATGGGAATCTACTTTGGACCACTGTTGGGGTTCTCCTTTTCGGGGCGGCCCAGACACTCGGCATTGAACTTCAATCCTTCGGTTTTTCCAGCCATTTGGCCCTTATGCTTCCTTATATACTGGTTATTGTTGCCTTAATTTTTAAGAATTGGAAACGGATGAAACAGGCACAGGAAGCCTGATCAAAACATAAACAGATGAGGTGATGGGAAATGAACAAAAAGGTGTGGTGTTTACTATTGGCAGGGGTGCTTCTTTTTAGCAGTCTTGCCGGCGTTGCAGCTGCGGCTGATACGTTGAAAGTAGCTTTGGTTATTGCTAACAAGCTGGGAGACGCTTCTTTCTACGATTCCGCTAATGCTGGATTGGAACGGGCTAAAAAAGAATTAGGCATTATCGGAAAGGTCGTAGAGTGTAATTTTGACCCTGCAAACTACGTTCCTTATTTAGCAACAGCAGCAAAGAATTTTGATCTTGTTTTTGTAGTGGGCTTTGAATTCATGGATGCCATTGAACAGGTCGCTCCTGAATTCCCCAATACTGACTTCGCTTATTTTGATGTATCAGGAGAAACAGCTCACGTAACTTATGTAGACTTTAAGGAAAATGAAGGAAGCTTCCTCGCTGGGGCTCTGGCCGCCTTAATGACTACCAGAGAAAATGATCCCCATGTGAATAAAGAAGCCATTATTGGTGCTGTAGGTGGAGAAGATATCCCCGTCATCCACAATTTCTTTGTAGGTTATGAACAAGGTGCCAAATATGTAAATCCCGATTGTAAAGTCTTGACAGGTTTTGTGGGTAGCTGGTCAGATCCAGCCAAAGGGAAGGAAATGGCTCTCAACCAATACCATAACGGAGCCGATGTTATCTTCCAGGTTGCTGGTGGGACAGGAGAAGGTGTCATAGCCGCTGCTAAAGAGGCTGGATTCTATGCGATAGGAGTAGATTCTCCGCAAGAACATCTGGCTCCTGAAGTTGTCCTGACCTCCATGTTAAAACGTCTTGACAACGCTGCTTTCGACCTTATCAAAGCAAAACTTGACAACAACTACCCTCGCGGCCAGGTTGTCTCTTATGACCTGAAAAATAACGGCGTTGGGTTAAATTGGCCTGAAAGTGCTCTAAAGCTGGTTCCACAAGATGTACGAGACCGACTTGACGAGGTCACGAAAGAGATCATCGAAGGAAAAGTAGTTGTAGAAGAATATAAATAAAGCTATCCACAGTTCTGTTTTATAAATATTTCATTATTCTTGCCTTAAATACTAAAATAAAGGGAGGTAGGGAATATGAAGAAACGGTTTAGCAGAGGTTTGCTCGCATTCTGTCTCGTCCTTATCCTCGCTGTTGGGGCCTTTGCGGCAGATGGTTCCGTCACTCTTTTGACTCTTAACGACATTCACAGCCACATATATCCATACACTATCAGTCAAACTGTGAATGGGGAAAAAGTAAAAGTTGAAGTTGGTGGATTAGCACGGGCATCTACTGTTATACACAAAGAGAAAGGGCAAGACCCTGGCAACGTATTTGCTCTTGAAATGGGAGATATTAACGAGGGCCCCCTTTTCTTCTTCTTTAAAGGCCTGGCAGAAATACGAGCTCTCAATCTAGCCGGCATAGATGTGGGTACATTGGGGAACCATGAGTTTGACTTAGGTCCCTCCGTATTGGAGGATGTCATGCGTTACGCTCGTTTCCCATTTACAGTGGCAAACCTTCACACAAAATTATCGATTTTCCAAAATCTATATCATCCCTACGTTATCAAGGAAGCCGCTAACGGGTTGAGAGTAGGTTTCTTCGGCCTTATCGCTCCAGAACTCGCCTCTGTAACAAGTGGAAGCCGGGACTTCACTGTAGGACAAGATTTAGTTGCTGAAGCAAAGCGGATGGTCTCCCTTCTGCAAAAAGAGGATTGTGACGTTATTGTAGCCATGACCCACACTGGAATATATGCCGATCGAGCTATAGCAGAATCTGTAAAGGGCATTCATATCATTACAGGTGGACATACTCATACACTACTGGAAACGCCGGAAATTGTTACTGGACCTGACGGCTGGAAAACCATGATCACACAAGCAGGATCTATGGGTCGATACATTGGGGTGGCAAATGTTTCCGTAAAAAATGGAGCCCTCGATACAGATAACTCCAAATGGGAGGCTCGAGAACTTGTTGCATCTATCCCCCTGGATCGCCGGATATCCATTCTCGTAAACCCCTTCCAGCAAAAACTTGACGAACAACTTTCAGAACCTATCGGCATGATGAACCAAGATGCTGATGCTACAAAAGCGGCAGTTCGTCAGAGAGAAGCTGGCATAGGAAACTTCATAGCCGATGCGTTACGGTGGAACGGACAAACTCAAATAGGTCTTATGAACGGTGGAAGTATTCGAGGAGATAAGGTATACCCTGCAGGAGAAGTTTCTTACAAAACCTTGTACGAACTCTTACCCTATGGGAATACTCTCATTCGATTTACTCTCACTGGTGAACAGATTCGAGATATCCTCGAGATTTCCGGTTCAGCCCTCATTAAAGAAGGAGAAGAGTACGATGGGAACCTCCGTACGCCTTCTGGCGGGTTCCTCCAGGTTTCTGGTTTGAAAGTTACATACGATTTAAGTCGCAAACCAGCTATTATAAATAACGATGGAGAACGCATTTCTGTAGGAGAACGAGTAGTGGATGTACAGGTAGAGAACTCTGATGGGACCTGGTCTCCCTTGGAAAGTGCTTCTATCTATACTATCACTACAAACGACTGGGTCGGACTTGGAGGAGATAAATATTACGTGTTTAAAATGGCCGCCCCAACAGCCTATGATACCCACCTTGGGGATGTAGAAAGTTTAGCTCAATACATTCGCCATATGGGTGGTGTAACCTTTCAAGAAGAAGGACGTATCGTTATCGAGAATAAATAAAGCAAAAAAAGGAGCTGACAGGACATTTGGGAGTGTTTCGCCTATCAGCTCCTTTTCATAAAATTTTCCAGCTTACAACCTTTCATAAAGCAAAAAAGAGGCTACTTTTCAAAGAACTTTTTTACTTCCTGCAAATCTAAAAGAGTTTGGGCAAGAGGATGTCCTTCCTCTCTGGATCGATTCCTTAAAAGATAGCTGGGATGGAAGAGAGGGCGGATCAAGAGAGATCGTCCCTGAAATTTCCATGGATAGAATTGACCACGAAGAGCAGTCATTCCTTTTTTTGTATTAAGGAACCACTGGGTTGGTGTATTCCCCACCGTAAGGATAAGATCAGGAGCAAAAAAAAGAATCTGCTCTTCCAGAAAAGCTCGGCATGCTTCTATTTCACATTCCTTAGGTTTCCTATTCTCTGGGGGCCGACACTTAACCATATTAGTAATATAGAAAGAATCCCGAGATACCCCTGCCTCTTTCATGAGTTCACTAAGAAATTTTCCAGACCTGCCCACAAAAGGTCGCCCCATCTCATCCTCCCTGGCTCCTGGCGCTTCCCCTACCAGCATAGCCTTACTACAAGGGGAACCTTCTCCTACTACTATGCGATGACGCTCTTCCCATAAAGAACAGAGGCGACACTTATCTACACGCTGCTCTAAAGTAAAAATATCTGCCATAGAATTTCGTAAACCCCCTGATAGATAGTTGAATCAAAGTAATTCTATCATCTCATTCGAGATTTCATTTTCTTAAATATGGCATCTCTTACTATAAGGTAAAAGAAATGGTAAAATTTACAACTACCCTTTCAAAGGAGCGTTGCCTATGAACTTTGCCGTGTTCGACCTTGAAACAAATGGAATGAAGGGAAGCTCGGTAGTTTCCACATCGTCTATCATTTTTGATGATAGGGGGCAAATACTGGACTTCTTCAATCGATTCTATTACCCGACCGAAAAACCTGACCCTGCTACCGAACGCATACATGGCCTTACCATTGATCGAATATACTGGTTTCGTCAAACAGGATCTTATCCCCCTTACTTTCTCGACGATTTGCTCAGCTTGTACTCTTTTTGGGAGCGATGGCATATAACAGGCGTGGTTGTGCATAATCTCGCTTTCGATACCTCTTTCCTTCCTCCAGAAACAGTACGAAAGTGGAAATGGTGGTGTTCTATGCTTGGATTAACAAATTGGTGTGCTATCCCCAATCCCAAAAACTCTTCTCTTTTCAAATGGCCTAGACTGAATGAAGCCAAAATAAAAGCTGTCGCTCACCTTAAAACTCCCGCTCTTTTAAAAGAAATGGAAGAGAAGCTGCCCAAAGAAATGGGGCATTATTCTCTTAGTGATTGTTTCGAACTTTATGGCATCTTCACTCGGGTCTGGGCTTCATGCCCGGAATTAGTCTCTTTTCGACATTATAGAAATCGCTACTATGCTCCTAAAAAAGAAGATTATGTCACTCCTTCTCCTTTAACACCCGATCCTTTTGTAATCAAAGGTCTTTTGTTCGCTCAAGCCTTGGCACATGTCTGTCACCAGGCAGAATACGGGACAGAGTTAAAAAAAATAATAGAACATTATGAGGGACTGAACATGCCCCTTTAAGGTCAGATAAAGACAATTTTTTTATACTCGTTTGGGCCTATATAATGGAGGAACCTTATGTTTTATATAGAAAATAACAATACGAACCCTTTTTTCAATCTGGCCTTTGAGGAATATATTTATTCTCTTTTAAACCGCTACAAGGAACAGTTCATGCTTCTTTGGCAAAATAAACCTGCAATTATAATTGGACGGTTCCAAAATACAGCAGCAGAGATTAATGCCGAGTTCGTTGAAAAACAAGGGATCCATGTAGTGCGACGGATTACAGGAGGAGGTGCCGTCTATCACGATCTGGGGAATCTTAATTATTCTTTGATTGTTCCTAATGATACGGATTTTTCTTTTAACTTTCATAAATACACCCTCCCTATTATTCATGTTTTGAAAGGATTGGGAGTTGATGCAGAATTTAACAGCAGAAATGACCTTACAATTTGTGGGAAAAAATTTTCAGGAAACGCACAGCACATGGATAATCATCGATTGCTACATCATGGAACGCTACTTTTCAACTCGGACCTGGAGGTTCTTTCCCGCGCTTTGCAGGTAGACGAGAGCAAATTTCAATCAAAGGCTGCCAAGTCTGTAAGAAGCAGAGTGACAAACATAAAACCATGGCTTCCTATATCAATGACTATGGAGGAGTTTAAATTATCTGTTATTGAAGAAATGAGCAAAACTCAAAGAATTGAAAAATACGAGCTTTCTGATGAAGATTTTAAAAACATAGAAGACCTTGCGACTCAAAAATATAGTACTTGGGCATGGAACTGGGGAAAGTCCCCTCAATTTACAGAAAAAAAAAGCCACCGCTTCAAGGCTGGCAAAGTAGAAATCTATTTCAACGTGAAAGACGGCATTATCATTTCATGTAAAATATATGGCGACTTTTTCGGTGATGAAAATATCGGGGAACTCGAAAAAAAACTTGAAAATTGCCAGTATGAAGAAGCGTCTCTTAAAAAACGTTTGGCCCCCATTCCCTTAAACAAATACTTTGTAGCTATTCCTTCAGAAGAACTTCTGAATTTAATATGTGCAAGGTAAATTTCTAGCACATATAAGGGGAAATACAAGGGAACTACATTATTGCTATGAAAAATACGCCGCCATTTCTTGCCAGATATTAAATTAATCAAAAAGAGTAACCGTGAACCATTTATTATTCCGATCTCAGCAAATGAAGAGCTCCTTCTTTGAAAAGATACGCTACTGATTCTCCTACTTGGAAGAAGTCGTTAGTAAGAGGATTCACCATATGAACGATCATAGAATCTTTCATACTATTCGTTTTTATTTCATATTCAATAATGGTTCCTAAGAACGTACGCCGAACAACCACTCCGTTCCCGTCCCCCGCAGTATCACGACGAAGAAAGATACCTTCTGGCCGAACTGTTGCCAAAACTTTTTCCCCCTGCCTGCTTTGAGGGGGTACGCTTTTTATATGCACTGCAGAATTTCCGATCTGAACTGTATTTTCGTCTAGAACAGTAGCTGGGATAAAATTGACCTTGCCAATAAAAGCTGCCACAAATATATTGGCTGGTTTTGCATAAAGATCCTGAGGAGTTCCCACCTGTTCAATTTTCCCTTGGTTCATGACCACAACACGATCCGAGATGCTCATTGCTTCAGCCTGGTCATGAGTAACATAAACACTCGTAATACCTAGGCGCTTCTGGAGACTTCGAATTTCGATACGCATCTGCTCTCGCAACTTCGCATCAAGATTGGAAAGGGGCTCATCGAAAAGCAGAAGCTGTGGCTCCATAATAATAGCCCTCGCCAAAGCTACTCGTTGTTGTTGCCCCCCTGACAATTGATTAGGCTGGCGGCGCTCTAACTCAGCTAGTCCTACTAGATCCAGCACCTGCCTCATTCTCTTCTCCACCTCTTGGTCAGACTGTCCTTTGAGACGAAGCCCAAAGGCTATATTTTCATATACATTGAGGTGGGGGAAAATAGCGTACGATTGAAAGACCATAGTGGCATTCCTATGATTAGGCGCTACATCATTAACTCTTTTCGTTCCGAAAAAAATATCTCCCTCTGTAGGATCTTCAAAACCAGCGATCATTCGAAGTAACGTAGTTTTGCCACAACCGCTAGGACCTAATAACGTTACAAGCTCTCCTTCTTTAACATGAAGAGAGACATGATTCACCGCTAAGAAACGGCTAGCCGGATCATCGTAACTACCAAATTCCTTCACCAGATTCTCTATGCGAAGTTCCATGATTTACAGCTCCTTCGAAATTTCCATCGCTTTAATACCGCCAGATCGGCCAAGCACCAGCCGGCTAATCACGACAATGGCACAAAGCACAATCGCGACCAAAATAACGCTAAAGGCTGCTGCCACTCCCAATCTCCCCGATCCCACTTCGTTAAGTATTTGAACTGTCAAGAGATTCCATCGAGCAGAAACAAGGAAAATAGCAGCACTAATAGCTGTCATCGCTCTTACAAAGGCAAAGACAAGCCCGGAGAAAAAAGCCGGTGCTATGAGGGGAAGAGTAATTTTTCTAAATGTCGTAACACCGTCTGCGCCTAAATTTCGCGCCGCTTCTTCTATAGTGGGATCAATTTGTCTCAAGACAGCAACTCCAGACTGGATCCCAACTGGAATATATCGAAAAATAAAATTTAAAACAAGAATGGCGAGGGTACCAATAAGAAGAATTGGTTTTTTGTTGAAGGCTAAAATATACCCAATGCCCACCACCGTCCCAGGTACTGCAAAATTCAAAATAGAAAGGAATTCCAATGCTCCCTTTCCGGGAAAGGTCAAGCGAACAACCATGAAGGCTATGAGCATCCCCAACAATCCAGAGACAGGTGTAGCTAAAGCAGCTACAACAAGAGTATCTTTAATGGCACCGAAGCCTACACCTAAAGCATAGGCAAAATGTTTAAAAGTAAGGGAGAAATCATATCCCCACACCTGCGTTACAGCTCCCAAGAAGATAGTACCGTAAAAAAGCAAGACGAGAGAGGCAAAAACAATCACAAAAGACTGAAGGCATTTTCTTGCCCCACGGCTCACTAATTTGGACGAGGAAGAGACAGGCTTGCCAGTAACCGTGGTATATTGTCGTTTTTCAAGGTAATAACGCTGAACAGCAAAAGCAGTAATAGACGGGATAAGCAACACTACAGCAAGTGCAGCTCCTAAAGGCAGATTGAAGGAGCCTGTAATTTCGAGATAGGCCTGAGTGGAGAGCATGGGAAATCTGCTCCCAGCAAGAACCAGAGGGTTCCCAAAATCTGCGAGGGATTCAATAAGAACAACGAGAAAAGCGCTCGCAATCCCCGGCAAACTTAATGGAAAAGTAACTTTAATAAAAGTCTGCCATCGAGAAGCCCCGACATTCATCGCTGCATCCTCCAAGGTAGGATTGAGAGATTCTAATACACCACGAAGAGTAAGGTATGCGACTGGAGCAAAAGTAAAGACCTGAGATAACAATACTCCCTTAAAGCCATAGATGCTAAAATTTTTCAACCCCAAAACACCCTTCGTGACCAGTCCATTGGCACCGAATAACATAAGAATGGATAGAGAACTGGTAAAAGGAGGGGAAATAATAGGAAGAATAAAAAGGACATGAAGAAGCCGTTTACAAGGGATAGCCGTACGAGTAACAGTAAAAGCAGCTATATACCCAATGAAAACTCCTATAATTCCTGTAAAGAAACCCACTAAAAGGCTATTTACAAGAGCGCTCCGCAAATAACGGAACGTAAAAAAACGTCGGTAATTAGCGAAAGAAAAAACACCCGCCTGAGTTTGGAAACTTTTTAAAAGGACAGAAATGAGAGGATACAACACAAATATAAGCAAGGAAATTGCAACAAGAGCAACGAGGAAAGCGAGTAGAGGATCTCGCCAGAGCAACTGCAATTCACGCCGAGCTCGTCGAAAAGGCACCATAAAAGGACCTCCTGAAAAAAGGGGCGGGAGAAAGCTCCCGACCCCTGTAATTTTTAACAAAGACTATTGTCCAAGGACCTCTGTTACCCAACGTTCAATCAGGCGATCCTTATCTTTAGCCGCAGCTTCTCTATCGTAGTCCACCAATTTGATCTCTGCGAGAGCCGGCAAACCTGCACCTGCCGATACATCGCTTCGCACAGGGAAGAAATAAGTTTTGTTCTCACTTAAAGCCTGTTGTCCCTGTTTCGACAGAATCCAATCTACAAGTTTCTTCGCTTCGTCTATGTTTTTAGCTCCTTGCAAAATGGAAAGAGCCGCAGCCTCATACCCAACCCCTTCTTCAGGGAATATTACTTTTGCTGGGAAGCCTTCATCCACAAGTTTCAAGAAAGCAGGAGTAAACTGAATGGCTACTTTTGCTTCTTTTATGGCTAAGTTCTTGCTGGGGCCTGTGCCACTCTGGGTGTAGGTCTGAATGTTAGGATTAAGAGCTTTCATATACTCAAAGGCACCATCTTCACCGTAAATAGATATAAGATTCATCATAATGGCAAATGCCGTTCCAGAAGCCTGCGGAGAAGGCATCTGGATCATTCCCTTTAACTTTGTGTTTTTAAGATCTTCCCATGAACTCGGAATAGAAATTCCCTCTTCTTCCAGAGCATCCGGCAAAACACCAATCCCTATAGGATTCATATAAAAAGCATGCCAATACCCTTCCTCATCTTTAAAATTAGAAGCCAGATTTGCTGCCTCGGGAGAAAGGTATGACTGAGTCAAACCTCGATCTTTAGCCACAATATGGTTCTCATTAGGGGCTCCAAACCAAACATCAGCCTGAGGGTTCGCTTTTTCTGCCTCGATACGGCTCAAAGCTGGCCCTGAAGACAGAAAAACCATCTGGACCTTCACACCAGTATCTTGTGAAAACGACTCAAGAAGGTGACGAGCGTTTTCCTCATCGACGCTTGAATAGACAACAAGGTCTCCGCCCCAAGCCTGCAAGGGCAAAATGCAGACCAACGATAGAAGAAGCACTGAAATAAACAACCCTAACTTCCTGTTCATATAGCACGTTCCTCCTTTTTACTGTACCTCATGTATTTGTAGTATAATTAACATTCATGAAAATAGCTTGTCATATGACCATATAGTTTCACTATAGCATATAATCATCATAGGATACGTTCCATGAATTGCCCGTTAATTCTGAATTTATTTTCTACTGTTCTGCACGTTGACTTTAACTCAATATTCGATAGACTTAAGTTATTCATTGCACTAAGTAGTTTGTATCTTAAATAACATAATACCTTGAGCCCCAAAATGTCGCAAAAAAGCGAGTCCTGGTTGAGTGGTCGGGAGCTTCAAAGCGTGGCCTCAAAAAAGGAAATAAGCTGGGGCTTTTTGTTTCAGGGGGTGCCGTAGAACGTGTCGAACGTGAAAACTTTTCTCGCCGAATCTCCTTTTTTCGACCCATGGATGAACCTAGCCCTTGAGGAATATCTCCTCTCCCAAGTAGCTGACCGTGGAGTGATGTTGTATCTTTGGCAAAACCAGCATACTGTGGTAATAGGACGGAATCAGAATGCGTGGAAGGAATGTAGAACAACTCTCCTATCAGCGGAAAATGGGAAATTAGCTCGGCGCCTCTCCGGTGGGGGTGCTGTTTATCATGATCTTGGGAATCTGAACTTTACCTTTCTTGCATCTCCCCTTACTTATGACTTTATTCGACAAATTAAGGTTATTATCGCGGGGCTTCGGTTACTGAATATACCTGCGTATTTCGGTGGTAGAAACGATATTTTCGTGGACGAACGAAAGTTTTCAGGAAATGCTTTCTATATGGGGAAAGCTGGTCGCTACCATCATGGAACACTCTTAGTTGATGTGGACATAGAGAGAATGGCTCGTTATCTTCAGCCACCTACCGCGAAACTCCAGGCTAAAGGGATAGATTCAGTGCGTTCTCGCGTCATTAACTTAAAAGAGATAAATTCTTCTTTAACAATTCCGAAACTCAAAGAAGCCTTACAAACAGCTTTTCTTGCAGAATATGGCGGGAAAGGCGACGAATTATCACTGGAAGAACTCAGTCATACACTCCCCATGCAGAAGCTTTATGAAAAATATCAAAGCGCATCATGGATTTATGGTCGTACTCCCGACTTTGATGTGGAATTGGAACATCGTTTTGAGTGGGGGCACGTACAAGTAGGTTTTCACGTTCAGGGAGGAAACGTGAGTCGCAGTGTCGTCTATTCCGATGCGATGGATGCAGAGCTTATTGCCAATTTGGCTCCCTGTTTCCAGGGCATTCCTCTTAATGGAACTGATTTAGCACAGGCATTGCGAAGAGACTATAAAGGTTCTATTCCCCAAGAAGTAGACGATTTGGCAACTTGGCTTGAAACAGAGTGGGCCAAGATGTTTTAACATGACATGGAGGTGAGGTTGTGAGACAAACAGCGCTATATGAAAAGCACCTAGCCCATAATGGGAAAATGGTCGATTTTGGCGGCTGGGAACTTCCTGTCCATTACGAGGCAGGAATAGTCGAAGAGCATCGGAGAGTGCGATCTGCAGCCGGTATTTTCGATGTTTCACACATGGGAGAGGTACGGGTTACGGGTCCTAAGGCTGAGGAATGGCTTCAGTACATGATGAGCAACGATGTTACCGCTATGGAAGAAGGACAGGTCATCTATACTTTCATGTGCTACCCCAACGGAGGAGTTGTAGACGACCTTTTGATCTACAAAGTTTCCAAAGAGAATTATTTCCTCGTTATCAACGCTTCCAACACAGAAAAGGATGTTATGTGGCTACAAGACCATGTAAGAGAGGGAGCTTCTGTGGAAGACCTTTCTCCGCAATATAGCGAGGTTGCTCTTCAGGGCCCCAAAGCAGAAGCAATCCTTGCGAAAATTGCGAAGTTCGATCCCAAGGATCTCGGTTTCTTTCGCTTTGTAGAAAATGTGGACGTAGCGGGAGCCAAGGCCCTTGTCTCCCGAACAGGCTACACAGGAGAAGATGGTTTCGAAATTTACGTACCGTGGAATGATGGCCCTAAGGTGTGGGATGCCATCATGGAAGCAGGAAAAGAGTTCGGAATTCTTCCGGCAGGACTTGGTTGCAGAGATAGTCTTCGCTTCGAAGCTGGACTGCCTCTTTACGGACATGAGCTCGGGGCTCATATTACTCCTCTTGAAGCAGGATTAGGATTCTTTGTAAAACTTGATACCGCTTTCATAGGGAGAGATTGTCTCGCTGCGATGAAAGAAAAGGGAGTTCCTCGTAAAACAGTAGCTCTTGAAATGGTAGACAAGGGAATTCCCCGGGAACATTATGAAGTCAGAGCGAAAGGGCAGACCATTGGAAGGGTTACTACTGGTGGTTATTCCCCAAGTCTTGAGAAAAGTATCGCCCTTGCTCTAGTGGAAGCCGATGCAGCTAATGAAGAAGAGATGCTTATCGTTATTCACGGTAAAGAGAAAAAAGCAAAAAAGGTAAAAAAACCTTTTTATCAAAAACACTACAAACGGTAAAAGAGAAAAGGAGGTCTAGAATAATGGCAAAGGTGCTTAAAGAACTGAAGTACACAGAGACTCACGAATGGGTAAAAGTAGAAGACGGTAAGGCTCGAATTGGTATTACAGATTATGCTCAGCACGCTATGGGCGACATTGTTTATGTAGAGCTTCCTGAAGAAGGAGCAGAGGTATCTGCTGGAAGCGACTTCTGCGTAGTCGAGTCTGTTAAGGGCGCGAACGATGTCTACTCTCCAGTAAGCGGAACTATTGTTGAAAGCAACTCTGAACTGGAAGACTCTCCTGAACTTGTGAATGAAGATCCCTATGCAAGTTGGATTGCTGTTTTGGAAATGTCTGATCCGTCCGAACTTGATAACCTTTTAGACTGGGAGGCCTATAAGAAGCTGTGTGACAGCCTCGAAACCCAAGAGGGGGCGTAAATATATGGCACGGTTTATCCCAAATACAGAAGAACAGCGGCAAGAGATGCTTCGAACTGTCGGAGTGTCTTCTATAGATAGTCTCTTTGCCGATATACCAGAGTCGATTCGGTTGGGTAAAAATCTTAATATTCCCTCAGCCCTTTCTGAGCTGGAGCTCTCTCGCCAGATATCTTCTATGGCTGCGCAAAATGCGAATGCTCAGGACTACGCTTGTTTTCTTGGAGCCGGGGTTTATGACCACTTTATACCCACAGTGGTAAATCATCTGGCTGGCAGACAGGAGTTTTTAACCAGCTACACTCCTTATCAGCCAGAGGTAAGCCAGGGAACTCTACAAACCATATTCGAATATCAGACTATGATATGTGAACTTACGGGTATGGATGTGGCAAATGCTTCCATGTATGATGGAGCTACAGCCATGGCTGAGGTAGCTTTTATGGCTGCTGCATCTACAAAACGAAGCGAAGTGCTCGTAGCTCGTTCCGCAAATCCTGAAAGTAAAAAAGTACTTGAAACATATGCTCCATATCAACATATCAAAGTAACGGAAATAGGTTTCAAAAATGGGCAGCTTGATGTGGACGATCTAAAAAAACATCTTTCTGATAACATTGCAGCTGTCTTCGTTCAAACTCCTAATTTCTTCGGAGCTCTTGAAGACCTGAAAGGTATTGGGGAGATTGTAAAAAATGCTGGCGCTCTCTTTGCTGTAGCTACGGACCTTATGGCTCTTAGCCTTTTAGAACCTCCTGTAACTTTTGGAGCAGATGCAGTTATTGGTGATGGACAGCCCATGGGGAATGCTATGTCTTTTGGTGGCCCTGGATTTGGTTTCCTTGCTGTTACCAAAAAATACATGCGAAAAATCCCCGGACGTGTTGTAGGACAAACTCTGGACAGAAATGGGAAAACAGGTTACGTCTTGACCCTTCAGGCTCGAGAACAACACATTCGGCGCGAAAAGGCCACTTCAAATATCTGCTCTAACCACAACTTAAATATTGTTATGGCGACAATTTATATGAGTCTCATGGGCAAAAAAGGACTTCGAGAAGTAGCAGAAGCGTGTCTGCAAAAAGCTGCTTACACTCGCGATCTTCTTATTGAAGATAAAAAATTCAAGCCTCTTTTCGATGCACCTTTCTTCCGGGAATTTGCCGTAATTTGCCCGGAAACACCAGAGGCTCTCAACAAGCGTCTTTTCGAGCAAGGGTTCATTGGCGGATACTCCTTGTCCCGAGAATATCCTGAGCTCGAAAACTCTTGGCTTGTTGCAGTCACAGAGAAACGAACTCGTGATGAAATTGACCGGTTTGCCCGGATCGCAAGGGGGGAATAAGGCATGATTAGGCTTGTACCGCCCATTTTTGAGAAAAGCGTGCCGGGGCGTAAAGGATACTCTCTTCCAAAGCTAGATGTACCTAAAAAAGACGTCGAGAGCATTATTCCTCACGCCATGTTGAGGAAAGAGGAAGCAGATCTTCCCGAGGTAAGCGAGGTCGACGTGGTACGTCACTTTACTCGTCTTTCTCAGTTAAATTACGCTGTAGACGAGGGGCTCTATCCTCTTGGTTCCTGTACTATGAAGTACAACCCCAAACTAAACGAGGACATGGCCAAACTTACAGGGTTCTCTGAGATACATCCATTGCAGGATACGAAAACCGTTCAGGGGGCATTGGCTCTCATATACGAGCTTTCTGAGATGCTGGCAGAAATCACCGGAATGAAAGCCGTCTCCCTACAGCCCGCAGCAGGAGCTCATGGAGAACTCACAGGGAATATGATCATCAAAGCCTATCACCAGCATCGCGGCGATACGAAGAGAACGAAGATGATCGTACCTGATACGGCTCATGGGACAAACCCTGCATCAGCTGCTGTGGCCGGATTCGAAGTCGTTGAAGTAAAATCCAACGAACGGGGCAATGTAGATATTGAAGCTCTAAAAGCCCTTATGTCTGACGAAATCGCCGGCATTATGCTCACCAACCCCAACACATTGGGGCTCTTTGAAGAAGATATCCTAGAAATTGCGAAGATCATTCACGACGCAGGTGGCCTTCTTTACTATGATGGAGCAAATGCGAACGCTATTCTCGGAAAAGCTCGACCTGGCGATATGGGATTCGATGTTATACACCTCAACCTCCATAAATCTTTCAGTACACCTCACGGCGGAGGGGGGCCTGGCTCAGGTCCAGTTGGCGTTTGCGAGAAACTCGTTCCTTTCTTACCCTCTCCATTAGTGGTGAAGAACAACGATAATACGTATGACTTCGATTACGACCGACCTCTTTCTATAGGGAAAGTACGTTCTTTCTACGGCAATTTTGGAGTGTTGGTCAGAGCCTACACGTATATTCGAACTATGGGGCCAGATGGATTAAGAGCAGTGGCAGAAAATGCCGTTCTTAATGCGAATTACGCACAGGCGATGCTCAAAAAAGATTTTGTTCTTGATTTCGATAGGATATGCAAACATGAGTTTGTTTTATCGGGGAAAAAGCAGCATAATGAATTTGGAGTGTCTACTCTTGATATGGCAAAGAGACTGATGGATTATGGATTCCACCCATCCACAGTCTACTTCCCACATCTCGTGGAAGAAGCCATAATGATAGAACCACCAGAAACAGAAAGCAAAGAAGAAATTGATGCATTCATACAAGCTCTCCTAGCTATAGCTAAGGAAGCTGAAGAGAAACCTGAATGCTTCAAGGATGCTCCGTACTGCACTATCGTTTCCAGGCTTGACGAAACGCAAGCTGCCAGAAAGCCCGTGCTCCGCTGGCAGCCTGAAGAAGAATAATAAGAGACACGAAGCGAAAGGGGCCCGGAGGAATATTTCTCTACCGGGTCCCTTTCTTTCATGGGAAATAGCAGGAGGTGGATTTATGTACGATGTAATCGTCCTTGGTGGGGGTCCTGGAGGAAATAAGGCCGCCGAGCTCGCTGCCAAAAACGGTTTGAAAACAGCTATGATCGAAAAAGATCGACTTGGTGGAACATGCCTCAACAGAGGCTGCATACCCACAAAAGCCTATTATGCTCGCATTGTTGGTGGGCACGGATCTGTTGAAGACATGTGGGCTCATAAAGAACAGATTGTAGGGAAGTTGCAGGAAGGGATCTCTACCCTTATGCGTATGTCTGGCGTGGATGTAGTCCACGGAACAGGTACGCTACAGCACGTTGAAGGAACAAAGGTCGTAAAGGTTCAGACATCAGATGGGGAACGCCTTATAGAAGGGAAACATCTTATTATAGCTACCGGAGCCAGATCTCTGGCTATGGCCTTCGAGGGCAGCGATTTACCGGAAGCTATTACTGGAGATTATGCTGTAATGTATCCTGAACTTTGGAAATATCCTGAATGCGGGAATATTAAATCGGTGGCAGTAATAGGAGCTGGCGTTATCGCAGTAGAACTCGCTGTTCTTCTTCGTCGAATGGGACGAGAAGTGACGATATTGAAACATTCTGATCAAGTTTTGCGTCGTTCAGATAAAGACATAAAGAAAAAGCTTATCCAGTCTCTCAAAAAGATGAAGATCAAAATGGTTGATTACTTCACCCCAGAAAAAGCCGTTCGAGAAGAAGGACATATAGCTCTTTATGGAACAACTCCTAAAGGAGCTGAAAAGATTATCTGTGACCGTTTTCTCCTCGCCTCAAGTATGGTTCCTATTCTTGATGGGTACGGCCTTGAGACAAGTGGCATAAACTATTCCAAAAAAGGGATTACCGTGGATAAACATATGCAGACAAACATACCTGATGTTTATGCCATCGGTGATGTAACCGGTGGAATGATGCTGGCCCATCTGGCAGAATATCATGCTTTAGCTGCCATAGAGCACATTCTTGGCCGAGAATATATTATTAATCCAGATCACGTTCCATGGTGTGTTTTTACAGACCCCGAGATTGCTGTAGCTGGCATTACCGAGGATGAAGCTGAGGCACGTAATATCCCTATAAAAACGGCCCGCGCCTATTTCTTAGGAAATGGAATGGCCCAAGCTCTTAATGAGACAGACGGGTTTATCAAAGTCATAGCCTCTAAAGAAAATGGGCAGATTCTCGGTGTTCACATTGCGGGACCTGAAGCTTCCTCTCTCATTGGCGAGGCAGCCTTAGCAGTAGCACAAGGGATGACGGCACGGGATGTAGCCCGAACCATACATCCACATCCAACCCTTACTGAATGCTTTAAAGACGCTCTTTTCCGTCTGGAAGAATAAAAATAGAAAAAAGAAAATGGGAGAGATTTCTCTTAATAATCTCTCCCATTGCCATCTCTTCTTTATTCTTGGCCCCTCTCTACCACTACGTGAAGCTGTGGAAAAAAGAGAAACAACCATGATATGGGATTTTATCACTCTGTATTACGTTGATTGCCTGGAGAAATAACAGCCTCTCTTCCTAACCTTCGAAATAGTAAGGCTCGCAGTTTTTCTAACTCTTTTCTTTTCAGACATTGAATAATCATGTCGTGGGTTGCAACGCTAGCCTTCATCTGCCAGTCCTTATAAAGCCATCTGTCGAAAGAACAACGAATTTGATAGAAAAGATTTCTGAGCATCTTTTTAGTCCAAAAACAATCGCTTTGAGCAAGAGAGCAAAGATAGGAGTGAAACGTCATCTCCTTCTCAGCAAACTCGAATGCCTTTTTATCTCCCAAATCAGGACTGTTCATAATCTCGTACAGTTCTTTATTGAGAACTTCGAGCTGCTCTATATCTTTCTTGCTTGGTCCTCCTTCAACAATAACAGATTCCAGAAGAGTGTGTTCCAAAAGGACACGCAACTTATTGATCTCAAAAAAATCTTCTTCTCGGAAAGTCGAAACAAACCAGCCTTTATATCTGATTGAGTAGATTAACCCCTGTTCTTCCAGCTCATTCAAAGCTTCGCGAACAGGGGACCTGCTCACACCTAAAGTACGAGAAAGCTCTCTTTCATTAATTTGATCTCCACAGCGCAACGATTTTTTCTCAAAAACCTGCTCTCGAATATGACGAATAACAAGGTCTTTTAATTTTCCTTGAAGATTGGTATTGTGCCTCTGCTCTTCTGGCATACGCATTTCCCCCATCTTGGCCGATTAATTGGTCGACCAAAATGAAATTTACCATCTAAAAGGACACTGGTCAACCTAAAAAGTCATATTGATACCTTTATTACGAATAAATAACAGTTTTCATGATATAATTATAGGTTATAAGAATATTTCAATAAAAGAATTTTTCTCCGTAACGTATTTATTCTACTGATTTGCCTCAAGAACAAACTGAACAAACAAAGCTGTGCCATATGGAAGGGCCTCTTCTGGGAAAACAAAGCTGCCATTATGAAAAACAGGCGCACCCTTTTGAGGATCACATAGGCCTAAACGTGCAAAAACACCCTCTGGGACAACTTCTAAGTATCTAGAAAAATCTTCAGAGCCCATTGCTGGAATATCAATATACTTTACGCTCTGTTCTCCAATTAGTTTCTGTGCACTCTCTCGAACAATTTTTGCTACTTCTGGAGAGTTCGTCAGAGGTGGAACTCCATAATGATAATCTAGTTTCGCTTCACATTTGTAGCTAGAAGCCACTCCCTGAACAACATCACGAATACGTTCTTCTATCGTATTTCTCGTCTCCATATTCTGGCATCTGACGGATCCCGAAAATTCTACTGTTTCAGGAATAATATTCTTTGCTGTACCGCCGTGAATTTCACAAACAGAGATCACAACATTATCGAGGGCATCAATTTGCCGAGTGATGATACTTTGAATGGCCATTACAGAATTCGAGGCAGCTAATATAGGATCACAACCTGTACGGTGAGGATACGCTCCATGACCACTCGCTCCAGTAATTTTAACGGTAAAGAAGTCAGAAGAGGCCATATATGCCCCCTCTCGCAAAGCTATCTCACCAATGTTATAAAAGGAATGCCCGTGAAGGCCCAAAATATAATCAACCTTCGGGTTATCAAGAACACCTTGCTCTATCATATATTTTGAGCCGTCCAGATTTTCTTCCGCCGGCTGAAAGAGGAGCTTCACTGTTCCGGAAAAGTGATCTTTCATACCTAGAAGTATTTTAGCTGCGCCTAACAGCATGGCTGTATGGCAATCGTGGCCACAAGCATGCATTACACCCGGAACGATAGACTTATCTGGCACATCTGCCGTCTCCTGGATAGGAAGAGCGTCCATATCTGCGCGGAGAGCCGTAACCTTTCCTTTCCCTTTTTTCTTCCCCTCAATGATGCCTAAAACTCCCACGTTTAAACCAAGAGGAACCATCTCTATTCCCATTTTTTTTAGCTCAGATTGAACAAAAGCTGTAGTTGCAACCTCTTGCATACTGAGCTCTGGCTCTCGGTGAATTTTACGTTTTACTTGAACAATATATTCTTTTAAATCAAAGGATTTCTGAAGAATTTCAGAAGCCAAGAAAGATCGCCGTCCCTTCATATCATATTTGATTTATAGGATAGTAAGTTCTTTAGAGAATAATGTGATGATTTCTTTACCTGACTCTGTCAGCATCATAAGATCTTCAATACGAACTCCAAACGTACCTTCAAGATAAATTCCCGGCTCTATGCTGAAACAGTTCCCCTCAACAAGGGGAATATCATTTCCTTGGGATATATAAGGAGCCTCATGGCCATCCATGCCTATTCCATGCCCCAGACGATGGTTAAAAGCTTCACCATACCCATGTTTTGTGATAATATCTCGAGCTACGCTATCAATATCTCTCGGAATAGCGCCAATTTGAACTTTCTCCTCTGCCGCAAGCTGCGCTTCTAAAACAATTTCATATACTTTTCTCTGCTCATCTGTTGGAGTCCCAACAAAAAAAGTTCTCGTCATGTCATGACTGTATCCATCGTACCATCCCCCTGAATCAATCATGACAACATCTCTCTCTTGCACTACACGGTTATTGTCTCTTGCATAGTGAGCTTTCCCACTATTGGGGCCCGTACTAACGCCAGGAATACGAGGAGCCCCCCCATGGGATTCGTGGAAATTCATAACGAATCTAACAATATCGCTCTCATATATACCCGGCCGAATATAAGCCTTGACAGCTTCCATCATTTTGTCATTCATAGAAGATGCTTTTCTCATAAGCTCGAGTTCTTTTTTGTTTTTTATAGATCGCATAGGAGCAAGGAGTGAAAAGCCATTGACACACTCCACATTCGTCCCTTGAACAGCGTCGATCATGTCACCGGCTTCAATACCTCTCGTGAAAGCAATTCGCGGAGAATGGGGCAACCCTACGCGAGAGAGCCCCTCTTTGAAAGTATTTTGGAACCAGTCATTATCATTCCATTCTAGGATCGGAATATCTCTCTCAATGCTTTTCACGTCTCCTCTATGAAGAGAGGGGCATAAAAAGAAACTTTTTCCTTCCTTTGTAACAAGAGCACCTTTAAGGCGGGAGTCTGGTCGGAAATCTAGTCCAGTTACATACTTTAAATCAGAGGAGGGGGCAAGAAAAACAGCATCCAGCTCTTTCTGGTTTAACAGCTCTACCAGTTTTTGGAAACGGTCGTGATCCACCATGTTTTCCTCCTGTTATTCACATTTAAATATTGAGATTGTGTCTATAGAAAGGATGCAGGCTATATAAAAACAACAACGTCGTTTGGAATATATTTTAAAAAGGCCCTGCTCCACCCTCGTATAAGAAAAGGCCCAAAGGCGAAGCAGGGCTACAGGGTCGATAGATTTGAAAACTAGTCTTCTAAGGCTAAGTCTCCCAAATAATTCAAACGGCCATCATAAAAGTTCTCAAGCCCCACCAAGTCTTTTCGCGCGCCATAGAGCTCGTTGGGCACTGTAAGGACGACCACAGGATGGAGTTCATCCAGCCGATCCCATATTTTCTGGAAGAGTTCCTTTCGTTTCCCTTCATCAACAGTGGTATTCACTGTATCTATATAGCTATCAAGAGTTTCGTCTTTCAACGCTGTCCAGTTTGTAGCCCCAATGCTCGATGAATGGAAAAGAGGAAGCCAGTACTGGCCAGCATCTCGGTTGGTCTGCATGCCCCATCTGCTTATAATAAGATCATGGGTATTTTTCTTTACTTGCTCATCAAACACTCCAGATTCAAAAACCTGAATGTTAACTTTGATTCCCACCTGGGCAAGCATGGACTGAATGACAGTAGCTCCATTAACCTGTTCCTGGAAGTTGCTCATCCACAAATCCAGTGTCATCCCATCAGCATAACCAGCCTCTTTCAGAAGTTCCTTCGCTTTCTGAACATCGCAGGAATAAGATTTTACTCCCTGTGGAGTAAAAGTGCTCGCTGCAAGAAGAGGACCGGCAGGAACAACAGATTTATCCTGGTACACTACTGCGTTATAAGCTTCCTTGTTTAAGGCGTACTCAATAGCGAGGCGTATGCGAGGATCGTTAAGGGGCTTCTTTTGAGTATTCATTCCGAGATACGTAAGCACAAGTCCAGGTGCTTCCACAACCTTCACTTTAGAAGACCCTTCCAACCTGGCACAATCAGAAGGAGGCAACGCATAGATCATGTCAACTGTACCTGTTTCAAGAGCGATCACTCGGCTGCTATCATCAGGAAGGACTAAGAAAGTTAAATTCTTGAAGTTAGGTTTCTTACCGTGATAATCTTCAAATGCTGTTAACTCTACACGCTCGCCTTTTACCCAACTCTTGAACTTAAAGGGGCCTGTCCCTATAGGATTCCGGAAATATTCCGAACCAGCTTCTTCCACTGCTCTTTTGCTATATATACTTGCATAAGGATGTTTCATAGACTCAAGCCAGCCGCCTACAGGTCCGCGAGTTTTTACAATTACCGTATACTTATCGATAATCTGGAAACCATCAGGATCGATAAATTTCCCCTTAGAGCCAGCAAACACAGATTCAGGGGATGTGGCTCGTTTTAAAGAGTAAACCACATCTTCAGCTGTCAGCTCATCACCATTATGAAACTTTACGCCTTTTTTGAGATAAAACTTATAAGTCTGGTCATCTAGTATCTCCCAGCGCTCAGCTAAAACAGGCACAAGCTCTTTTGTCTTGCCATCTACCGTAACAAGAGGCTCATTAATATGTTTAATAACGGCAAAAGACATACTATCCACAGCTTTTTGAGGATCAAGGCTTTTCGCGTCTCCTGGAATACCAAGAGTAAATGCATCCATGGAAGCTGCGAAACCCATTGTCGTTAAAACCATAAGCAACAAGGCGACACACAAAGCACGCAAAATGATTTTCTTACCCATAATATATCCATCCTTTATGGAAGAAGTTAGAGTTGCGACCGAGTTTTTACAAATCACCCAAAATAAACGCTGTCAACTCTTTAAAAGCTATTCTTGTATGGAAAGATCTCCAAGATAGTTAAGCTGCCCATCTGCAAAATCTTCCATGCCTACAAGATCTTTTCGGCCGCCATATATCTCGTCGGCAATTGCGAGAGGGACGATGGGATGGACTTCATAGAGCCTGTCCCAAGCCTGCTGCAGAAGAGCGGCACGTTCCTTTGCGTTTACTGTAATCTGTGCTTTATTAAGAATAGGCTCAAAAACAGAGTCGTTCATTCGAGCCCAGTTTGATGAACCAATAGCTCCAGAGTGGAAAAGTCCTACCCAGTACATGCCAGCATCACGGTTTGTCTGCATTCCCCATGTGGCAATAACCATGTCGTGATCCTTACCCTTGGCTTTTCCGTCCAACACTCCAGATTCAAAAACCTGAATGTTAACTTTAATTCCCACCTGGGCAAGCATGGACTGAATGACTGTAGCTCCGCTAACACGATCCCGGAAGTTACCTGTCCAAAGTTCCAGCGTGATTCCATCAGGATACCCAGCCTCTGCCAAAAGAGCCTTTGCCTTTTCAGGATCATAGGGACAGGGTTCTGCATTTGCAGGAGTAAAGGTACTTGCTGTGGGCAGAGGTCCATAAGGTTTTACAGAGTTACCCTGATACACGATCTCGTTGAAAGCATCTTTGTTAAGAGCATAATCAATAGCGAGACGAACGCGAGGATCATTCAGAGGCTTCTTATCGTTGTTCATCCCTAAGTACAGAATACGAAGTCCCGGCGCATTGACAACCTTTACCTTGGAAGAATCTTTAAGCCGATCGTAATCACTTGGTGGAACAGCATAGATCATGTCAACAGACCCTGTTTCCAGAGCAATAACACGGCTGCTATCATCAGGAAGGATAAGGATATTCAGGTTCTTAAAGTTAGGTTTCTTACCATGGTAATCTTCAAAGGCTGTCAGCTCTATACGTTCGCCTTTTACCCAGCTCTTAAATTCAAAGGGACCTGTTCCTACAGGGTTTCTGAAATATTCGTCACCTGCTTCTTCTACAGCTTTCTTATTAAAAATATTTGCATAGGGGTGTTTCATAGACTCTAGCCAACCACCTATAGGGCCACGAGTTTTTACAATCAAGGTATATTTATCAATAATTTCAAAGCCTTCTGGATCAATGTAGGCTCCTCTTGACTTTGCGAAGAGAGACTCAGGTGAAGCTGCTCTTTTCAGGGAAAAAACTACATCCTCGGCAGTAAGTTCTTCGCCGTTGTGAAACTTTACGCCTTTTTTGAGATAGAACTTGTACGTCTGGTCGTCCAATATCTCCCAGCGCTCAGCCAATACGGGAACAAGTTCTTTTGTCTTGCCATCTACTGTAACAAGAGGCTCGTTAATATGTCTAATAACGGCAAAAGACATTGTATCTGTGGCTTTGTGAGGATCAAGGCTTTTAGCATCTCCAGGGAAACCTACTGTAAGCGTGTCCATCCCTGCTGCAAAGCCAGTTGTAGCCACTATTGTCAACATTGCCACTGCAAACAATAAACCTAAAAAGCTCTTTCCCTTCATATACCGTCACTCCTTGAAAATATGATAGGTGCTACCACGTAGAATAGAAAGATCATTCATCTTCTTGAAGAGCGTCAAGGACTGCGCCTGTCATCACCTCCATACCGATAGGAATTGCCTTGTCATCAACATAGAAATCAACTGAGTGAGTTGGACAGTGCGGTCCCTCGGGAGTTCTGACACCTAAGCGGAAAAGCGCGCCAGGTGCTTTTTCCAAAAAGTATGCATAGTCTTCGCCCCCCATAGCCGGCGAAGGTAAATCCACCACGCGGTTCACAGACTCCACATTTTGGCAGACTCGGCGAATACGATTGACCCATTTTTTATCTACACATGTAGGAATTATTTCAGGCGTAATCTCCACTGTGACTTTTGCACGAAGTCCCTGCCCCACGCTCTTCGCTATTTCACAAACTCGGCGATGAAATAGCTCTTGCGTAGTTTTACGAAGATAACGAATAGATCCTTCAAGAACAACAGGACCGCCAATATAGGAATTAGATATTCCTCCTTCAATGCGGCCAAAGGTGACAAAAGCACAGTCAGTAGGGGCTAACTCCCGCGATCCCAAGCTTTGAAGAGTGGTCACTATAGTAGAGGCTGCAAGAATCGTATCCACTCCATAGTGAGGATATCCTCCATGGGCCTGTTTCCCTTCTACTGTTATTTTTAACTCGTCTACACCAGCAGTCATAAAATCATCCCGAACCCCTATTTCTCCCACATATATATCTGGGAGTGCGTGAAGGGCCAAAACCCCATCCACATGAGGGCTCTCCATTACGCCTGCCTCTATAAACTCTTTCCCTCCACCTAATACTTCTTCTGCGTGTTGGAAAAAGAACTTTACGCACCCAGAAAATTGATCCCTCATCTCGCTAAGAAGCCAAGCTGTTCCAAGCAAAATAGCAGCATGAGAGTCATGCCCACAACCATGAAAAACTCCATCCTTTTTTGAAGCATATGGAACTCCAGATTGTTCTTGGATTGGCAGCGCATCAATATCAGCGCGAAGGCCTATACAACGTTTAGGGCCATCTCCTGTGCCATAAAGCTCCGCATAAACACCTGTCTTACTTCGACCAATTCTGCGGACCACATCCACATGAAAAGAACGTAGTTTTTCTTCGATCAACCTAGACGTTTCTACTTCACAAAAGCTTAGTTCTGGATTTTCATGGATTCTGTGTCTCCATTGGATAACATCATCCGATATCTCCCGAACTTTCTGTGCAAGAAATTCCTTCATGCCTCGGCCTCCGTTCCACAAAGGGACCCTCTCTATGCAGTTTTGTCCTTCAATTGCTTTTGAATATAGGTTAAAGCCCGTCTATATGTACCTTCATTGGGACAATAAATCCGCAAAAGAGTTCCTCGTTCCCCCTTAAGAAGTATTGTTCGAAGAGCATCTACTGCCTGATAACAACGTACGTTGTTCCATGAAACTGCCTTCGTTACATTTCGCTTGGAAGTAACTGTAACGGGATCTGCTGGGAAGGGGCGCCAATGCACGCTGTCTTTCAGGGAAAAAAACTTTCCCTTCATACTTTCACTGTAAACCCTATCAACATCAAAACGATAGAGCACTATATAATGGTTTTGAAAGAGTAGAAAGGCAACAATCACAAAGGCTCCTGCTGCAAATGCAACAAGATAATTGGCAAAAATAACAGCAGTTCTCACGTAGACTCCAATCGTCACCCCACCCAAAAAAGATTGAACAAAAGTAACGAAAACGACCGCGATTCCCCATAAAATAGCCAGGGAAACACTTATATCCCACAGGATTAAAGGATTTGTTCCTATAGGCACACCTACAAACCAACGTACGTGTTCTAAAAATTGTTCTGGCTCTTGGCGTATCGTGTTTCCCATAGCTTTCATTACTTATGACGTTCCAGATGTCGCGTAAAATGGCAAGAGACAAAATGCCCTGGCTCAATCTCAGTAAGGGTTGGAGTCTCCTTCTGACAAATTTCTTGGCGATAGGCACAACGACCTGCGAATCTGCACCCTGATGGAGGATTAATCGGGCTAGGAACATCTCCTTCAAGCAAAATCCTTTTATTCTTGTTATCCAAGTCTATAACTGGCACCGCTGAAAGCAACGCTTGTGTATAAGGGTGAAGAGGCTCTTTAAAAAGCACTGTATTACCTGCCTTTTCTACAACCTGACCCAGATACATAACAGCCACTTCATCAGAGACATAACGGACAACGCTGAGATCATGAGATATAAAAAGATAGGTATAATCCCGATCTCTCTGCAAATCACCAAGAAGGTTGAGAATTTGGGCCTGAATACATACATCTAACGCAGATACTGGCTCATCAAGAACAATAAATTCCGGATCAAGAGCAAGAGCTCGGGCTATTCCAATACGCTGACGTCGCCCTCCGTCAAGTTCATGAGGGAAGGATGTGGCGAGACGCTCAGCAAGTCCCACAGTATCCATCAATGTTTTAATCTTGACATCCATTTCTTTTTTATCAGAGCACGCCTTATTGATTAACAAGGGTTCTGCAATCAGTTGCGACACTGACATTCTTGGGTTTAACGATGAAAAGGGGTCCTGAAATACTATCTGGGCTCTTTTACGGAACTCGCTTCTTTGTTCTTTATTAAATTTCAGAGCGTCCTCCCCGTCAAAAAGAACTTCCCCGCCTGTAGCTTCTATAAGGCCTATGACAACCCTTCCCAGAGTTGACTTTCCACATCCAGACTCTCCTACGAGCCCAAGGGTCTTCCCTTTAGGGATAGTAAGTGTTACGTCATCCACAGCATGCAAAAGGCCTTTATGGACATTGAAGTATTTCTTAAGATGCTTGATATCAACAAAAGCTTCATTCGTTTCGGTCTGTCCGCACACTATCGCCGACCCCCTTCAACACCCAATGGGAAATAACAATCAACAAAATGATTCGGCTCATACTCTTTCATACCACAAGCTTTTTTGTGGCAAATATCCTGAGCATAAGGACAACGAGGAGAAAAACAACACCCTTTCGGCAGATCCGTTGGATCAGGTGGAAGTCCAGGTATGACTGCAAGCTTTTTACTAATATCGCTATCAAGTTTAGGAACAGCGTTAAAAAGACCTTGTGTATAAGGATGCATCGGTTTGCTGTACAGCTGACGAATATTAGAATACTCTACGAGACGACCTGCATACATAATCGCCACATCATCACAAATTTCAGACACAATTCCCAAATCGTGAGTAATAAGGATTAACGACGTCTTCACTACCGATTGAAGCTCTTTTATGAGCTCTAAAACCTGTGCCTGAATAGTGACATCCAGAGCTGTAGTAGCTTCATCAGCGATGAGAAGGCTCGGCTTACAGGCGAGAGCAATAGCAATACCCACCCGCTGTCGCATTCCCCCAGAAAACTGGTGCGGATAATCTTTGGCCCTCTCTGTTCTGATCCCGACGAGCTGAAGCATTTCAAGAGTGCGTTTGTGCGCATCCTCTTTAGATAAATTCGAGTGAAGAGAGATCATTTCCATAATCTGCTCTTCCACTGTCATAATAGGATTGAGAGATGACATGGGGTCTTGGAAAATCATGGCAATTCGATCGCCGCGCACATGTCGCATTTCAGCTTCAGTCATCTTCATAATGTCCTGACCTTCAAAAATAATTTCGCCGTTTGTAACTTCCCCGGGAGGTGTCTGAATAAGCCGAAGCACCGCAAGAGCCGTTGTAGTTTTACCTGCTCCTGTCTCGCCTACAAGCCCCAGAGCCTTCCCCTTATGAAGGAAAAGGTTCAAATGGTTAACAGCCTCCACAACACCCGAGTCTGTATTAAAACGCACGGAAAGGTCTCGTATATCAAGAAGAGGAAGAGATTTATCATCAATCATGTCTGTCCACCTACCGTTTCTGTTTCGGATCAAGGGCATCCCGCAGACCATCACCAACACAATTCAAAGCCATAATGGTGATCATAATGGCCAAGCCAGGAGCAATGCTTAAATACGCACTGTTTCTCAGATATGGCCTTGCGGCTGAAAGCATTCCTCCCCATTCAGGGTAAGGAGGCTGAATACCCAAGCCAAGGAAACTCAAAGTAGCTGCAAAAAGAATAGCATTCGCCACACTGAGAGTAGACTGAACGATAAGAGGAGCCGCACAGTTCGGTAATATATAGAGCAAAATTATACGAGTATGACTGGCTCCCATAGCACGGGCTGCTTCTATAAATTCCATACCCTTTATAGAAAGTACCGAAGCTCTCGTGAGACGAGCAAAGCGTGGAATAGACGTTATGCCTACAGCCACCATCAGGTTAAACAAGCCAGGCCCAAGAGCAGCGGATATGACAATCGCTAAAAGGATAGTTGGAATAGCAAGCTGAATATCCATAATACGCATAAGGAAGTTATCTATTTTCCCACCGAAGTATCCGGCAATAGCTCCAATAGCCCCTCCTGCAATTAAAGAAATGGAAACAGCTATTAAGCCAACTTGCAACGAAACCCTAGAACCATAAATAAGCCGGCTCAACACATCTCGTCCAAACTCATCTGTCCCTAAAAGGTGGGCTGCAGAAGGTGGTTTTCGGATCATCATGTAGTCCTGTTCAGCGTAACCATAAGGAGCAAGATGATCTGCAAATATTGCCATGCCTATTAATATGAGAAGGATAACGAGGCCAAGAATAGCTAAGTAATTCCTCCGCAACCTTATAAGCGTGTATTTCATCATAGAATTATTCTTCAACATCTGACTCTTCCACCTCTATTTCACATGAATCCGTGGGTCGACAAAAGCATAAAGGATATCCGCTGCCAAATTAACAAAACAGAAAGCTATAGAGATAAACAGCACTCCGCCCTGAATAATAGGGTAATCACGCATGTTAATAGCCTCCAGCATCAATCTTCCCACTCCAGAGATGGAAAAAATAGCCTCTGTAACAATAGAGCCTCCCAGAAGCATTCCAAACTGCATACTGATAATGGTAAGAATTGGGATCATAGCATTGGGCAAGGCGTGACGCATAATGACTATGCTTTCTTTTTGTCCTTTAGCTCGAGCAGTACGAATATAATCGGAGCGAATAACCTCTAACATGCTCGATCTGGTTATTCTGGCAAAGAGAGCCACTGCCGATCCGGACAAAGTAATGATAGGCAAAACCATTTGGCTTGCTGAATCAAATCCCATGGAAGGCAGCCATCCCAAATGCACGGAAAAGGCGAGGATAAAAAGAAGGCCCGTCCAAAAGGTAGGCATGGAAACACCGAGTAGAGTTACAAGAGTCGTGATACTGTCTAACAAAGAATACTGACGAATTGCACAAATAACCCCCAATGGAATTCCCACTAGTGTACTAAAAGTGACAGCCCAAAAAGCGAGCTTCATAGTAACTGGTACACGCGAGGCCAATTCCATGGAGACAGGGCTCTTCATTGCATAGGAATAACCAAGATCTCCGTGAAAAACTGCCTTATAAAGATAGCGCCCCAATTGCACGAAGAAAGGGTCATCCAAACCATGCTCAGCGCGAAACGCTTCTATAGTCTCAGGAGTTGCTTCCTGACCAAGAGCAATTCGTGCCGGATCTCCAGGAGTAAAATAGAGAATTGTGAAGAGAATGATCATAACGCTCAGAACTACAGGTATAAGTAACAACATCCTCCGAATCACGTACCTAAGCACAGACAACCACCCCTCACTAAAAGTATAATTTTAGAGTGTATGGAATTACAACATAATCTGTATTTTATACATTACATTTAGAATGCATTCTTCGTTTCCCACGCCGAGAAACAGGGGCAATATAAAACACCTGTGCTTTTCCATTATCTAACTTCTTTCTTCAACGCCTCTTAGCACCGTTCTCTCTGAGCCGCTATCCACATTTTATATAGAGATATTTTTTAATAAAGGCACAGCCTGAACATAGACATGAAAAAGAACATGGCGCCTTCAAATACTTCTTTAAAGGAGTCTTTTGTCTTAAAATGCTGTATCTAATGCGTGAGATTTTGAACGTGGTCGACCGGTCGACCACGATTGGAATATAATCTACCACCACAAGCGCATGAGGTCAAATGTTAGAGAGCCCTAACAGAAAGGCAAAAAGTGTAGCGCGTTGGAGACTTTTTATTAAAAAAACGTCAGGTTTATCCATTGCAACAACTGGAACAAATGGAACAAATGCATTCTAGATGAAAAAAGAAAAAGGAGAAGGAAGCTTCTTATGAGCTCCCCTCCCCCATGTTTTCTACCTCTTATAAGTTTTCTCTACTTTTTATTTTTAGCAGGCAAATGTATCGATCGCCCTAAAGCTGCAAGCGCACCTTCTCCCAAAGCTTCTCCGACGGTAGGATGGGCGTGGACAGTAGAAATAATTTCCTCCACAGTAGCCTCAAGACGAAGCGCTAAGGCTCCTTCCACGATAAGGTCTGTTGCTCGCGGCCCAATAATGTGAACTCCCAAAATTTCTCCGTATTTTTCATCTACCACATATTTCACCAGACCATCAAGTTGATTCATTATGACACATTTCCCATTATTAATGAGAGGGAAACGCCCCACCTTTACCTGAAAACCTTGCTCTCGAGCTTGACGCTCAGTCATGCCTACTGCAGCTATTTCCGGAAACGTGTAAATAGTGTTTGGAACTGTTTTATAATCTATTTTAACTCTATGCCCCATAGCGTTTTCAGCAGCTACCATTCCCTCATGAGAGGCTACATGGGCTAACATAATAGGAGAAGCACAGTCTCCAATCGCATAAATATTGGGGACATTGGTCTCTAGAAAAACATTTACACCTATTCGGCCTCGTACAGAGGAGACCCCTGCTTTTTCTAATCCAAGGTTTTGGGTAAAGGGATGTCTCCCTACTGCTATCAAAACCTTTTCAGCCTCGATCGTCAATATTCCCTCTTCGTTTTCTACAAAAACAGTAAGCCCATTTGTTCCTCTGTGAACGCCTGTTACTTTCGACGATGTATAAAAGACAACGCCATCCCTGGCAAGCACCCCCTTAATAATTGCGGCTATTTCTTCGTCTATGTTAGGCAAAATATCTGGCAACATTTCTACCACCGTTACCTTGCAACCTAGAGAGGAATATATAGAAGCAAATTCCAGTCCGATCACCCCGCCGCCAACTACAATCATAGAAGATGGAACACTTTCCAAACGTAAGGCCTCGTTACTTGTAATTACTCCCGGGAGGTCAAATCCGGGAACAGGTGGAATGGTGGGTTCCGAACCTGTTGCTATGATAAAAATATCTCCTTCAACTATCGATTTTTCCCCTTGAGGAGATGTTACTTCTACTGCTTTAGGGGAGATAAATTCCGCTTTCCCTTCTAAAACAAAAACCCCATTAGATTTCAGCAGGACACTAACTCCACCTACCAGTTGTTCCACTACATGATTTTTTCTTTCCATAAGTTTCTGCCAATTTACAGAAATCTTCTCTACTTCCAACCCCAATATATCTCCGTCATGCAAAGCTGTATAAAGTTCTATTGTATGAAGTAGCACTTTTGTAGGAATACACCCAACATTCAGACATGCTCCGCCAAGATATCTTTTCTCTATGAGGGTTACATGGGCTCCGAGCTGAGCAGCTCGAATAGCCGCTACATATCCGCCAGGCCCCCCTCCAATAACCACGACTTCCTTTTCGGAAGATGAAGGAGGGATTGTTAGAGTGAAAGACTCTTCTTCCCGCGTTTTTTTCTCTTGGTGAAGAGAGGAAATATCTTCTCCTTTGTCTGCAAGAAAAGCTACGGGAGCCGAAACAGGTACCGCTCCCCCACATGAAACTACAACAGATGCGAGGAAACCGCTTTCAGGAGCTTCCACCTCGAAAGTCAATTTGTCTGTGCCCACAACGAAAAGGACTTCCCCTTTCTTGACCCAATCCCCTTCTTTTTTCTTCCACTCTAAAATAGTACCTTCATTCATTGTTAAGCCGAGTTTAGGCATGGTCACTGTGTATGCCATGAGTTGCCATAAGCCTCCTTATATTTCCTACAAAAGAAGCAAGTAGGGGTTCTCCGCTAATTCTTTTATTCGAGCTATAAACTTCGCGGCATCAGCCCCATCCACTAAACGGTGATCGGCAGATACAGATAAGGTAGAGATAGGAAGAATCTTAATTTCTCCACCAACGACCACTGTTTTTTCTACAATAGCATTTATGCCGAGAATACAAGCTTCTGGTGGATTAATAATGGGAGTAAAGTTATGTACACCAAACATCCCTAGATTGGTAATTGTAAAAGTTCCTCCTTGCATCTCCTCTAACTCAAGTCTATTTGATCGCGCTCGCTCCACAATATCGGCAGATTCCAGAGCTATTTGCAGAAGACTCTTATCTTGAACTGCCTTTATGTTGGGAACAACCAGTCCACCCTCCACGGCAACAGCCAAACCTATGTTCACATTTTCATGCAGAACAACTTCTTGCTCCTCTAAACTAGCATTTGTCATGGGGAACTCTAAAAGAGCCTGAGCACAAATTTTCATAAAGATATCATTAAAAGATATCTTTATTCCCCTCTTTTCTATTCCCTTATTCATTGTCTGCCTCATAGTTATGAGTTGGGAGAAATCCACATCCATGTTATAGGTCACACTAGGAATAGTCGTAGCGGAAAGAAGCATCCTCTCCCCTATAACTTTCCGCATATTTGTTAGAGGAATCCGTTTTCCTATCTGAGCCGAAGCAAGAGATTTTTGAGAGGAAAGCAGAGCAGCCGCTACATCCTCCTTCATGATACGACCCTCTTTGTCTATGGTAGCCAAATCCACTCCTAAATCTGAAGCCATCTTACAAGCTACAGGGGAGGCTTTAGCTCCACGAACCAGAGGAACTGCCTGGGAAAACGCCACCACATCTTTTTTTACAACACGCCCCTCCGGTCCTGTTCCTTTTATCTCTGATATATCAATTCCAAGATCACGAGCTGTTTTTTTTGCGAGGGGAGAAGCTTTTACTAATCGAGTAGACACAGAGGAAGATATATCCATACTATCGCGAGAGCCACTCTTTACTATATCTTTTTCTTCTAAAAGGGACGTGTAATCTTCCCCTACTTGTCCCACAACAGCCAGAGGTGTCCCCACTGGAACGTCTTCATGTACGTGCACGAGTATTTTTAGTAGAACTCCTTCTTCTGGTGATTCCACGTCAAAAGTCAGTTTATCGGTAGCAACAACAAAGAAAGGCTCCCCCTTCTTTATCGATTCCCCTTCTTTTTTCTTCCACTCCGCAATGCTTCCGCTATTCATAGTCAGCCCTAATTTAGGCATAGTAACCAGAGTAGCCATCATGACCCTCCTTATGGAACCTTAATATAGGCCAAACGCCTTTGGTAAAAAAGTAGATAGAGATGGGAAAAGCATTAAAACTAAAAGGGCAAGAATTGATGCAAAGATAAGAGGGAAAGCCGGCTTGCTAATCTGTTCCATAGTTAAATTACTAATATTTGCGCCCACGTAGAGATTGACTGCTACAGGAGGCGTTACTTGTCCAATAGCAAGATTTACTGTCATAATGACACCAAACCAAATAGGATCCCATCCAAAATGAGCCATTATAGGAACGAGAATAGGGAGGAAAACATAATATATAGAAATTGCATCGAGAATCATTCCCGCGAAAAGTAAAATCACATTTATCAATAGAAGGATAATAAGAGGGTTGTCTGAAAGGCCAAGCAAAAGAGCGGCTGCTTTATCGATAAGTCCCACAGTTGCTCCTACCCAGGAATATAACCCGGCACACGTTACAACAATCATGACCACCGCCGTAGATATTACAGTAGAAGAAAGAATTTCAAACATAATCTTAATAGTAATAGTTTTATATACAAAAACTCCCACAAAAAGACCATAAAAAACCGCCACAGCAGCAGCTTCTGTGGGCGTAAAAACTCCTCCGTAAATACCTCCAAGAATAATTATTGGAGTAAGTAGTCCCCAAAAAGACTCTTTAAAGGCTCGGATGAGAACTACTTTGCCACCCCGCGGAGCCCCTCTATAACCATGTTTTTTACTGATAAAATACACAAATATCATCATAAAAATAGCCACAACAATTCCAGGGATAACCCCTGCGGCAAATAAAGCACTCACAGATGTTTCTGTCACAACGCCGTACACTATAAAAGCAATGCTCGGAGGAATAACAATCGCTAACCCAGATGCCACAGAAACCACTGCTGCTGCAAACGCCTTATCGTATCCTGCAATTGCCATTCCCGGGATAAGGATCAATCCAAGGGCTGCCACCGTGGCGGGACCAGAGCCACTTACAGCTCCCCAGAACGTAGCCACACCCACCGTGGCTATTGCTAAACCGCCAGTAACCGATCCTACAAGTTCTTTAATGAGTCGGATAATTCTCTCGGCAATTCCCGCTTTTTCCATAATAATGCCAGCCAGAATAAAAAAAGGGATGGCTAACAAGGGGAATTTAGCAATACCAGCAAAAAAATTATAGGAAATCATTTGATATCCTAGTCCCCAGAACCATGAAACCGCCAAAGCAGCTCCACCTAACGCAATAGCAATGGGGAAACGAAAAAGAAGAGGAACAACAAAAAGGATAAGAGACCATAAGGCAGGATCTTTCAAAATAGCATGCATACTCTAATCCCCCCTAATATTGGTGGTTTTTATAAGCTTCTAAGGTATACTGCGCCATTCGTATGACAATGAGCACTGAAAAAACTGGCGTTGCGATAGTATATATCCAAACTGGAATATCCAGAGATTCAGTAGTAACATTCAGGGCTATTTCATCAACAACTTCGATGTATCCTAAATAAGCCAAAATACCAAAAAAGAGCATTGTAGCCACAGAAGAACAAAGGAAGAAAAAGGCTCGTTTTTTCTCTGAAAACCGTTCATAAAAAAAGGTCATGCTCAGATTAGCTCCTTTTCTAAAAGCCAAAGACGTTCCGAGCATTACAAGCCATACAAAAAGATTGACTTCCAATTCTTCAGTAAATGAAAGAGAATATTTTATAAAATAGCGTGTTACAACATTAAGAAACGCAACGCTTACCATAATCATCAGCATTACAGCCCCTACAACTTCTTCAAAGCGATCCCATATTTTTCTCAGCATAAGGCAAACAGTCCTTTCCTTTCTGAAAGAGTGGGAGGGTGAAAACCCCCCTCCCATCTATTCTTCTAAGAAGAATCTTGAAGCTTTTTAAAACGCTTACTTCACAGAAGCCATGTCTTCTTCTGCAGCCTTTACAAGATCTTCTCCTATTTTGCTCTTCCAGGCATCGAAAACAGGTTGTGTTTTCTCTACAAAGGCTTTTACCTGATCCGCATTGAGGCGAACTATTTCCATTCCCAGGCCTTCAAGATGCTTGTAAGGCTCTGTTACTTCAGGCAACTCATTGATACTCTTGAGATATTCATAAGATTCCCCGTCATCAAGACCAACGCGTGACAAGGCTATCTGATATTTCGAAGCCTCTGCTACACATTCCAGAAGGAGCTTCTGATCTTCTGGACTGAAAGATTTCCAAATGTTGTTGTTTACAGCATACATAAGGGGATCTACTACATAGTGCCAATCGGTAAGATATTTATGGAATTCATTGACTTTATAGGGAAGAATAACTGAATTAATGGGGTTTTCCTGTCCATCCACAACACCTTGCTGGAATGCTGTTACAGCTTCTCCCCAGTTCA
Source organism: Aminobacterium mobile DSM 12262 (assembly GCF_000526395.1). NCBI lineage: Bacteria > Thermotogati > Synergistota > Synergistia > Synergistales > Aminobacteriaceae > Aminobacterium > Aminobacterium mobile. The sequence goes on along the minus strand of NZ_JAFZ01000001.1, from coordinate 542,320 downwards.
TATTAATAGGGTTGGCCCCCAGGGCCTTAAAAATATCGAGGTACAGAGGGCTGCCTACAACGCGAATTTTCATACTTGCCATATCTTCAGGCTTTACTATGGGACGAATGCCATTAGTCAGTTCTCGGAACCCATTTTCTCCCCACCCTAAGACTGTGACGCCTTTTTTCTCCAAAGCATCAGCTATCATCTTTCCTGACTCTCCAGCCTCCATGGCATCAAGAGCTTTATAAGGATTTGGTTGGCTGGAAATAAAGAAAGGAAGGGCAAAAAGATTTAGTTCTGTTGCTTGAGGAGACCAATTTATGGTGGAAGAAAGAGCAAAATCTGCAGCCCCATTTCGAACAATCATAAACTCAGATGTCTGTTTCCCCGCCATGAGTTGGGCTGAATAGTAGACTTTAACGTTTATCTTTCCGCCGGACTTTTCTGCCAATAACTCGGCAAACTTCCCAGCGCCCTTACCCCACGCACTTTGAGCGGCTACATTAACGCTCATTTTATACTCGTCTTTATACGCAGCAAGAGCTGGAACAGCAAGACCGCAAACAAGAACAACCAGGGTTAATAAAGCTACCAGTTTTCGCATTTATACGCCCTCCTGTTATAAAAGTTGTGATACGTTGTGTAGCAGAAAACACCTACTCTTAATTTTCCTCTCCCCTTTCACCCCCCCTGTAAACGCTACCAACCTTAAGCTGGAGAATATAGCCATCACTTATTTTCTATTGCGAAAAAAGCTTGAACAGAACAAACCCCGTCTCTTCATCAAAAGACCGAACCATACGGACCGTTTCAAAAACGCTAATCACCACTTCCATAGTGGCAAGGACCCTGTTTCTTCCAGAATCTACAAAATGTCCTGCATGAGGTCTCATATCTGAACCAGCAACAGAACCATGAAGATGAAGAGCCACTGTACCATCCTTATTTTTCCCAATAATACCCTGAGCCCCTATAAACTCGAGAGGTCCTGCTATATACAGAGGATCCAGATAACGAGCCTGCCCCTTCTCATCTTTTGCTACGCAAACCATCGTAGCTTCCTCAAGACTGCCTATCATGGAAGTAATAGCCCCTGACTCCACTTCCATTTTTTCGCACAAAGCTATCAACGATTGAAAAAAATCTTCACCAGGACCAAATCGCGCAACTACAATCCTCGAAAGAGCCGTCGATCCTGCCTTCACTACATCATCCTCCATCAAAATATTTGCTTGATAGCTTTATAAATTTTATCTGAAGTAACTCTGTAGGCTTGTTCTAACGGCCGAGCGAAGGGGATGGGTGTAAAAGGTGCTCCTATGCGAACAATAGGTGCATCAAGATAATCTAGGCCCTCCTCCGCTACTATGGCAGCTATTTCTCCTCCAACGCCCCCCTGTTTCACGGCTTCATGGGCAATAGCAAGACGACTTGTTTTGGCCACTGAGTTGAGAATCGTTTCTTTATCAATAGGAGAAATGGTTCGAAGGTCTATAAGCTCGACACTAATACCATCTTTCTCGAGTTTTTCAGCGGCCTGAGCTGCTAAATGCATAGTGTTGGAATAAGATATAAGAGTTAGATCTGTCCCCTTTTTTACTACCTTCGCTTTTCCTATAGGAGTAATGTACTCTTCTTCAGGAACGTCCCCTTTCATACTGAATAAAGCCTTATGTTCAAAATAAATTACAGGATTATCGTCACGAATGGCAGCTTTCAAAAGCCCTTTGGCATCGGCTGGGTTAGATGGGATTACCACTTTGAGCCCCGGAACATGCTGGAACCATGCCTCTATACTCTGAGAATGCTGAGCTGCAGCCTGATTAATCAAGCCATCAGGAGCCCGGAGAACCATGGGCATTGTTTTCTGGCCTCCAAACATATAATGAATTTTTGCCATCTGGTTATATATTTCATCCATACATACGCCCATAAAATCGGCGAAATGCATATCAGCTACAGGACGCATTCCTGCCAGAGCCGCTCCCACAGCTGCTCCCACTATGGCTGTTTCAGAAATAGGCGTATCGATAACTCGCTCCTTGCCAAACTTGTTGGGAAGCCCTTTAAATTGACCAAAAATTCCTCCCTGACGGGCAATATCTTCTCCCATAACAAAGACCCTCTCGTCGCGGGTCATTTCTTCATCCATTGCTTCCAGAGTTGCCTGAGAAAATGTGAGCATTTTCACTGTCTTCACCGCCTTATACGTAAAGATCTTCAAAAAGCTCTGATGGATCAGGTTCAGAAGCATTTTGGGCAAAAAGAATTGCCTCGGCAATGGACTGCTCCACAGACTCTTCAATTGACTCTAATTCCTCTAAAGACATTGATCCAGACTTTGTAACCCTCTCCATAAAACGAGGGATCGGATCAGTCTCATCAAAAACCTTCTGTACTTCCTCTTTTGTACGATATTTTTCTGGATCCCCTACAAAGTGCCCTTTAATTCGATACGTTTTTGCTTCTAAAAGTGAAGGGCCTTCACCGCTCCTAGCCCGCTCTACCAACTCTCTGGCAGCCTCATACACAGCAAATACATCATTCCCATCTACAATAACGCCAGGCATAGAGTACCCTTGAGCACGATCTGCAATGTCTTCCACAGACGTAGTAGTGCGGTAAGGAGTTGTTGAGGCCCATTGGTTGTTTTCACACACAAAAATAACCGGGAGCTTCCAAGCTGCTGCCATATTCGCAGCTTCATGAAAAGTCCCCCGGTTCGAAGCTCCATCACCGAAAAAAACAACGGAAACACCCTGGGTTTTCTGCATTTTTTGCGCCAGCGCTGCTCCTGTAGCAAGGGCAAAGCCTCCGCCAACAACTCCATTAGCTCCCAACATCCCTACGCTAAAATCAGCTATATGCATAGAACCTCCCTTACCTTTGCAATAGCCAGCTTTTTTTCCAAAAATCTCTGCCATCATTTGCTTGAGCTGAGCACCCTTCGCTATAGTATGACCATGTCCCCTATGGGTACTCTGGATATAATCGCTTTTACGAAGATTTGCCATAACACCTGCAGCTACAGCCTCTTCCCCAATATACAAATGGACAAAACCAGGAATTTCTCCTGCAAAGAAGAACTCCTCGACTTTCTCTTCAAAGTGCCGAATTTTTACCATGGTTTCATAAAAAAAACGAAGAGTGTCTCGGTCAAATTCTTCAATGGGAATTGATGGTTCTTTTCGAACCGCTTTGGCACACATATCAAGCCCTCCCCTAATATTGATAAATTAAATTGATTCTTTATTTTTAAAAAAATATAAGAATCATTACAAAAATTATTATTTAAATATCAATGTATACATAAAATCCGTATATAAACCCGCATGGCTTCCTTTGTCAGGTTCATTAAGAGAGAAGATTTTTCTTCCCAGTAACCATATGAATATGCATGGCTTCTGCTGCTGCATCCCCATTATTATTCCGCAAAGCTTGCACAATATCACAATGTTGTTGATAAGACCGTTCTACTGTCCCCGGTCCCTTTAAAACATTTACACCTACTGAGAAAAAACGATCTTGAACTCGTTGTGAAGTGGAAATAATGAGAGAGTTGGCATAAACAGATATGAAATAATCATGAAATGCTCGATCATATACCAAGTATTCAGCCACATTATTCCTATCCATGGCTTCTTTTTGAAGGGTTAAATTCCGATCTATTTCCTGGAAATGATCTTTTTTTAGGAAAGGGAGTACGTTTCTGATAACAAATTCCTCTATGGCCATTCGCAAGTCTAATATTTCATTTGCTTCTAGGAGGGTTATATCTCGCAGGACAATGCCTCGATTCGGAAATATCTCTATATACCCCTCCATTTGAAGTCGCTGAAGAGCTTCTCGTATAGGAGTTCGGCTCATATGTAACATTTTGGCCAAAGAGTTTTCAGAGATGTCATGATTCTGAATATACTCTTTATCAAGAAGTAACTTTCTTATTTTTTCGTAAGCCACATCTTTTTTTCGTTGCCCGAGCATGGGAACGCCCCCTAGAATGAGGTTAGTCTGTAGCTTGCATACAAGTAACATACAACTTGTACACTAAAAAATGTACAACGACCATTCACCTTATGTCAAGCGCCCCATGCCCTTTAATTCTAAAGTCTAAAGAATAGACATTTAAGCAGTTTAAACAAGACAAAAACAAGTTTTAACGATTGTGGATCATATTGTTAAGTTTCAACCCAATTTTCAAGAAAGAAATCTCTTTCTCCTTAAAGATTTCCATATCTTCCTTATATTGAACTCGAGAATATTCCTTTGCTCCACAGCTCCGCTCATAAAGTCGCTGAGAGATCTCTTTTAAGAAAAAGACAGCCTCCATCATTCCAGAGATATACGCCCTCTGGAGTATGAGAAACTGGCCATCGATAGTTTTATTATCAGGTCGAAGTTCTCGTATTTTTTCTCGAACTTCAGCAAGCTGGCGACAAATATCCCCTAATCTCCCACACGTTTCTTTATAATCTACTGGGCAAAAAATGCCAGGAATAGGAATGACTTTTCGAAGAGAGGGCTTAAAAAGGTCTTCCTGTATTTCCATATACTCTTGCAATAATTTATGAGTACATTGAGCTATAGAAAGAGTCTCTGTCTCCATAAAAGAGCATCTCCTTTCCATTCTGTTTATGGGGTTATTAATAAATCCAGTTCTTTCTTCAAATCTGAAAGGTTCTGTCTCAGTTCCTTTAAGGTTTCTTCTCCTGCTGTAGGGGTAAGTTTAAGACGGCTTGCACGTAGTCTTTCTCTCTTCTCTTTAAGATCTTCTATAACAGATTTTACAATAGCTTTAGATTCACTATCGAGGCTCCCCATATTTGCTTCTCCCGCAGCAATAACTTCTTCTGTAAGAAGAAGAGTCCGATCTACTTCCTCTACGAGACCTTCTGTGCCAGCAGGACCTTGAGGGAGAGGTTTCGTCGATAGTGACGTTTCTTTAAAAATAACAAAACCTAACACAACAATACAGACAATAAGAGCTGTAGTGAGATAAACTTTCTTCATTATTTCCTCCCGCTACTCTAGATATTTATATTGTAGTGTATATCCACAAAAACAAAAAAGGCCCCTTCTAAGAGGCCTCACAATATTTTTCACTTCCTATTTTCGGCTCCCCGGCTTTTGCCATGGAATCCCCTTCGCGCAATAAGGACACTCCTCCGGTCTATATACAGGGAAAGAGACATTCCAGAGAGAGAGCGGTTCGTGGGGTAATATATGTTTTCCACCACTTCTGTTAACTATACAAACCGTAGCAAGCCATCGTGCCCCTCCGTTCACGAGGAAATTTCCTACCTCCTGCACAGAACCACCAGTAGTGATTACATCTTCTACCACAAGCGCACCTGCCTTTTCTGGGAACGGGAAACGTCGCAGTTTCATCTTCCCTTCTTCCCTTTCGCAAAAAATGAAAGGAATATTGAGGGCACGAGCTACTTCATGACCAATAATAAGTCCTCCTAAAGCCGGCGCTACTACAATGGTAGGCTGTAGCTTTTCTGCAAGCCGCGCTATTTCCTGGGCAGCAAAAGCAGCGTATGCGGGGAATCTCAATAAGAGAGCACACTGCAAATAATTAGAGCTATGAAGGCCAGAAGAAAGAAGGAAATGTCCTTCTAAAAGCGCTCCACTATCTCGCATCATTTCTTGTATCCGTTCTTGCACTAATCCTCGCTGCATGTTATTGCCCCCTCTATTTCCTTCAATATAGCACGTACTGCTTCTTGCCTATTTTCTGCCCGAAGAATGGGGCGCCCTACAACTAGATAATTAGCTCCACTTGACACTGCTCCCCGTGGGGTTGCCGTACGAACCTGGTCATCAGATCCTTTTGAAGGACGAATTCCTGGCACTACTTTTATAAGTTTTCGCCCTGAAGTTTTATTGATAAGAGGAAGATCCAGAGGAGAACAGACAAGGCCAGAAATACCAACTTCGGCACAGACTTCCGCCCGGGCCCGTAAAGCTTCCTGCAATGGGCAACCCGGAGCTACTTCCTGCCACATTTCTTCATTCATACTCGTCAGGACTGTTACGCCCAAGAGCAACATGGAACTGCCCGCTCTATCTCGTCCTTCCAAAGCTTCTTCAAGCATGGCACGTCCTCCTGCGCTATGAAGAGTCAAAGCCCATATTCCTTCTCCAGCCAACGCTTCTACTCCCATCCGTACGCTATTGGGAATATCATGCATTTTCAGATCTAAGAATATTTTATATCCCATCTTCATGAGACTATGTAAAAACTGAAGCCCACCTTTGGCATAAAGTTGGTGCCCCACTTTTATACGATGTAGAACACTTTTGAGGGAAGAGGCTGTGTGTAGGCCTTCTTCAATAGTATCTACATCCAAAGCTAAGATCAGTCTATCACTAGGATTAACCATTTATACCTCTCCTTTCTCTCGCCGGGCTTGGCCACGGAGGTCCCGAAGATGCTCTATATTGCGATCATTTACATACTTCAACAATCCCTCACAAATCCGCCTTGGTGTTTCCGCATGAACAAACATAGACGTCCCTATCTCTACTGCGCTAGCGCCAGCAAGAATCATGGAAAGAGCATCTTGCCATGTAGTCACTCCTCCACACCCCACGACTGGCAAGGAAACAGCCTCGCATACTTGCCACACAAGACGGAGAGCAAGAGGGAAAACAGCTGGCCCTGAAAAACCAGCAAAAACTCTTTCAAATACAGGACGGCACGCATTAACATCAATAGCCATGCCCAACCACGTATTAGCCACAACCAGACCATCAGCGCCAGCTTCCTCAGCAGCCTTAGCAACTGCTACTATATCAAGAGCCTGAGGGGTCAATTTAACTAACAGAGGACCGGGCCATGCTTTCCGAGCTGCAGCTACTGCTTGAAATGTAGATTCTGGGGATAACCCCCAAGCCATACCATCACCATCTACGTTGGGGCAAGAAATATTTAGTTCCACCCCACAAGTAATCTCTCTTTTAGCCGCCAAAGCATCAAGGGTTTTCTGGGTATCCCCTATGCTTTCCATAACAACATTTACAAAAAAAGGCATGCCTCCTTCTTGAATGGAAGGAAGATTATGAGCAAGAAAATCTTGCACCCCTGTGTTTTGGAGACCAATACTATTCAACATGCCACAGGAGGTTTCCCATACCCGAATTCCCTTATTGCCCCTGCGAGGTGAACAGCTAACTGCCTTTGTGCAGAGAGCTCCTACGCCAGGGAGATTACCCCTCCGCCAGAGTTGAGGGTCATAGGGCCACACTCCTGAAGCTATGATTACAGGTGTTTCCAAAAGAACACCCGCTATTTCCTCCGATAATTTATGCCATGTCATTCCATTGAACCTCGCTTGCCAAGAAAAATGGACCATCCACACAAACCCTTTTGGGCCCCATAGATGTATCTATAACGCAGCCTAGACATCCGCCTATACCACAAGCCATTTTCATATCGAGACTTACCCGTATCTGATGTTTTTGGTCGGGATACTTAAATGCAAGAGCTTTTAGCATGGGGAGTGGACCACACGCCCAAATTTCCATACATTCGTTTAGAGCATCTGGCAACGCAGCCAAAGCTGTGCCATGAATACCTAAAGTCCCATCATCGGAACAAACAGTCATTCGAGAAACTTTTTCCCGAGTATAACGAACGAAGCCTTCCCAGCCTTTCCCTGGAACGCCTAAAACAAAATCACTCCGAGAACAAAGAGAGAAGTTTTGAAAAGCAAAGAGGAGAGGAGCCGCTCCAAGAGTTCCTGCAACAAGAAGGATATGCTTATTCTGCGAAGGCCGCGATAAATAACCATTCCCGATTGGTCCGCGAAGGTTCATCTTTGATCCTGGAGGCAAAGAAGCGAAAAGAGAGGTAAACTTTCCTACAATCTGGAATAGTAATGTGATTGTCTCTCCATTTACTGCCGCTACAGCTAGGGGTCGACCTAACAGGGGGTCTAAAACTCCCTGTTGCCTCACCATTATAAATTGCCCCGGCCTCGCCGCAGAAGCCACCGATGGGCAATGGATGGTGGCTTCTGCAACTTCAGAAGAAAGTTGATGGATTTTTAAAATTACCCCGTTATGATCAATCCGATCCATGACTACGACCTTTATGCCATACCCGGCCCTCTAGAATGGTCATTACAGGCCAACCAGTCAGAACCTCTCCATCCCAAGGGGTCAGACGAGCCTTACTGTTCCAAGTATTCACGTCCACTACTTTCGACTCTTCAAGATCCAGAACAGTCAAATCTGCAACAGCTCCTTCTTTAAGAATGCCCAACTTTCTCCATTCTGCAGGGAGGATAGATGCCGGTCCCGAGGTAAAGAGCTGTAAAAGTCGATTTAAAGCAACAGGTTGTCCCATTTTAATCCATGTATCAAGAACAACTGCTACTGCACACTCTAAAGAAGCGATACCAAAAGATGCTTCTTGAAAAGGAAGGTCTTTTTCATTAAGGTGCCATGGTGCATGATCTGTTGCGATAGCATCTACAGTTCCGTCGGCAATGGCTTCCCAAGCTGCTTTTACATCTTCTCGGCTCCTGAGAGGAGGATTGACTTTATAAACAGAGTGGTAACGACTGATAATGACGTTATTTTCGTCTAAAGATACGTGGTGAGGTGTAACATCGCAGGTAACAGGAAGCCCCTCCTTTTTAGCACTGGCAATAGCTTTGAAAGAAAGTGCCGTGCTCACATGGGTAAAATGGATAGGTGCTCCTGTCTCTCGTGATAAAGCTATTCCTCTCTCTATGTCAATATATTCAGCAGAATGGGGGAAACCTTTTAAACCACTAACCGCCGACACTCGCCCTTCGTTCACTTGCCCTTTCTCTGTAAGGGACGGATCCTCTGGATGTTCCATTATCACGGCCCCTACATCTCGGCTATATAAAAGAGCTGTTCGAAGAAGCTTAGAGGTTCGAACGGGGGCACCGTCATCTGTGAAAAGAACGGCTCCGGCCTCTCGCAGGAGCCCCATTTCAGCCATAATTTCTCCCTTTCTGCCATGGCTCACACAAGCGCTGGGTAAAACCCTGGCAGCTCCAGCCTGTCTCCCTTTTTCTGCAACGTAAGTCACAAGAGAAGGAATATCTATTGCCGGATCGGTATTAGGCATAGCCACAACTGTTGTATATCCACCAGACGCTGCAGCTTGAGCACCACTTATAATGTCTTCTCGCCACTCAAAACCTGGGTCTCTAAAATGGGCGTGGAGGTCAATAAACCCTGGACAAAGAACTTTGCCTTGAAGATCTATAACTTCTATGCCATCCTTACATTCAATGGAAGGAGCTATTTTCTTTACCATCCCACCTTCCACCAAGACATCCATTGGTTCCTCACTCAATTCTTTCCCATCAAAAAGCTGAGCGTTTTTTAAAAGAATCAATTACGAGCACCTCCCAAGCAAAGGTAAAGTAATGCCATTCGTACAGCTACTCCGCTTCTTACCTGTTTTAAAATAACGCTGTTCTCTCCATCGGCAACGGAAGAAGCAATTTCTACCTCTCTATTGATGGGACCTGGGTGCATCACTATAGCCTCAGGTTTTGCCAGAGAGACGCGTGTCTCCGTAGCTCCATACCGTCTATGATATTCGTCTATGGAAGGGATAAGCCCTTCCTCTTGGCGCTCTTTTTGTATTCTGAGAAGATACACCATATCTGAACCAGCAATAGCTTTGCGGGGATCAGGCTCATAGTCGACCCCTAAATCTTGATAAAAAAGAGGCATGAGAGTCCGCGGCCCTGAAAGGACTACATGTACTCCCATTTTCCCAAAGGCCTGGATATCACTTCGCGCTACTCGGCTGTGTAAAACATCACCTACAATGGTCATCTTTCGTCCTTCAAGCTTACCGAAACGCTGTCTCGCTGCATGGAGATCGAGAAGGGCCTGGGTCGGATGACCATTTGTGCCATCTCCAGCATTAAAAACCGATGCTTTCCTTAGTTTTCGTGATAAGTAGTCTGCAGCACCTACAGCAGAGTGGCGCATTACAACAGCATCGGCTCCCATAGCTTCCAGTGTCCAAGCTGTATCTCTCATTGTCTCGCCTTTGCTTACACTTGAACCAGATGCCGACCAGTTCACAACATCTGCTGAAAGCATCTTTTCGGCCAGTTCAAAAGAAACTCTCGTCCGTGTAGAGTTTTCAAAAAAGAAGTTTACGATCAGCTTGCCACGCAATGCTGGGACCTTCTTTATCGGTCGATTCATAAGTTCTTCCATATAATCTGCCTGTTCAAGAAAGAACTCCAGCTCTTCTCTGCTCCAATCTTCCAGAGAGATGAGATGCTGATGTCTCCACTGCATCACTCCATTCCCCCATTTCTTTCACAAATCATTACTTTATCTTCTCCATCTAATTCTTTGACTCGCACTTCTACTGTCTCGTTTTTAGAGGTAGGCACAGAACGTCCGACATAATCTGCCTGGATAGGGAGTTCTCTATGTCCGCGATCTACAAGGATAACAAGCTGTACCCGATCCGGACGTCCGAGATCCATAAGAGCATCCAAAGCCGCTCGAATGGTTCGGCCAGTGTAAAGGACATCGTCAACAAGTACTAATTTTTTTCCGGCAATATCTACTGGAATAGAAGTACTATGAACAACAGGCTGCTCCTGCAATGTTGTAATGTCATCTCTATAAAGGGTAATATCCAACTCTCCTGCAGGAACTTTAATACCCTCCGTCTCCTTCAATATGGACCGCAGCCTTCCGGCAAGATACACTCCCCGACGTTGAATTCCCAGAAGCACCACATCTTCAAGACCTTTATTCCGTTCTACTATTTCTACGGCGATCCGACGAAGAATACGCTCCATATCTTCTTCTGTCATAACCACTGCTTTCTCGATAAGAGCCATACCCATCCTCCTCTACATTCCAATTCGAAAAAAAAGGCCATAAGCCGCTATTTTTTACGGTTTATGGCCTCGTTATTCCTTACTGTATTCTTTCTACAAAAAAATCTTCCGTTTTTTCCCGCCATCTCTCCAAACCTCCCTCATTTTCCTGAGAGAAGTGTAGCAGGAAAATATGATTAATGCAAGCGGTTGCATAAAACTTTTTTCGTTACGCTTTTATAGCTTCTATACGTCCTGGATAGACTTCAAGACCCGCTTTTAACACCTCCATCGCTCGGACCAATTCCTTTTCTTCAAGTACATAGGCAAGACGGATCTCATCTTGTCCCAGGCCCGGTGTAGCATAAAACCCTTCCCCAGGAGCTGCCATAACTGTTTCTCCATTGCCATCAAAATTTTTTAGCATCCAGATAATAAATTTTTCTGCATCATCCACCGGCAACTTAACCATCATATAAAAAGCGCCCTTGGGCTTTTCGCAAATAACCCCTGGCATACACTTTAGGGCTTGATACATAATATCTCTTCGTTTCTGATATTCCCTGTTGACCTCTTGAAGATATGAAGGCGACGTTCCATATAGAGCAACAGCTCCCACCTGATCTATAGTAGGCGCACTCGTCCGACTCTGACACAATTTTACTATCTGTCCCATAAGGTCCTTGTTCTTGCTCACTATACATCCTATACGGGCACCACAAGCACTGTATCGCTTAGAAACAGAGTCCATAATGAGAACTCGATCTTCTACATCCTCTAGATTTCCAAAACTCACATATTGAAGACCATCATAAACAAATTCCCGATATACTTCGTCGGCAACAATATAAAAATCATGTTTAAGGGCCAAATGCCCTATACGCTCCATATCCTCTCTTGAATAGACCATACCTGTCGGATTGCCTGGATGGCACATTACGATGGCCCGCGTACGGGGGGTAATTTTCTTCTCTATAGTCTCTGTCGGAGGGAGCCGGAACCCCTCTTCGGCTTTAGTTGTAATAGGAACAATTCGAGCGCTGACCCACTCAGCAAAAGGATTATAGTTTGCGTAAAAAGGTTCTGGAATAAGGATCTCATCACCAGGATCGCAAAGAGCTGTAAATGCGAAGACTATAGCCTCGCTGGCCCCAGCTGTAATGAGAATATTTCCTTTCTCAAGATCTATGTGATAGTCCTTGTAGTACTCTATAATCGCTTCGATCAGTTTGGGATTCCCCTCGGAGGGGCCATAAGCCAATACATCCTCATCAAAATGGCGTATGGCTTCAAAGAAAGAGGGAGGAGTTTTTATATCAGGCTGTCCAATATTTAAATGATATACTTTTTTCCCTCGCGCTTTCGCTTCAAGCCCGTAGGGAGCTAATTTACGAATGGGGGAAGCTTGCATAGCATAGATACGTTCAGAGAATCTCATACGTCTACTCCTTTCAACTTTTAAAAAAAGGCGGCCCAGAGGACCGCCTTGCTTTTGTTGTTGTGTACAAAAACTATTCAAACTCTTTAAGCATGGCTTCAAATTCTTCTTCTTTCCCAGGCAGAATATGATATACATGATCATCTGTAGGAAATTGTCCCGTCTTCACATCTTCAACATATTCTTTAAAAGCTCGAATCTCTTCTGCTGCAAGGTTAGCATATTTTTTAACAAATTTGGGGGTAAAAGCCTCAAATAATCCTAACATATCCCCACAAATCAGTAGTTGGCCATCGCAAGGAATTCCTGCTCCTATAGAATATACTGGTATCTCAAGTCTTTTAGCTATAAATTCTGTCAACTCTGGAGGAACTGCCTCAAGTAGCAATGCATAGGCACCCGCCTCTTGAATAGCCAAAGCATCTTTTATGAGCTCTCGAGCACTCTCCGGATCTCTCCCCTGTGCTTTAAATCCGCCAAGCTGTCCAGAACTTTGAGGTGTGAGTCCAATGTGCCCCATTACAAGGATACCCGCGTCAGCGATAGATCGGATACGGCTGATCACTCTCCGCCCGCCTTCCAACTTTACGGCATCCATATCTGCCTCTTTTAAGAATCGACCAGCATTGAGGACAGCGTTTTCATCGGAAATCTGGTACGACATAAAGGGCATATCTCCTACACAGAAAGTATGAGGAGCTCCCCTGCGTACCGCTTGACAATGACGGATGCAGTCTTCCATAGTGACAGGGATAGTACCTTCATAGCCTAGTACCACCATCCCAAGAGAATCCCCTACAAGAATCATATCCATGCCAGCTTGTTCTACAAAAGATGCGGTAGGAAAGTCATAAGCCGTAACCCACGCTACTTTCTCTCCATTCTGCTTCATTTTTACAAAATCCAAACGTCCTTTCTTCTTTGCCATAAAACTCGCCTCCTCCTATAATGAATCAGCGCCTGTAAAACCCAGTCGCCTCGACACCTCCAAAGAGGCTCTCTGCAAAGCCTGTATCAATTCCTCTGTACGAGAGGAGGTAAAAGATACAGCCAACGCCGAAGAGCTTAATGCAGCAATAATATGACCTCTATCATTTCGGATTGGGAGCCCCACACAACAGAGACCTTTCTCCAGTTCCTGATTGTCCTGCGCCCAACCACAATCCCGAACTCGCCGCAATTCTTCAAAAAGGACCTTTTTAGTTGTAATAGTTTTAGCTGTATAGGGAAAAAGAGGAAAAGAGTACATTTCTTCGATAAAAATATTAGGAAGTTCTGACAATAGCACTTTTCCAGCGGCAGTGCAGTAAAGAGGAATTCTTTTCCCCACATGGGAGTAATGGATATGTTGCCCTTCCGGTTCCACCTTTTCAATGTAAATACCCTCGTTCCCATCCCGGATAACGAGATGAACCGTGATTCTCAATTCATTGGCTATACGTTGCATAAAAGGTTCTGCACAATGACGAACATCTAGCGATTGACGAACTATGTTACCTAGCTCAAAAAGCCTTAGCCCTGGAATAAATGTTCCTGGACTTCTTCCTTCCTCGATAAAACCATAGTCTACAAATACTCTCAAAAAGCGATGAACAGTGGATTTGGGAATAGACGACAAAGAGGCAATCTCAGTTGCTGTTAAAGAGGGACGGTCAAAAGAAAAACATTGAAGAATAGTAAGAGCACGTTCTAACGTCTTCATCGAAGAAGAGGCTTTTGTCTTTTTCAAGGACAACACCTCTTTTTAGATTCTCATAATATGATATGCCCTTCTCATATTGTAATATTATAGTGTTTTTCAAAAAATATTTCAATAATAAAAGTTGAACGACCAAGGTGGTAGCCCCTTAATAGCAAAACTAGGGCTACCACCGATTAATACTCTGGAAACATTTGGGCTCATAAAATATTTATTTTAGCTCAAAAATACCGACAACAGGTGTATGATCTGATGGTTTTTCCCAACTTCGCGGCTCTCTGTCTATATAGCAGTCAACAGAACAGACAGCAAGAGGGGGTGTCGCGAGAACATGGTCGATTCTCCACCCAATATTTCTCGCCAAAGCATTTTTTACCCTATAATCGAAGAAGGAAAAATCTATTACATGAGGGTGATATTTTCGAAAAACATCCACAAACCCCCAGGCTTTCACTTCTTCAAACTTATTTTTTATGTCTTTGTGAAAACACACGTGATCTCCTTTTCGTTCAGGGCTCGTTACATCTATATCAGTAGGAGCTACATTCATATCTCCAACCCATAATAGGGGCGTATGAGGTGAAAACTCCCTCTGAAAAAGATTGAGGAGACGATCGAAAAAACGGTGTTTCGCCTGATAGTCCGGATGATCAATGCTCTTGCCTTGAGGGACATACGTATTAATAACATGGATACCGCATATGGTTCCTCGCACTATCCTCGTTATAGGATCAGGATCTTCACCATCATTAAATCCAAACTGAGGGTTCTCTATTGCATGACGGCTTAAAAGAGCTACACCGTTATAGGCCTTCTCTCCTTTAAATATGAGAGAATAACCGAGTTTTTTAAATTCTTCCTGAGGGAAAAATTGATCTTCCGTCTTGGTCTCTTGAAGACAAAGAACATCAACTCTGTTTTTCTGAAGCCATTGCAAAAGGACAAGCATGCGACTTCGCACAGAGTTTACATTAAAGGTAGCAACCTGAAATAGTGCCATGTTTTTCACCGCCTTATACTCTATGTTTTATTCTGTGAATCAGATTTTTATTGATCTCCTGAAATTGACGAGTGTGGAGTTAAAACAGCTGTTTTTTCTCCTCCTCGGACTGCCCCTTTATCCGGCAAAGCATTGCCAGAAGAAGTAGAAACTCTCTTAAGAGTAAAAGTATCCATCAAATGGGACACCTGTTCTGAACCATGACTCACTCCCTCTGCTTCTCGTGCCACACTCTCAGCAGCCTTTACTGTCTCTTCACCTGCTTGCCGAATAGTAGCCACCATCTGCCTCATGCTACGAGCCGCAGAAAGAACACGTTCTACCGTCCCTTTCATTTCTTCACCAGCCAGAGCCTGATTCTGAGCCAAAGCAGCAAGGGCCTGGATAATTTCATCTATTTTTGCCGTTTCAGAGAGAGCATCTTCCATGCCTTTTCTCGCATGGCGGGCATCTACCACTGTACTTTTCATGGTTTCTCCTGTTTCTCGAATAGCATCTATAGAAACAGAGGCATCTTTTTGTAGCTCTGAAATTTGCGACTCAATATTTCGAGCAGCTTCAGCCGACTCCTCTGCCAATTTTCGAACTTCGTCAGCTACAACTGCAAACCCTCGCCCAGCATCTCCAGCTCTGGCAGCTTCAATAGCAGCATTGAGCGAAAGGAGATTCGTCTGATCTGCTATAGCCGTAATTACATTCACAAAACCTGAAATATTCTTAATAGAAGAACCAAGACGAGCTATTTTAGACTCTGTTTCCTTCATCTGATCTTCCACATGTTGTATAGAGCTAATAACGGCCTCAACTCTTGACGCAGCCTCTTCTGAAAGAGAAGCGGCGAAAGCCGATGTTTTTGCCGCTTCAGAAGAGGAATGAGCCGATTCTGATGCATTCTCTGCTACTACGTTAACAGCATCTCCAGCTTGTTCCAAAGCATGCCCACTCTCCTCAGAGAGGGTGTTGAGCTCTTCTAAAGCACCCCGAATTTCCTCCATAGAGGCCGTGCTTTCCTGAGACAAGGCAGCAAGACTCTCTGCTCGCTGAAGGGAATTATATGCATTACCTCGCACTTCCACTAAAGCATTCCGAAGAGAATCTATCATGGCAGAAAGAACATCTGCCATATGGCCGAACTCATCTCTCCGTTCCGCTCCAAAATCATCTCTTCCCCAAGAGAGGTCTCGTTCTGCCGCCCTTTGGGCGAGACAAACAACTTGACGAAGGGGCGTTGTTATATGACGAGACAAAATCAATCCGGTCACTACACACGAAAGGACCATAAGAGAAGCCGCAAGGAAAATATAGCGAAGGGCCGTATTATTCTGTTCTGCAAGTTCTGGTCCCAATTTTTGCTGGAAGGACTCTAAAGCTTTTTGAATAGAAGCTATTTGCTCCTCCATTTTGGAGCCGAGTTCCTCTATCGTCTCCGACCGAATAGCCCGACGTTTCGTATCTATTTCCACTATAGTAGGTATTTGTTCTTCAAAATTTTTTAACGATTCAGTAAACTTCTGGAGGTGGTCACGCCCTGCCTCATGACCTTCAACCATCATATCAAAAAGAGGCATATACCCCGAGAGATCCACTAGTTCTCGCTTTAACTTACCAATAAGAGTCTGATCTCCCGTTTGAAGATAATGGATTCCGTCAGCCTTGGCCAATAAGAGACTCCTCACCCCTAGTCCTGCATAATATGAAAGGCTGGCATTTTGATTCTTCTCCGCTTCCACCATAAGAGCAGTTAACTCCTGTTCCATAATTTCACTCTGATTGAGAAAGCCTGTCTGAAAAAGAATCTCCATGTCGTCATTCAATTGAACTGCTGTTTGAAAGGCTTGATTATATTCATCGAGAAGAGAAGAAATTATATCTATTTTTTCTTTCTGTTCTGTTTTTTCAACATTAGAAGCAAGGCGAGAAAGAGCCGCCTCAAAAGCCGCCTGAATATCCCGGTACTGAATTTGATCCTCAACTCTTCTGAATTCAATGTACCGCGTGGCGGAAGCTTTAAGGGACATAAGCGCGACCTGTACTTTTGCACTTTCATTGCTCACTTCAGCTAAACGCTGATATTGTAATAAGCCTAAAGAAGAATGATTCAAGGACCTATAGCTTAACCATCCTACCACCGCCATAAAAAAGATCAGAGCCGCGAAAGCCGCCGCAATCTTTCGCGACACGCTTCCATACGACATAACATTACCCCCCCCATCTATGGATTAAAATACAAAAACTGCTCCTCTCCCATATAGTATTTCTCTTTTAACTTCCCCTTCCTCGAGCTTGTCAATTGCTAGTCAATCGGTAAGAACATAGTCTTCTCGATCTATAGAGCCGTGCCACCTTTTCCCCTCAAGGAAAAGGGCTATATTTCGAGCCGCCACTTCGCATGCTTCAGCCATGGCACCAGCTACATAATTAGAATTGTGGGGGGAGCCAAGAACGTTAGGGAGTTCAAGGAAAGGATAGTCCACATGAAAATTGTCTCTGCCCCATGTAGGTTCTTTCCACCATACATCAAGACCTACCTGGAAACTGGGGTTTCTTTTCAGATGTTCATAAAGGTCTTTTTCTATTATGAGAGGAGCGCGAGCCACATTAATCAATATGGCATCTTTCTTCATTATCGACAATTCCTTTGTGCCAATAAACCCCTTCGTTTGTTTTGTAAGAGGAAGTGCCAGTAACACTACGTCGGATTCCTTTAAGACTTGAGGCAACTGATAAAGCGTTCCTATAAAATCTACTGGAATTGTCGTCTTACCACTGGTATTTAAAGCCATGATTTTCATGCCAAAAGCTTTAAATAACGTTGCTGTACGTTGCCCTATTCCTCCAAAGCCTACGATTCCAGCCGTCATTCCTTTCAGATTTCTTAAGACATATTTCTCTCTGTCGAATTCTCCTTGTGCCAACTTCAAATGAAGAGGAACGAGATGTCTTGCGAGCGCCATAGTCAAAGCTACAACATGCTCTGCTATTTGATAGGCCCACCCTCCGGCATTACATGCTATAAAGAAATGTTGAGGCATTTCAGAAAAGGGAAGATAATCTACACCTGCAGAAAGAGTCTGTAACAAGCGCAATTTTTTGAGCAGGGGGTACTCTTCTTTATGGATTTCACGATTAAAAAAGAAAGATATTAAAACATCAGCTTCTTTTAAGAGCGACACTCTATCTTTGCAATCATCCAAATAAAGCACTGTCGCTACTCTTTCAAGAGGGGCTTCTAGCTTTCGCCGTTCTTCCGGCGTCAGCGCACATGAAACTACAACAAGATTTTCTTTTTTACTCATCTAATTCCCCTCCTTAATTCTCGATTCTCCCTTTTAATTTTTATATTACACTATTCTCTAGCTCGTAGCTCATATTGTAGTACTGTAATGATATTTGCAAATACCTTTCCAAAAAGTATATACTTTATAAGTAATACTATGTTCATTCGAGACTGGAGGGATAAATATGACATCAGAGTGCTTTGAAATGAAAGAGGCTCTCAGGTATGGTATACATGCTGAAATAGAAGCCAAGAACTTTTACCGTATCTGGGCTGAGAGTGTTACAAAACCTCATGAGAAGAAAGAATTGATGGAATTGGCAGAGTGGGAGAAAGAGCATGAAGAAGACCTGAAGAAGCTGTACCTAAAAATGTATGGTGAAGAATGCCCTATAGATCCTCATATGGTTGTCTCTCCTGAACTGAAGGTACAGACCAAAGACTTCGGAGATGTAACGTCCCTTCTACGCATTGCTTCTGCTGCATATTTATCGGAAATGAGAGCGAAAGAATTCTATGAACGCCTCGAGAAAGAGAGCGCTGGCGAAACAGCTATTATGTTTGGCAAGCTCAAAAATATGGAAAGTGGTCATATGGACATTACTAAGAAAAGGTATATGGCTATTCGGGAAGACGTTGTAGGATTTCGAGCATTCTAAAGAACAAGGGGGCCCCTCGGAAAGGAGGGGCCCCTGCTTTTCTCAGACCGGATTTTTATGAGTGTTTTACCTCTTCTTTTTTCCTCAGAAGGCGACGAAGTATCTTTCCTGTACTTGAGAGAGGAAATGCGTCTATAAATTCTACGCTCCGCGGCACCTTATAATGAGCTAAATGTTTTTTGCAGAAATCAATTACATCTCTTGGAGATAAGGCAATTCCTGGCGCTTTTTTTACATACGCTTTAGGAACCTCTCCGTTAATCTGATGGGGAATTCCTATTACAACAGTTTGCTCTATTGCCGGGTGGGTCTGAAGTATAGCCTCCACTTCCTGGGGATAAACGTTAAATCCTCCAACAATAATAATATCTGTCACCCTATCGAGGATTCTGACATACCCGTCTTCGTCAATCTGAACATAATCACCTGTGTTGAACCATCCTCCATCGAAACGCCCCGCCGACTTTTCAGGATCTCTAAAATATTCAGCCGCGACAGAGCTTCCTCGAACCCATAAAACTCCTTCCTTGGAAGTTTTTACATCTTCCCCATGTTCATTTCCAAGTTTCCACTGATATCCAGAAATAAAAGGACCGACAGTTCCAAGTTTTCGCTTGGCATAAGACGGATTTACACATACAACGGGAGAACACTCTGTCAATCCATACCCTTCAAGCACACCCACCCCAAAATATTCCTTGATTTTTGAGTCTAACTGTATGTTCAGCTTATCTCCCCCACTTATAATAAGCTTCACATGATCAGGTTTAGGAGCACCGTGGTCAATAGAAGAAAGCAGGAAAGAAAGCATTGTGGGAACTACAAGCAAAACATTTGTTTTCGACACACAAATAGCCTCTAGCGTCTTATGGGGTGGAAGAAAAGAGGGCAAAATAGTCTGTTTCATACCACAGAGCAGGGGCATTACCCCCGCTACTGTAAAGCCAAAAGAGTGGAAGTTGGGCAGCACATTAAGGAAGACGTCCCCTTCGGCCAACTCCGTCAACTCTTCAAATACCGTCGTGGCATTATGAATCAAATTAGAGTGGCTCAAAGGCACAGCTTTTGGCCGGCCAGTTGTGCCAGACGTAGCAAAAATTACAGCTAATTCTTCATCGCCTACCACAGACTGGCGTCCCGATATATGCGGAAGGGCCGCATCAAGAGGAGAAACAAAGAAAGGGATCTCCTTTGAAGCCAGAGCTTCTTCCAATTCCTCCATCTTTTCAGACATTATAACCGCAAAAGGATCAATAAGCTCTAAGATCCCAAGAGTCGTGGGAACTCCCGCTCGAGTATTGATAGGAGCTACGGCACCACCCAGTGCCCAAGCAGCTAAAGAAAGCGCCAATACAGCTGGAGAATTAGGCATCATTACAGCCAATCGATGCCCTTTCCCGAACCCTGCATCTCCCAAACTTTGCCTATACTGAGCAGCTAAACATGCAATATCCTCTCCTGTCCACCACTCACCGCTCCACCAAAGGATAGGTTCTGCCCAGTCTTTTTTCAGCCTGTTCATAATTACCTGATCTAGCCTTGTTGCCTTTGTGTTCATACTTTCCTCCAAATAGTGAGGGTCCAGTTCAAAAATACTGGCCGATGATAATTTTACTTTGAAACAGCAATAAGATCAAAAATAGTATATCTCTTAATAGAAGAGGTAGGAGTAGGCCACATCATGTGATAGGATTATTCTTCATATAAACAAAAGGAGGCTTTTTCGTTGAACGAATTGAATAAATACAAAGAGCTTATCTCTACTCTGGACACGACCATAGAGAAAAACGTAGAAACTGTATGGAAATTGAACCTATATATGGCCTCTCACCCTGAATTAGGTGAACAGGAATTTGAAGCGAGCCGAAAAATGAACGATCTTCTCGCCCAAGCTCATTTCGAAACAGAATATCCTTACAGTGACATTCCAACCGCTTTCTGTGGCAAAAAAGGGAAGGAGACGCCCCACGTAGCCCTTCTGGCAGAATACGATGCGTTACCTGAAATAGGCCATGGATGTGGACATTGCCTTCATGGTTCCATGACTCTCTTGGCCGGACTTTCTCTTTCCCCTCTCATGAGATCTCTTTCTACTGGAACTCTTTTTGTAATAGGGACTCCGGCGGAAGAAACAAACGGCGCTAAAGTGACTCTTTCAGAAAAGGGGATTTTTGATTCTATGGACTTAGCCATGATGATCCATTGCAATGATAATGTAAGTTATGTACCTTATCGGTCTCTAGCAATGGATGCCATTGAATTCACCTTTACAGGACAAACTGCTCATGCCGCTGGAGCTCCGTGGGAAGGGCGCAATGCCCTTAACGGCGTCCAACTTTTCTTTCATAGTATCGATATGCTACGTCAACATGTAAAGCCAGGAGTCAGAATGCATGGCATCGTTTCAAAAGGCGGAGAAGCACCAAACATTGTTCCAGATTTGGCCTCAGCCAAGTTCTATTTCAGAGCTCCAGATAGAAAATATCTAGACATTGTTTTGCAAAAAGTCTTTAAATGTGCTCAAGGAGTGGCTCTAGCCACCGAAACAGAAGTTGAATGGAAGAATGTAGAATTTAGTTTCCACGAAATGCGTCCCAATAAGGCTGCTGAAGACATGATGGAGGGAGTGTTTGCCGAATGCGGCATATCTACAACCCCAGCTCCCGGCGCTGGCGGGTCAAGCGACATGGGCAATGTAAGTCAACATTGTCCAGCCTTGCAACCTCTACTCTCTATTACAGACATGCAAATACCTCATCATACACGAGAATTCGCACAAGCAGTCACAACACCACGAGCAAAGGAAATGTTGAAAATTGGCGCTCAAATATTAGGAAGAGCTGCGCTCCGATGCTTTACCGACCCTCTATTTTGTGAGGCTATAAAAAAAGAATTTCTCTCTTATTAACATGAAATAAAAGAGGGGCTAACTCTTTTCTTCCTTTCTAGCCCCTCTTCTCTTTTCTTCCTTATTTAATGTATTCTTTATACGATATATATCTTGAGTCCCATTGACAGCTCTTTTTTGCAATGGTAATCTTCTCTCGTTGCTGGTGAAAAATATAACTTTCACAAGGGGTGAAAAAGAATGTGGGACCATAAAGTTGCTATTAACGAAATTAGAGAGATCAGAACGAGAACCACAGCCTATTTAGGAGTTGGCGCCATTAAAAAAATAGATGACATTATAGAGGCCCTCGCCTCTCAGGGTATAAAGCGAGTTCTCTGCGTAACAGGGCATAGCTCTTATAAGAAAACAGGGGCTTGGAATTACGTAATAGCTGCCTTTAAAAAACACGGCATAGATTATGTTCTATACGATAAAGTAACACCTAACCCTACCGCAGATTCGGTGGATGAGGCCACTCAGATGGGACTTCAATTCAAAGCCCAGGGAGTTATTGCCATTGGAGGGGGAAGCCCCATAGATGCAGGAAAAAGCGCAGCAATTCTTATGGAGTACCCTCATAAAACGGCACGGGAGCTTTTTGAACTTACTTTTATTCCCGCTAAAGCAGCGCCTATCGTTGCTATCAATTTAACCCACGGGACAGGAACAGAAGTAGATCGTTTTGCAGTAGTGAGCATTCCAGAGAAAGAGTATAAGCCAGCTATTGCCTATGATTGCATATATCCTCTTTATGCCATTGACGATCCGGCTCTCATGACGGGCCTTTCCCCAGACCAGACTCGATATGTCTCTATTGATGCCGTTAATCATGTGGTGGAGGCTGCTACTTCTGTTGTAGCAAGTCCTTACTCCATCCTTCTCGCACAGGAAACTGTCCGACTAGTATCTACATATTTACCTCAAGCATTGCAACATCCTACAGATTTAACAGCCCGGTACTTTTTGCTCTATGCCTCCCTTATAGCCGGGATAAGCTTTGATAACGGGTTGCTTCACTTTACTCATGCTTTGGAGCACCCTCTTTCCGCTGTCAAACCAAATCTTGCTCATGGGTTAGGGCTGGCCATGCTTTTACCAGCAGTTTTAAAGCAAATCTATCCTGCCCAGCCAGAAGTTCTTGCTGCTCTTTTTACACCTGTCGTTGGGATCCTTAAAGGAGAACCTGCAGAAGCAGAGAAAGTGGCAAAAGCAGTAGAAAAATGGCTCTTTGACCTCGGGGTAACATCTAAATTAGCTGACGAAGGGTATAAGGAAGAAGATTTGGACCGACTTACAGAGTTGGCCATGACCACCCCTTCTCTCGATGGGTTATTGAGCGTAGCGCCAGTGCCTGCTTCCAGAGACACTATTCGGACGATCTATAAAGAATCTATGACTTCTTATTCTGCTCGATAAAGCACAGAAGATATATTAAGTTAGGGCGGGTTCCCAACCGCCCTTCCAACAACAAAACCGGGGAGTGTAAATACTCCCCGGCCCCCTTTTTATAGAATATGCCAGTATCCATCCACTTCAAAAGGCAAATTTATAACCTCGTCGCCCTTGACCGAAAAAATTTTTTCCCACGAAGGATCACAACGAAGAGGAATGCAAGGATTGCCACGTTTATCCTGCCATTGAAGAGGCAGCTTGTATTCAAGAGACTCCACAAAAATACCACGTTTTTCCTTCATAAAACATTTAAATAAAACAAATTCATCAAGCCCAAGAAACTCATCGGCATATCCTTTTGCCATAGAAGCAATGTGCCGCGGAATAACATTATAATTTTGTAACAAAAAAGGATATGGAGCGATACGAATACGCTCTGCTCTAAGGGGAACCCATACAATACAAGCACATTTCCTGCCTTGCCACTCGTCAAACTTAGAAAAGGCTCGAAAAACTGTCTCTGCCATGGGGAAAAGCCTCCTTGTTTTTACCTCTCTCTTGTCTGTACAATAGCTCTTAATTACTATTTTTTCAAAAGAAAGCTATGGTGATCAAAATGAATGACTCCGATCTGAAAAGAATGATACAACAACTTCGCGAAGGAACCTTAGACGCAGATACTTTTATCCAGCATGTAAAAACCTTGCCTTTTCAAGATTTGGGAGAAGTGAAGCTCGACACTCATAGAGCTCTCAGGAAAGGATTTGCTGAGATTGTTTATTGTCCGAACAAAAGTGAGGAACAGCTGCAAACTATTGCTGAGGCCCTTTCTGACAGCAATGAAAATATATTATTTTCCAGAGCAACATTGGAACAATATAAAGTTGTAGCCAACATTCTTCCTGATGCGCATTATCATGAAAAAGCTAGGATCATCGGCATAAAACGTCGAAAAATAGAGCCCGTACTAGGGCTCGCTATCATTAGCGCAGGAAGCAGCGATGTCCCTGTAGCAGAAGAAGCAGCCGTTACTGCCGAGTATATGGGGTGCACTCCCAAACGACTTTACGACATAGGCATAGCAGGGCTACATCGTTTGCTCGCTCACATCGAAACCCTCCAAACATCCCTGGCCATCGTAGCCGTTGCAGGTATGGAGGGAGCCCTTCCGAGCGTCTTAGCCGGTTTAGTTTCATGCCCGGTCATAGGGGTTCCAACTAGTACTGGGTACGGTGCTAACTTAGGGGGAATTGCGCCTTTGCTGACTATGCTTAATTCTTGCGCCACAGGAGTAGCAGTCGTTAATATCGATAATGGATTAGGTGCCGGTTACCTCGCTGGGCGCATTGTTCTCCAGGCAACACAAAAATAGCTTTGCCCGCTTTTTCAGGGGAAACCGCAGGAGAGGACTTATGTACAACATAAGCCTCTCCTTGCATTTTATTTATGAGAGTGAATAGGCCTCTTCTCCATCAATAAAGGTTTTAAGCACATGAGATCGGGCATCCAAAGGATCTCCATCCCAAAGGACTATGTCTGCATCTTTCCCGGCTTCCAGAGAGCCCACCTTATCTGCAATACCAAGATGCTCAGCACCCCAGAGAGTCACTGCCTTCAACGCCACCTCACGAGGAAGACCCGCATGGCAGGCAAGAGAGGCACAAACTATAAACTGGTCAATAGGAATAACAGGATGGTCTGTAATGATGCAGAAATGCACCCCTGCGTTGTAAAGAGCCGTCAATGTCTCCCAGCTCTTATTTTTCAACTCGAGCTTCGATCTCCCTACAAGGGTGGGACCTACTGCTGCCATTACATTTTTTTCAGCAAGATATGGTGCCATAAGATGGCCTTCTGTACAATGCTCTATGGTGTAAAGAATTTGAAACTCTTCTGCGATACGAATAGCCGTAGCAATATCATCGGCTCGGTGAGAATGGACACGAAGCGGCATCTTTTTTTCAATAACAGGAAGCAATGCTTCCATCCCCAAGTTTTTCTCAAAAAAATCCCCTTTTCGCTCCGCCTCTTCCTTTTTTTCTCTATAGTTCAAGGCATCATTCAAAGCCTGGCGCATAAGAGAAGCACTCCCCATACGGGTCATGGGTGTGTTTGATTTTTCTCCATAAACGCGCACCGGATTTTCACCAAGAGCAGCTTTCATTCCGGAAGGAGCCTGTACCACCATTTTATCTACTACGTCGACACGGGTCTTTAAAATAGCACCCTGCCCACCTACCACATTCGCACTGCCAGGTAACACTTGGACACAGGTAACTCCTCCAGAGAGAGCATCCACAAATCCCGGATCATGAGGATACACTGCATCAAGTACTCGAAGTTGAGGAGTTAGAGGATTGGTTTTCTCGTTTCCATCAGCCATGCTCTCAGGGTAGCCCTGAACAAAAACACCGAGATGTGTATGAGCATCTACAAGACCTGGGGAAACAAACAAACCTTTCCCATCTATAACATCCGCTCCTTCTGGCGGGACAAGTCCTTCTCCCACTGCTAAAATTCCTGTGTTATCGAAAAGAATCGTTCCATTCTCAATTGCATCTCCTGTTACAGTTTCAATAGTTGCCGAGACTATGGCTTTCATAAAATTCCCTCCTAAATACGTCGTTTTCTGTATACGCTCCACAAAAGTGTACCTTCGACATTCTCTGGAAGCAAGAGGTGTTATAATTCCTTCAAGTATGCTTGTTTAGATGTTCCTACAATCAGGAAGGGGTGTACTCCTGTTATGATCAATCGATCTCTCATAGAAAGAATTTTTTCCGCGGCCAGCATCGAGCGATGGAACGACCATCCCAGGCCAATTCAATTTACAGAACTCGCTAAACAGGCTCATAAAATGATTATAGCTTACGTTATTGCAAGGCATGAGGAAGATCAGGGGACAACCATACAATGGCATGCCCTCATAGAGGGAGGAATATTTGAATTTCTCCACCGAGTTATTCTTACTGATATTAAACCACCTGTATTCCATAAATTAATGGGCCATAAGATAGAGAGAGATAAACTTAATCTCTGGGTTATAGATCGTTTTAAACATGAGCTGGAATCTTTAAGACCTCAGCTTCTAGAACGGTTCAGAGATTATCTTTTAGACGAGTCTCCTTCCATACATCTCGAGCGCCGCATTCTAAAAGCAGCACACTATCTTGCGACAAAATGGGAATTCGATTATATCTACGAATGGAGCCGTCCTCTTTATGGTATAGAAGGAACGAGAGACGAAATTAACCGACAAATAAAAGAACACGACGACTTAGGTGCGGTAAAAACCATGCTCCTTGGCCGAGAGCTTCCTGACTCGCAAAAAGGTATTTATGGCTTTATAGCTCTTGTAGGGCAGCTCCGTTTCCAAAAACGCTGGGCTCAAACCCCAAGAGTTCCTGAAACATCTGTTCTTGGGCACTTGCTCATTGTCGCAATTTTATCTTACTTTATGTCTATTGAAATAGGTGCATGTCCTAGGCGACTCTATAATAATTTTTATGGAGGGCTGTTTCATGATCTCCCCGAGGTTCTAACTCGAGACATTATTTCCCCCGTAAAAAATTCTGTGGAAGGACTTGACGATCTCATAAAGGAATATGAGCGTCAAGCTATGGAAGAAAAAATTTACCCCCTCATCCCCATAGACTGGAGGCCTGAAATCAGGTACTTTACAGAAGACGAATTTTGTAACCGTATATGGCTGGAGGGAGATAAGATTCCCACGAACCTAGAAGATCGGGAGCTGGATAGCTCGCAAAATAAAGACGAATATAACCCTATTGATGGGAAAATAATCGAGGCCTGCGACAAACTTTCCGCTTTTGTAGAGGCCTCGCTGTCTATGCGCACCGGTATTACCTCTCCTGCTCTGGACGAGGCAAAAAGGAAACTCTACTCTCGATATGCCAATAAAAAACTCTATGGCTTTCCCGTAGGACAGCTCTTCGATTTCTTTTGGTAATTTTATTATGGCTTACTCAAAAATCGAAGAGCTATAGCCGCTAATACAGAGGCTCCTACTGGAAGACATTGTTCGTCTACATCAAAGAAAGGACTGTGGAGAGGGTATGTTATGTCTCTTTCTTTATTACCGGTCCCTAATACAAAGTATGAACCAGGAGCTTTCTGCAAAAAGTAAGCAAAATCATCTACACCCATCTCCGGCTCTTTCATAATGAAAACCTTTTCCCGGCCAAGGACCTCTCTCCCCACATCTGCAACGAGGTCTGTCATGCTCTCATCATTAATCAGGCTGGGGTATCCTTCAGTAAAGACAACTTCTCCAACGGCTCCCAGTGTATCTGGAATATTCTGCGCTATGCAGCGGACTAAAGCTCGTACTTTCAAGCGGGTATCGGGATCCATAGTACGAACAATGCCTCTCATTTCCACCTCTTCCGCAATAATATTTCCAGCTGTCCCCCCATGGAAAGAACCTACTGTCACCACTACAGGATCAAAAGGAGACGTTCTTCTGCTTACAATCTGCTGAAGAGCCGATATCATCTCTGAACCAATAGCTATAGCGTCAATTCCACGATGAGGCTGAGCGCCATGACTTCCTTTCCCATGAATGGTGATATGAAACATATCAGAAGCCGCCCTGAACTTACCATACCCTACTCCAATAGAGCCTGCCGAGAGCTGTGGATCGCAATGGAGACAAAAGACTCCATCTACGAGAGGGTTTTCCATTACTCCTTCGCTTATCATGGGAAGAGCCCCTCCATCTGTCTCTTCTGCAGGCTGAAAGAAAAACTTTACTGTCCCATCGAAGGTATTGCGAGACTCTGCCAATATTCCAGCAGCCCCCAACAGAGAAGCCACATGAACATCATGTCCACACGCATGCATCTTCCCCTCTATTTTTGAAGAATACAGAGCTTTTGTTCCTTCACATACAGGCAAACCGTCCATGTCTGCGCGAAAAGCAACGGTTTTGCCTTCTTTTCTCCCTCGCAATACGCCAACTACTCCTGTTTTGGCAACTCTAAAATGCTGAATACCCACTTCATCAAGTTTTTTCTCTATAAGAAGAGCTGTTTGTTCACACTCAAAATCAAGTTCAGGGTGCTCATGAATTTTTCGACGTATAGCAACAAGCTCTTCGTACCTTTTTTTAGCCATCTCATGTAAAAATTCAAGACTCATAGTGTCGCCCTCCCACACGTAATGAAGGTATCATATCAGAAGAACAATATATTTGTGGCTCCTTTGCAAAAATACCCTTGACGGGTACCATGAATTCCGTATAATCGTTTCATTACAAGGAGGTGGCCACATATGAATAGAAGAAAGGTAACAATCATCCTTCTCCTCTTCTTAGCTATAGCTGGAACTTTTTACATTAGAGAGAGTAAAGTGAAACAGGAAAACACCGCACTCAACAAAGAAATTAAAACTAATCTTCCTTTAATTATAGACCTTAGCGCAGCGGGATGACCTGCGTGCACAGAAATGTCCAAAGTTTTGGACGACCTAACAGCTCAATATGGAGATTCTATTCGAGTAGAGAAAATAGATGTCATGCAAAACTCCGACCTGGCCCGCAAATATGAGGTCAAGTATGTACCAACCCTTGTGTTTTTGAACAGTACGGGAGGAGAACTCGGAAAAGAGGTTGGTTACATGTCTCTAGAAGAACTCCTTATGAAACTAGACGTGCTGGGAATCCATCTCGAGAAGAAATAAAACCATGGGAAACATATTTGAGACCATCTATATTTCTCTTCACAGTTCAAGTGGCTTCGCTCTTTCAGCTGCCTTTATATGGGGAATTTTCAGCATTCTTTTAAGTCCATGCAACCTTGTAACCATACCACTTGTCGTTGGATACATTGAAAGCACCCGAGGGGAAAAAAGGGCGAGTGCCTTCGCTATTTCTCTCGCTTTTTCGGCAGGAATTTTTGTCAACCTTGCCCTCGTAGGCATGGTGCTCACATCTACAGGCTTACTCATGACAGATATAGGGAAATATTCCAACTACTTTGTCGCTACTATATTCTTTCTTATAGGCCTTCATCTTCTTGATGTCATCAAGCTTCCGTGGTTTGGGCAAAAGGCCTTGAAACCAGGGAAAAGAGGGGGGCTTGGGGGAGCACTCGTGTTGGGAATTTTATCAGGCCTCGCATTAGGACCATGTAGCTTCGCTTATGTGGCTCCACTTTTGGCTCTTACTATCAAAACAGCAACGACAAACCTGCCGTTTGCACTTCTTCTTGTAACTTTTTATGCTCTAGGGCACTGCTCTGTTATTATTTTTGCAGGAACTTCCGCAGATTTTGTCTCTAAGTTTTTAAAGTGGGACGAAAGATCCCGTGCACTTTCTAGAGTTAACTATTTATGCGGTATTTTAATTATTCTTGCGGGACTCTACTTTATATATACAGCACCTACATAAAACAACAATTTAAAGAGGGGCTGTACCCTTTCTACAAGTCCCTCTTATTTTCTTTCCCTCCAGCTTTCTGGCTGGACTGGGTTCCCTACCGGGAATCTTACAGGGATTATTCCCTGATTATGTTTTCTATTCAGTTGTCCCATCACGGAAGGTTCTCTAGAACTTATTTTCCCATCCCCTCCTTCGTGGATCCTTTTGTTCATTTGTATTGTACAAAACTCTATTCCATATATCAAAAGGCCTAGCAAGCCTCACGAGACGTTAAGAGCCTCTAGGAGCTTATTTTCAACAATAAATCGAATAAAAACTGTAATTATCATACGTTTTTAAATTTTTTCTCTTGATCTACATTTCTCTCCTTCAAAATTTAACGTCTTTTGAAAAAGGCCTTCTTTAGGAGGGGCTATTTCAAAAAGCTTCTGCATCTGCAATGCATTGCTCACCGCAAAGTTCCTATAGCAATTATTAAACATGATAAAAAGAGAGGGAACATGATCTTTTAAACAAAGAAGAGAATCTTTCCACTGAAGAAGTTCTTCCTCTTTATAACGATAACGGAATCGGTCTTGAACTGAAGCTCCTTTTTGCTCCCATGCGGACTTATTTCTTCCATGAAAACGGACAACACCTCCCCATGCCGCCGTCAGAAACATCTCTGGAGGAACCGTCCAAGACAATTGAGGTTCATCCACCATTACGTAAGCCATATTTCCATCCTTTAAAAGAGACTCGAAGCTTTTACGTCCCTCTCTCAGCCAGCTTCCGTTTCGGACCTCAACAGCGATCTTGAAAGGAGGAGCCATAGAGGCAACGTGTTTTAAATAATTTATGGAAGATGAGGAATACCCCAGCCATGGAGGAAGCTGGAAGAGCAGGTAGCCTAAACGCTTCATCTGATGTAACGGTGTAATAAGGTTTATGAATTGTTTCCACAAGGTTCGACGCAGAGAAAAAGGGATAGCTTGATGAGCTATTTTATCGTCCTTTTTTAAACGCGCTGGCAATTCTTTACGCAACCAAAGAGGGAGGCTCCCATATGCAATTTTGTGAAAAGTGAATAAGCCATAGGCTTTAATATTAAATATAAAATTCGGCGGCGTTCGAAGTGCCCACCGAAACACCGTGGTTTCTTGGGGAAGAGCATAAAAAGTACTGTCTACCTCCACCGTTTCAAAATTCTGAGCATAATGGTGCAACCTTGAAGCGGGAGTAGATGCTTCCCTGGGATACCAACCACTTTCAACGAGAGAACGATCGCTCCATGAACATGTACCAACAAGAACTCTTCCCATCGCCATCACCTCGAATATATTCTTAGCTATACCCTTGAGGGAGGTCTAACGTTCCAGTTCTTTCTTATGTTTATATTGTACCAAGAGGAAACGATTGATATAAACGGAAGAAGATGTCAAACAGCAACAAACAGGGGCTGCTCTTTAGAGCAGCCCCTGTTTATTTATCTCTATTGGACCTCGCTATATTATTTCTTATATTCGTCGCGAGGAGTCCATTTTTCCCAAACTTTACCAACCAGGTTAACGCCTGGCTCTAGTGTCTTCCCTCCTGGATGCCACCCTGAAGGGGTTACCTGTTTCCCCTCTGTCTCCCGAACTAATTGGAACGCTTTAATCTGACGGATTGTTTCGTCTACATTTCTACCCACTGGCGGAGTTAACACTTCCATGGCCTGGACAACACCATCGGGATCAATAATAAAACGTCCACGAACATCCACTCCAGCCTCTGGATCATACACTCCATATGCACTTCCTATATTGCCGCCTCCATCGGAAG
The DNA here is from genome assembly GCF_000526395.1 of Aminobacterium mobile DSM 12262. NCBI lineage: Bacteria > Thermotogati > Synergistota > Synergistia > Synergistales > Aminobacteriaceae > Aminobacterium > Aminobacterium mobile. The sequence goes on along the minus strand of NZ_JAFZ01000001.1, from coordinate 510,930 downwards.
CCATGTGGAATGGAACATTTTTGCCTGCCATTTTTGAAAGTTCCATGTCATTCCAAATTTTGTGAACAAACTGGCTGTCTACACTCATAGAGATAACTTCCACGCCAAGGTCATGAATTTCTTCATATCTGTCAGCAACTGCCGACACTTCCGTGGCTCAAACGAATGTAAAATCTCCTGGGTAGAAACACAGCAAAACCCATTTGCCAACAAAATCAGATAAACTGACAGTAGTAAAATTTCCATTGTAATATGCTGGTGCTGTAAAATTCGGAGCTTTCCTCCCTACCATAATGGACATGCCTTTCGCCTCCTTTTCAGAAACACTCCTCAAATCCTCTTTTGGCATTTCCTGTCCCTCTACCACTGCTGAAGGAACAACACATCCACTCTTTTTCTTCTCTACCATCCAGTACACCTCCTTAATGAGAATTAAATTATACCATAGTAGGGTAAAAAGTGTTAGACTAATAAAACTTATAACGGAGAAGAAAGTATTGGCTCTAGTATTTTTCGTATATCTGAGAGCCACCATTTAAAATCTACAGCTTTTACGAGACTTCCGAGAGTAAAAAATTCGTCCTTTACACTCCCTGCGCTATCACGCTCTTGAGCTTCAGAGAAAGAAAGAGTTGAAAGACGATAGATTCGATCTCCTTTATGGCGAAGTGTTGCCTGTTCAGGGGAAAGACATACTGCCAATTTATCCTCTTCCCCCAACTCGCAAAATATCACTTTGTACGGGACGTCCCCAAGAACCCCTTCAGGAAAAATCATCCGTTTCTTTCTTTTAAAACCCTGTTCCAACAAGGCATTCTCTCCGTCATAAGATTCTTCTCTTTCAATATCATTTAATAACGCCCAATGCCTCACATATCCTCGGACTTTACGTTGAAAATGAAGAAGAGGTTTTCGTATCTTGCCCTCCGCAGAAGGAAGCTGTTTCAATGTATCCCATACTTTGCCTTCTTCTGATACTTCTTGCCAAAAAAAGTCAGAAACATCTTGTGTATCTTCCTCCGCCAGAGAGAAACCGAGAAGAAGAGCTGCTGCTGAAAAGAAAAGGGGACGATACCATCTTTCAGGATTACAAGACGTTAATTTTCTTGTAATGCCAAGAGATCGTAACCCAAACACTGAACGCTCTCCATCTTTTACCGGAATAGACAGATCTTCCCCTATCAAAACCTTCTCTTCTTCTGACAAAGGGAAAGAGGGGAAAAAAGAAGCTTTTTCTACTCCATTAATCATATTTACCAGCCACAAAACCTCTCTCTTTTCCTCAGGAAGCATGGCAAGGTCTTCTTTCGAAAGTACAGTTTTGGGCTCGTGGAGATACTCTACAAAAAGGAGAGCCGTTTTCCACAAAAGAGCTTTGTAAGGAGCATAAGATGCCTCTGTTCTAAGGAGCTCATGTATTTGAGGAAGGATATCTTGAATTGGATATTGCTCAATCTTGCCATCACTTTTTTTAAGAGAAATAGATTTATTCTCTCCTTCAAGCCATGAGAAACGAACTGTTCTTCCATTCCCTCTCCCCTTATTGAAAATAATAAGCCGAGGAACGGCCCCCCGAGACCAAAGCTGCAAACATAAATGATCATCTACGTCTACTGAATTGATGATGTTCTTTTCTTCCTTTTTCAACGGCCATTCCTTCCTTCTTCTCAATATTGACATATCCTTCTTAACGACAACCCTATATATCATCGGCTTCGTTCATGGCAACATTGAATAAACACACTCGCTGGGGGTATTATAGTGAGTAAAAAGCTACACGTTATTGCCCCACAAAAACACCGTTTGTAGTAGACTCACGAAATATATTATCGTTTTTCGACAACATACGCTATACTGTTAAAGTAAGCTGTGGTACTCAGATATTTAATGGGAGAGAACGTTTAAACTTAGAATAATTTTAACAAAAACATTCGAGGCCTTCTGCGAAAAGAAAACGAAGCGATGAAGTACTTCCCTATCCTTGTTTTTATCTCGCTATCTTTTAATGAGACATAATGTATTACTGTCTATAAGCAACGCGTTGTTGTTATTGTCGTTTAATGGCAACTTTTCAGTAATGCCCTTGCTACTTTTTTGAATTTGGCATATTATATTCGTTTGTTTCGTTGTCATATAGGGTTTGGTATTTTGCATCTATTAGGGAGTTGTTATGAATGGTGTCAGCAGATAAAATTCGAAATATTGCAATTATAGCCCATATCGATCATGGGAAAACGACTCTGATCGATTCTATTTTTAGGGCTGCCCAGGTCTTCCGAAAGGGAGCAAAGGTAGAAGATCGTGTTATGGACAATAATGAAATAGAACGTGAGCGGGGTATCACAATACGAGCCAAACATTGCACAGTAGAATGGCAAGGTTATCTGATCAACATTATAGATACTCCCGGGCACGCTGACTTTTCTGGTGAAGTGGAGCGTATTCTTTCTACTGTAGACTCAGTTTTGTTGCTTGTAGATGCCAACGAAGGTCCTATGCCCCAAACCCGATACGTTTTGATGCGCGCTCTTGCTATGGGACTTCGTCCCATAGTCTTCATCAATAAAGTAGATCGTCCCAACGCAAATCCAGCAGAAGCACTGGATCAAACTTTTGATCTTTTTATTGAGCTTGGTGCAACAGAAGAACAGGCTGATTTTCCTGTCCTTTACGGCTCTGGCTTAGACGGATGGGCCGTAAAAGATTTGGAAAAGGATCCCCACGAAGGGATGGACGCTCTCTTTCAAACCATAGTTGCATATGTACCTGCTCCAGTTGTAAATCGAGAAGCTCCGTTTCTTATGCAGGTCTCTACATTAGCGTGGAACGAATACACCGGAAGAATTGGATGCGGAAGGGTCCTTCAGGGGAGTCTTCACAAGGGGGAAGATTTTTTACGATACTCCACTCGCTGGAAGAATAACAGACAGAAAAAAGATGGTTGGGAAGTCTATTCTGAAGAAAAAACTCGTTCAGTTCAAATGTGGGTTACCCATGGCCTCGATCGCCGAGAAGTAGAAGAGGTGGCGGCTGGGGACATTGTGTGGATTTCAGGACCAGAAGAAATAAATATAGGAGATACATTCTGTTCTCCCGAGATAGAGGGAAAAACTCTTTCTCCTCTTTCTATTGAGGAACCTACAGTATCTATGTTTTTCCTTGTCAACACAGGTCCTTTTTCTGGGAAGGAAGGACAGCCTATCACCTTACGGCAGTTAAAGGCTCGGCTGGAGCGAGAGATGCATGTGAATGTATCCCTCCGCATGGAAGATTTAGGTCGGCCAGATGGGGTAAAAGTCTCTGGAAGGGGAGAACTTCAGCTTTCTATTTTGATTGAGGAAATGCGCCGAGAGGGAATGGAATTCTGTGTCTCCAAACCAGAAGTCATTACTAAAGAAGAGGAAGGACAGCTCCTTGAGCCCATGGAGGAACTTACTATTGACGTTCCCGAAGAATACCAGGGTGTCATATTTGAGAAACTTTCTCGAAGAAAGGCAAAGCTTCTTTCCATGGAGAACACAAAAAGTGGATTAATTCGTCTCATATTCGAAATCCCTACTCGAGGGCTTATAGGCTATCGAGGCGAGTTCTTGACAGATACTCGCGGATTGGGAATTATGAACGCATCAATTTCAGGGTATGGCCCATGGGTTGGGGAAATTTCCCCTCGAAACCGTGGGAGCATGGTGAGCTTAGATACTGGAGAAGCTACAAGTTATCAGCTCGAAAATCTCCAGGAACGAGGGACATTATTTATCGATCCAGGCGATTCTGTTTATGACGGGATGATTGTGGGAGAGAATTCCCGCCCTGGTGATCTTCCATGCAACCCAACGAAGCGGAAACAAGCCACCAACCATCGTTCTGCAACAAAGGATATGACCATAAAGCTAGATGTTCCAAGAAAGATGACTTTGGAAAAAGCTATGGAGTGGATTGCTGACGATGAACTGGTAGAAGTTACTCCTAAATCTATTAGGATGAGAAAAGCTCTTCTCGATCAGCAGGAGAGGAAAAAAGCTGCTAAAAAAGCAAGTTAATAAAAATAAAAGAGGCCGATTTTTACTTCAAATCGGCCTCTTTTATTTTATTCTTCCCCATGGCCAACAAGAGGAATGCTGAGATAAATGTTAGTCCCCTTGCCAGGTTCACTTTCAATGCGAAGATTTCCGCCAATCATCATTGCTCGTTCTTCCATACTGATAAGGCCATATGAACCTCTCTCTTGAGCGCGTACTCGCTCTTTTCGCACATCAAAGCCAACTCCATCATCGGAAACTCGGGCTCTCATTACATCTTTTAATATATCAAGCCGCACAGAAACTTCTCTGGCTTTACCATGAAGAAATGCGTTTGCCACAGCTTGATGAATAATCTTAAAGAGAGGCCGACGGAAAGAAAGAGGGATATTCTGCTGATCGCCCTCGATTCGGATTCGAACTTCTGGCCCCCCAGCTTTCCACACATCTTTAGAAAGGCGATCCAAAGCCTTATTTAGACCTTCCACCAAACCAGAAGGATTAATCTGGAAGAGAAGAGATCGCACATCTCCTAAAGCCTTTTGGATCTGCTCTCGCGTCTTTAGAAGTTCGTTTACGGCACGAGGAGCATCCCCCCCATTCAAATATTCCTGTGCTGCTTCCAGCTGTAATACCGCACTTGAGAATAATTGGATTGGACCATCATGAAGATCTCGAGCCAAAGCTCGACTCTCTCTCTCTGCTAGCTGGCAGGCAAGTTTCATACCTTTAATATCAAAAACCTCTCCGGCACCTATCGCTTCATCTATATTCGAAGAAATAAATTCCAATGCCATTCTAAACCGCCCTGACATTTGTTCGCTGCGCTTCAGAAAACGCTCTGCCCGTCGTTCCGCTCTGTCAAGATCGTCCCGAAGGCGACATAAAAACTTTTCTCTTTCTTCAAAAGCTCCTCGTATTTTCATAAGATGGGCTGCTCGATCGTAGGCTATTTGCTCTCTCTGTTGATCTCCTGACCTAGATGCCTCCATTAACTCTAATCTCGATCGTCTATACTCTTCTTCTGCCTTTTGAGAAGCAACAATTACATCTTCAATATCTCGCTGTACTTGTGCTCGTCTTTCTCGAGTATCATGGAGATGTTCCAGCTCCTCTTCTCGTAATGTAGCAATATAATCTAAACTCTCAATAAGAGTTTCACTCACTTTTTCTTGAATACTCTTAAGCGCTGTTGATAGATGGCCAGTAGTCATAATCTCTCATATCTTCCTTTCGAAAAAACATTTCAATCTATGTCTTTTCGCCTTATTTTCTCTTCATACATTCTCTGGTCAGCAATTCTCAAGGCTTCGTGAAAAGACAAGGTATCCTCCGGCACTGACGCGACGCCAAAATCAGCCCAAATAGGACATTCTATACCTGGCACGCTAAAAGATACCGTTTCCTGCTTGAGTCGTTTTATAAGAAGAAGGGCCTGATTTTTAGTTGTTCCCGGTAAAACTATCAAGAACTCATCTCCACCTAAACGACCGACAATGTCTTCAGCTCTCACTGCATGAGATATGAAAGCAGAAAAAGCCTTCAAAACTCGATCTCCTACAAAATGGCCGTACCTATCATTCACTTGTTTAAAATCTCTCATATCGATCATTACAACGCAAGCAGGCTCTCCATTCCTATCATAACGAGACTGTTCCTCAGCCAAACGAATTGTCAGGTACCGTCGATTCCAGAGCTCTGTTAAATCATCCACAAGAGCTTTCCTCTTCGTTTCTTCTATTATAGACTGCAAGGCTAGAAGAGCTCCTAAATGTTTGGAGAGGATCAGGAAGAAATCTTCATCACTTCTATCGAAAGGAATATTGCTCTCCATAGAAATAACCGCATAGACCTTACCTGCAAAAGAGATAGGTATATCAAGCTGAGATGTAGTAATACGCGTAGAAAGGTTGACATAAAAAGGTGACTGTTTAAGGTTCGGAGTATTAATAATCCGTTGACTTTCTACAGCCTTGGAAACCTGTCCACCTCCACTTTCATAAAGTTTTTGAGAAAAAGACGATAGCGCTTCAGTTTCCACAAAATTAGACGCCAAAGCCTTGAGAAAGAATGGCTTGCCTTCGTCCCCTTCCTCCACCAAAAAAAACGTTATTTTTTCATAACAAAAAACTGAAGAAAACATTTTTACAACCTGATTAGCCACTCGAGTTACATCAAATTTTTCTCCAGATACAAATTGCACTATATCCAAAAGAGCTCTCAACCTGTTCAGTTCTCTGCTAAGCCTGGCAAAAGATTCCTTATTTTCAAGCTCCAGCGCTAAATGCGACGTCACGACCCCAAGCAACTCTTCATCTTGTCGAGTTATGCCCCCAATATGATCGTCATCTACAGCAATAGCACCCCATAAACCATTATTCGACATCACAGGAACAATCAATTCGGAACGCACTTCATTGTCGAGATTCAAGTAGTTGGGATCTTTTAAAACGTCAGTCATAAGGTACGATTCCCCAGTTTCCAAAACTTTTCGAAGAACCCCTCTCCCCAGGCTTTTAAGATCTTTAAGCTCCTCAGGTAAACTACCTACTGACGACTGAAGAGTGATCTCACCGCCAAAAGAGCGTCGAGAAAAAACATAAACATTCTTATACCCTAACCTTTGAGAAAGAAGTTGGGCGATTAGAGGGAAAAGAGAATCCAAAGAAGGGCAAAGAGACATGGCTTTTACTATATCGAAGAGATCGCGAAGCCTTTTAAGAAGGGCTTCTAAATTTTCTTTTTGTTCTCTGGTAACTTCTAAAGCACAAGACAGGGCTTTTTTAGTGGAAGAAAAAGCCGTATTCGCTCTTTCTAATTCACAAATATTTCTTTCAAGCTTACTCTCTACTTTTAAATGAGAAAAAACTTCTCCTAAAATAGCCGCAAAAAAGCGGAGGCTTCGAAGATCCGCATTAGAAAAACACCCCGGTTTTTTCGACTCTACATTAATAACTCCATATTTTTGTCCTCGCCATATAATAGGAACAACCAGCTCCGACCGAGCGCCAGGCACTCCTTCCACATAAAGGGGGTGACGTTTCACGTCATCTATTACTATAGGATCCCCTGTCTCATACACTTTTGAGCACACATTATCGCCTAAAGGGAGCGTTCCATCCGGATCTACCCCCTCTCCACAATACTCCTCCTCTTTACAATACAATTGAAAAACACATTTTTCCTCGTCAAAAAGAGCAATAGAAGGGCTACTATCAGACAGAAGGCGATGTATAAGATCCAAGGCGGGCAGACAGGCTTCTTCTATACCAGAAGCTGCGCCAACTTGATGTATACATTCAAGAAAAACTGTCATCTCTCGAGAAGTACGTCGCCATAGAAATTTAGAAATTCCGTACATTGCCCCGATCATGACATATAATGGAATGGCTGTTGCTATAGGAAGTCCAGATAGATATACATACGCAGGAAGGAAGAGCGAAGCTAGAAGCAAAAGAATCGCTCCGGCACGTCTTGATGCTAATATAGAGACCGTTGGGAAGAGGATAATGAGGGTTATAGGGAACATACTCGCTCCGTAGATAGTCCCCTTCCCTAAAAGGAGTCCGGCCGTCGAAAAGACAAGAAGCAGCACGCCACCCCACCAATCCTGCAACCAAGCACCTCCAAGGTGATATATTCTTTTTGTATTGTAACATTAATATGAAAAAAGTTTGTGAGTAGATATAAAGTTTTGTTTTATAAATTACAGAAGGAGGAATGGTACGTGGCAACGCTTACCCTTTTTGGTGCTGGTAGCTGGGGAACTGCTCTAGCTAATGTGTTGGCAAAAAACGGGCACCACGTTTGCCTTTGGTGTCGTAGGCAGGCTCAGGCCCAAGCTATTAACATAAATGGGCGCAACCCTGATTATCTGAAAGACGCGCCTCTTTCCCATAATATCCATGCCACATGGAATCTTCGGGAAGCGGCAGAATTTTCTCAAGACTGGATTCTCGCCGTCCCAACTCAAACGATACGAGGCCTTTTGAAGGATCTTCATATTTTCGATTCGCCTCTTTCGCTTTGCAATGCAGCAAAAGGACTTGAAATCGAAACGCTTATGCGTATTAGCCAAATTTCATCAGAAATAATGCCAAATGCTCAGTATGCCGTTATTTCTGGCCCGAGCCACGCAGAGGAAGTAATAAAAAACCTTCCCACCGCTACGATAGTAGCATCCTCTCTCCCGGACACAGCTGAAAAATGGCAGTCTTTTTTTAATGGGAATAGATTTCGCGTCTATACTGGCAATGATGTGGCAGGAGTAGAGATAGGTGGAGCAGTAAAAAATGTTATTGCAATTGCATCTGGAATTGCGAAGGCAATGGAACTTGGAGATAACGCTACAGCAGCACTGGTCAGTCGAGGTTTGGCGGAAATAATGAGGCTGGGAGCAAAAATGGGAGCCCACCCATTAACTTTGGCCGGGCTTGCAGGCGTTGGAGATTTAGTCGTAACATGCTACAGTTTCCATTCGAGAAACTTCAGACTTGGAAAACTTTTAGGCGAAGGGAAAAATCTCGACGAAGCAAAAGCCATTTTAGGTCAGGTGGCGGAAGGAGCCTTTACTGTCCAAGCAGTTGTACGTCTAGCTCAAAAATATTGTGTTGAGCTACCGATAGCTGAATCTGTTTATCGACTACTCTATCAAGGAACTTCTCCTCGAGAAGAACTTGAAAACCTTTTAACTCGAGACCCCAAGCCAGAGTATCCGCCTGCCATTTTCTGGTCTTAGAGGGCTTTAAGTTGCCTCTGGTACTAAAGTATTATATAATCCGCTAAGTGAAGCTTATATCTTGACGGAGGGGGTAATACATAATGGCAAAAGCAGTTGTAGATAAAGACGCATGTGTCGGATGTGAAACATGTGTAGGGACATGCCCTGTAGAAGCTATCTCCATGAACGACGGCAAAGCTGAAGTTGATCCCGATACCTGCATTGAGTGTGGAAGCTGCGTTTCCGTCTGCCCAGTAAACGCTATTTCCCAGTAAAGTAAAGCAACGGTATCAACGCAACAAAAATATATGTGGGAATTATTAAGGAGGATCCTCAAGGGTTCTCCTTTTTTAATGTTAAATATGATATAATTTTTGTGTATTCAATTTTAACATGGGGGGAACAAGTATGACCACTCGTTTCCATCTATTATTCTCACGAGTATTGGGGGCACAAAACACCAACGAAAAACTACCCGCCCTTCGCTCTTCCTCTCAATCCGCTCTAAATCCTCAAAAAAATTTAAAAGATTTTCTCGTCAGAGCTAGGGATGAAATATCTAGCCTCGATGTAGTCACAGAAGATATGAAAATACTTATGGCTGATAATGTTTCGTCCATGAACGCCATCTCTGAAAATGTCAATGCTGTAGCTCAAAGTGCACAAAATCTTGGGAACTTGGCAAAAGAATCAGATCAACAGCTCAAGGAAATGGCCGATTCTGCAAAAGAAACAGCTACTCTTATCAGCGATATGGCGAATCAAGGAGAAATGATTCGTCACCAGGCCCATGAAAATCGAACTTTAACTGCCGACTCAGAGAAGGCAATTGGAGCAGTGGTAGAATCCACAGCCTCTGTAGCAGAAGCTATTAAACAGATGCTTTCTGTAAGCCAAAATATAGGACAAATCGTAAAAGCTATTTCTGGAGTAGCTGACCAGACGAATCTGCTCTCCCTTAATGCCGCTATAGAAGCAGCCCGAGCTGGAGAAGCAGGGCGAGGATTCGCCGTAGTAGCAGAAGAAGTTCGCAAACTCGCAGTGCAGTCAGCCCAGGCAGCGTCGCAAATAGGCTCCCTTGCACAGGCCATCCAGAACACAGCAGAAAAGGGCTATACAAGAATCAACATGGCAGAACAGGCCGTAACTCAGGCTCAAGACCAATCCCTTCGAAGCAGAGAGGGGTTGGATACGATGCTAAACGCTGTCACTGGAGTTCTAGAAAAACTTTCAGAAACCAGCAGTATCGTACTGGAACAAGCCACAGTTATAGAAAAAGTATCAAAAGCTACTGGCGAAATTACAGACCTTGTTCTTAGCCAATCTAATAAGCTTTCCAATATTAATGCCTCTATTCAAGAACAAACCAATACTGTAGCCGCAAGTACCGATCGAGTAACAAATCTGGAATCTATGGCAACGACGCTTCAGAAAAAAGCTCTTTCAGCTCTTGAAAGCTCTTCAAGCCTTCATATCCGCACAGTCAAAGAGAAGGGATACATATCAATAGGCATCGACCATTCTGATTGGGGACTTTTTCACTTTTGGAAGGGAACCCGCGTGGAAGGACTTGACGTAGATTTAGCTCAGGCTGTTGCCTCGGCTCTTGGTGTTAGCCTTCAAGTTGTTCCCCTGGAATGGGGAAAAGGCGAAGAAGGAACAATGACAGGAATATGGGAAGGAAAAGGTTGGCCTTCATGTGACATTATTATTTCCCCTATTACGAAACTGCCAGAAAGAGCACATCACGTAACCTTCTCAACATGGTATGTCGCTAGCGGTCAGGTAGCAGCAAGTCTCGCAGAAAAAAAATATACAGCCCATTCTCACTTGAGGGGATGTTCTCTTGGCGTTCTAAAAGGGAAAACTGGTGAGATAGTGGGGAAGAAAGAATTTCCACAAAATAAAATTTTTCCCTTAGAAACATGGGGAGAAATCATTAACAAGCTCAAAAAAGGAGCTATTGATGCCTGTATTTTGGAAACTCCCGTCTTTTTACAATATTCTGCAGAAATGCCAACTTTAACACAGGTAGGGGGATTACTTGCTAGAGAACATTTTGGCGTTATGATGCCCAAAGACATCGCTCCCCAAATGAAAGCTTTTCTTGACGAAATAATAATAAAGAAACGTGACTTATTGTTCAAAAAATGGTTTAAAAAAGCTGAATAAGCAGCAAGGGGATTCCCCCTGCTGCTTATTTCACTATAATCGCAAGAAAAATCAGAGGGTCCGTTCCTCTATTTTTAATCCCGTGTTTCTCTTTTCTCTATTTTATGGTCATAAATAAAAAGAAGAGCAAGGCGTCCTCTTTGAGGCACAAAGCAGCTCACCGTCAGAGGAACGGCAAAAACATGGCTATAAAAAACAAAAGTCCGTGGTTCCCCACTTGTCACAACATATCTTGCTATCTCCTCAAAAGAGCTGTCTATTTTAGGAAAAAGCTCTTTCACCGTCCGCCCAATAACATCACCATAACCATACTTCTCAAGAAATATATATGCCTGTTCATTATGTTCTATAAAACGCAGATCATGTAGCTTGCCATTAGAGTCGAGAAGAACATCAAATAGAGAAAAAGGTTCCTGTATCTGCATAAATAGTCTTCTATATTTCTCCCTATCCTCTCGAAGAAGTTCATAGGCCGCATCTCTAGATTTTAAACTGGAAAGCATCTCTGAAAATAAATCAAATAGGGCAAGTTCACTTTTAGTCCAAGAAAAGTTGGAATTAAGGCGCTCAAAACTGATACTACCTACAATTTCTCCGCGAAATCGATATGGAATCGTTACTAGAGAACAAATCTCATACTCTTCAAGAATCCGCTTTGTCTTTTCTGCTTCCACGGGAAGATGTTCTCTATCTTTAATATAAACTACATCTCTTTTTTCTATTTGACCTCTAAACCAGGGATCTACATCCATCAAAGAAAAACTCTCTTCCCTTTCAAGTCTGGGGCGAAGAGAAGGGACGGAACGAGCACACCACTCTGCTAAATATTCCATTTGGCCATCTTTTTTCAATAAATAGGTTATACGATCGACCTCCATATAAGAGGCCATTTTATGAAGAGAGTTCGCTAGTGCTTTTTCTAAAGAGGGATAATTTAAAATATCTGCAGAAACTTCTGAGATCATTTGTTCCACTTTGAGCTTCCTCCGAAGAAGTTTCTCTTCTCGCTTCTTTTCAGAAATATCTGTATAAAGATAACAGATCGCCGCAACCCCACCTGGCATCGTGAGAGGAGAGCAGTTTAAAAAGACATCTATTGTCTCCCCATTTCTCTTACATCGTTGGGTCTCAAGAAAAACCTTCTTCCCTTCTAAGACCATGCGACCGATAGAAACTGCTTGGGCATGGAAACGAGGCGGCACGATGCTTTCTCTCATAGGATAAGATAAGGCTTCTTCCCGGGATTCAAAACCAAACATATGCAAAAATGCATCATTTACTTCCAAGGTCCGGAAAAAGGGATCTGCTATAACAATCCCTGCAGGAGAATCTTGAAAAATTTTTTCAAATTTTTTCTTCTCTAGCTCCAATTGGAAAAAACTTCGACGAATAGAAGAAATGTCTAAAGCCACCACATGAACAGCAGAGTAATCGGAAGATCCACAAGGGAGAGACCATTTTATTAAAAAAGAATTTGAAGGGGATCCGTCTGAGGACGTTAAAACAAGATCTCTTTCAAAATATCTTTTCCCTTTCAATAACGCTTCATATTGGTCCGCAAGGAAGAGTTCCTCTTCATACGAGAAGGGGGATTGAAAAAGACCTTGCAGCTCCTTTAAAGAAGAGACTCCAAAAAAATCAAGGGTGTGACGATCAGCATCAATAATTTTCCCCAGAGCCACACAAGAACGAAGCACGTGTGGATTTTTTAAAAGAAAAGACTGTATATCTTCTTGAACTTGAGAGGAGAATATTTCTTGTAAAAATTTTCTTTGATCAGAAAAATCTTGAGTCCAAACGGCTATAGGAACTACTTTAGGAGACGTGTCGAACTCATGCCTGCAACATCCATCAGAAAACCTGTTCATAGAAGAAATAAGTCCATTTACAAGTATACGTCCTTTATCTTCGTCGCTTGGGGGGAAAAGAAAAGATGCGCTTTGTACTTCCCGCGCAAAATTGTAAGACCTCTCTTCAAAAACATCGACTAAAAAAGCTACCCCAGCCACAGAAAACTCCTCCAAACGTCGAACAAGCATTACACTCTCAGCATCGGTAACAAGAGAAAGATTTACGATCGATAAAAAAGGATGAACGTCCCGTGCCGTCTGGAGAGCAACATGAAGTCCTGTTACTGCTAAAAACGGGCAGGCATTTTTTTTAAAAACGAGCTCTATCTCTTGGCTTGTACCGTCGTCTTTTCCTACTAGAAGTATTACACCTTTTTGAGGTTGGCTCTCCGCTCTGGCTTTCATTAAACACCTCGCAAAAAACTATTCTATCTACTTAAGTTTTCGCTCAATCCGCCTGTTTCTAAAATAAAGACACGTATCGATAGACACCATAAGAGTATTTAAAATGTACAAAACCAGAATCCAGCTAAAACCTTCGCTATCTAAAATAACATGTAATATTCCTGCAACGTACCCGATCAAAATGATGCATAAAAAAGAGAGACTCTTACCTCCCGTACTTCGTGACGCCCAAGACTTATAAATAGCAGCTGGCCACGCCATACCAAAACAAATAATCATAATAGCTTCAAAGATTTTTCCCGCCAATTTTATGCACTCCTCCTTCAGATTTTTATATTAAAAAAACTATCTCGACGTCTTAAATATTATAAAAAAAGCGCGCCCTTAAAGCGCGCCTCAGCAACTGAAATTCTCAATTAGTCGAGAAAGTCCCTGAGCTTTTTGCTACGGCTAGGATGGCGTAGTTTTCTCAAGGCCTTTGCCTCAATTTGACGGATCCGCTCTCGGGTTACTCCAAACCGCTTGCCAACCTCTTCTAACGTATAGGAACGGCCATCTTCTAAACCGAAACGATATTGAAGCACTTCTCTTTCACGGTCAGAAAGAGCTTCTAACATCTCATCAATTTGTTCATGAAGCAAATGGCTCGCCGCCGCTTCTTCTGGACTAGGCAAGTCTCTATCTTCAATAAAATCTCCTAACTGGCTATCCTCTTCTTCTCCTATTGGAGTTTCAAGAGAGACTGGGAGTTGAGCAATTCTTCTAATCTCTTCGACCTTTGTTGGTTCTATCTCCATCTCTGCTGCAATTTCCTCGTCTGTCGGTTCCCGCCCTAATTTCTGCACAAGCTGTCGAGACACTCGCACCATCTTATTGATAGTCTCTACCATATGGACAGGAACCCTAATAGTTCTTGCCTGATCAGCTATAGCTCGAGTAATAGCCTGGCGAATCCACCATGTAGCGTAGGTACTAAATTTAAAACCTTTTCGATAATCAAACTTCTCTACGGCACGAATAAGCCCCAAATTGCCTTCTTGAATAAGATCAAGAAAAAGCATCCCGCGCCCAATATATTTTTTAGCGATGCTCACGACAAGACGAAGGTTCGCATCTATAATCTGCCTTTTTGCATCTTCCTCCCCAGCCTCTACTCTCTTCGCCAAATCCACCTCTTCTTCTGGTTCTAGGAGAGGGACCTTTCCTATCTCTCGCAAATACATGCGAACAGGATCAGTGAGAGGAATATCGTCAAGTTTGCCGATCTCAGCTTCAGCAGGCTGAAGAGCCTCTTCCTCCGCTTCTGCTCTACCTCGCTCTTTCCCTTCCTCATCAATGACCTCTATCCCCAACTCCATAAGATTAGACACTACATTCTCCAATACCTCTGCATTCCAGAAGTCGATGGGGATATATTTCTCTATGTCTTTTTGTGTCACAAAACCTTTGTTTTGGCCTTCTTGAATAAGCTCTCGAACCTTACACATATAGTTCGAAAGTTCTTCTCTTGTTACTTCTCTTTGAGCTCGTTTCCCTTTATTATTCTCCATTAAGAGCGTAATCCTCCTCTGGGCATCATGACATAAAAATATTATACCTGTTCTTCTCGCTCCTAGAAAGGGAGTAAACAAAAACAGGCATCCATCATAAGAAGTCACCGAACATATTCATAAATGATCATAATATTAAAAAACACAAAACATTATATCATAGAAAAATTATCTTTTCGACATTCCTAGAATAGGTGTATAATACAGTAAATTATGTTTTGTTTTTAACAAGATTCTCTGCCCCGGAAATGCCGCTTTTTGGCCCCTCTCCTCCGCAGTACAGACTCAATAAAATTGTAGCTAAAATGGACAGTCGGCGTTATGAACATCTCTATAAAGACCTAAAAGAGAAGAGGAGATGATTGAGATGAAGAAGTTGCGCCGTGGAATACTGGTATTCCTTCCCATCACCCTCACAATACTCATGGCCTTATCTTCGTGGAGCTGTACTAACATTGTTGTGGGAAAAGATGCCTCAGCGGATGGCTCTGTCATTACATCTCACACAGCAGATGGAGCTTTTTACGATGCAAGAGTCCGGACAATCCCTGGGAAAACCTTCCCCGCAGGAAGCAAGGCTGATGTCTTTTGGAATATTGTTATGGAAGAGGACTACGAACCCAAAAAAATTGGAGAAATTCCTCAGGTAGAAAAAACGTATACTTATTTTCACGTAGGCTATCCCTTTATGAACGAACATGGTGTCGCTATTGGAGAAACCACTATTGGGCAAAAAGAAGAGCTCAAAACATTCCATCCTGACGCTCGGGCCATAATGACCATCGAACAGCTTGAAGTTTTTGCCCTTCAAAGAGCAAAAACAGCTCGAGAGGCCATTACCGTTGTTGGAGAGCTGGCCGAGAAATACGGATTTCTTCCCTCATGTGGAAGTGAAGGCGAATGCATTACTATTACCGACTCAACGGAAGCCTGGATTTTCGAAATACGTAGCGCTGGTCTTATGTGGACCCCTGATAGTGGCAAGCCTGGCGCTGTATGGGTCGCCCAAAGGGTACCCGATGATTGCGTAGTAATCGTCCCTAATATGAGCCGTATTCGGGAAATTGATGTGAATGATAAAAACAATTTCATGGCTTCAAAGGATTATATGCAACCCGCCATTGATAACGGTTGGTATGATCCCAATAGTGGGAAACCCTTTATTTGGCAGGAAGCCTACTCTCCACTTACGGGAAATGACGACTGGTCTCTTTCCTCCATGTGGATCCGTAACCGACTTTACACCCTTTACAGCCAGCTCGACCCAACTCGTGAATGGGATCCTTACGCTGAAACCATGAGCTATCCCTTTGCTATCAAACCCCAGAAAAAGCTTTCTGTACAGGATGTGATGACTATGCTTCGAAGCCATATGGAAGGGACCCCCTTCGATATGGCAGCAGAGAGTGCATGGGACATCAGAGAAGGAGACAAGATAGCAAAGAGCCCCCTTACTACTCCTTTTGTAACGAAGGACCTCCGAAATCTTTTAAAGATTCCCTACAATAGACCTGTCGCAAAATGGGATTGCGCCTACAGCTTCGTTTCTCAGGCCCGTTCTGGCTATCCTGCTCCTGTCAGAACGGTACTCTGGTTCGGGTATGACAATCCCCATACTACATGTTACGTCCCCATCTATTCGGGCGTTCTTGAGACAAGAAAAAACTGGAGGACGTTCGATCGTAACACTTTCAGCCTCGACTCCACTCAATGGGCATTTATCCTAGCTGACGATCTCGTAAATCACCGTTACCAGGAAGCTATAGCAGATTTAAAAGCTGTGCGAGAACCTTTAGAGCAGGGGTTTGCCAAACAGGTTTTGGAAATAGATAAAAAAGCATTGGAACTCGCGCAAAAAGATCCTGCTCAAGCTCAAGAATATATAACGAAATTTACGAACGAGTGTATGGAAAAAACAGAAAAAGCCTGGTGGCAGCTGAATTGGGATCTTATTAGTAAGTACAACAACAACAAAAAGAAATAACATTTTGTTCTTTTTGTTCAAAAAAGAAAGCTCTGTTAAAGCGACGATAAGGATCATTATGCTATTCGTTTTTTTGAACAAAAAGATACACTTGCGAACGAAAAATTCAAAACCTTGTCGTTTTTTTACCTTCAAGCTAACATGACAGGCGAAAAAGCGATTCTTGTGAAAGAAGTCGTTTACTGATTAAGGAGGGGAAACTCATGACAAAGAACCGAAAAGGTTCCCTACTTTTTGGAGCGGTATTTTTTGCTGCCGTTCTTCTCTTTGCAGGCGTAGCAAGTGCTGCCGAAATGCCCACTGTCGAAACGCCTGTCATTGTTACTACGTGTGGACAGAGTCCAGGAGCCGTGATGGTAAAGATGTCTCTCATGCAGTCTCAGATTACACCAGTAGAGAACAACAATACCATTATTGCTAGCGATCTGAAAGGGAAAGGATATAAAACCCTGATCGTCACCACTGGAACAAGTGGAAAAGGAATGGGAGCAGCAGGAACTGATGTCAACAAAGAAATCGCCCGCTGCAAGGAAGTTATTGAGGCAGCTAAAGCCGAGGGTATGACCGTTATTACGGCTCATGTGGAAGGTATGGCTCGCCGTACTGATAGCGCAGACCAAGCTTCTATCGACTCTATTATGCCATTAGGCGATGCCATGCTTGTTGTTATCGGCAGTAACGAGGACGGCTATTTTACAAAACTTGCGGAAGAAAACAAAAAACCTCTCATTGAAGCAAAAGACGCTCTCGCTATTGGCGTCAGCCTCAAAGAGTTAACGAAATAAAAAGGAACAAGCCTCCAGTCTGACTGGAGGCTTGTTTTCTCTTTATCGTTAAGAGAAAGGATCTTTTTATTATGTTTACACACTCAGTGTTAATTCTTATTGTGATAGCGTTAGCTTTCGCCATCCCGAAGTTTCTGAAGCTGAGCACCGAGCTCTCCATGTTCGTTGCGGCGTTGGCAGGGGCTGCGGCTCACGCCATCCTCCTCAAGGTGACGGGGAGTCCTCACAACCCTGTTTCCATCCTTCCCATCCGTCACATAGTGGAAGGAGCCTTTACCTATTTCGATGTATGTCTTATTTTCCTTACCGCCACCTTCTTCATGGCTCTCCTTCGCGAGAGCGGAGGGGTCGCCTTCATCGTTCGCAAGATCGTAGCCACCTTCCACGCCAGACGCACCGTCTGCCTCCTTCTCCTCACCCTGGTGCTTCTTCTTCCCGGCGCCCTCACCGGCTCGGGAGCCACTACGGTCCTCACAGTGGGAGCGCTGGTGGGATCCGTTCTGGCAGCTATGGGAGTGGATGAGACGAAACGAGCGGCCATTATCTTTCTCTGCTCAGCCATGAGCGCCGCCGCCCCTCCCATCAACCTGTGGGCTATGATGGCGGCAGCAGGAGCCAATATGCCATACGTGGGATTTGGGAAGCCTCTCTTTGTTCTCTCTGTAGCAGGAGCCCTCTTCTCCATGTTCTGGTTGGCCGGCCGAGGTGGGCGGGAACCTATTGATGTGGACGAGGTTTTGGCAACGCTGCCTCAGGCACCGGAAGGACAGAACTGGGTTAGGGTTCTCTCTCCCTTCCTGCTCCTGCTTGCGTTGGTTCTGGCCGGGCGAATCTGGTTCTTCTCCATGCCCGTTATCGGGTTGCCTCTGCTCTTTGTCCTTGCTTCATTGGCAGTTGTAGTTTTGAGTCCCCGTCCGCTGCCTGTCTGGAAGATAGCCAGCCAGACGGTAGAGGCGTTGCTGCCTCTGGTGGGGATTATGGTTGTGGTTGGCGTACTCATCCAGGTCATGGCTCTGAGTGGTGCCCGCGGGCTCATCTCACTGGCGGTGGTTACGCTGCCCCTGGGAGTGCTCTACGCTACGCTGTTCATCATCCTGCCTCTGTCGGAAGGGCTGGTGCAGTATGCGGTCGCTCCGTTGCTGGGCGTTCCCCTCATCATGCTTTTCAACATGCGGGGGATGGATCCCATCATCGCCTTGGCAGCCATGTCGGTTATATGGCCGCTGGGAGACTGTCTGCCGCCAACGGCAGTGGTGGGACGGGCCACAGTCATGGAGCTGGGATATAAGGGCCGGTACTTCGGAGATTTTGTGAAGAGCTGTATCGTTCCCATTCTCTTCATCTCTCTTTTAGGAACGCTCTTCCTCATCTTCAGTACACGGCTGTCATTTCTTGGAGGCTAGGTAACCATGATTCTCGCAAACACAATCATCATGTATCTCTATTACGCCATCACCCTCTTCTTCGGAGCGGTGATCGTGCGGAACTTCGTGAAGACAAAGAATGTGCAGGATGCCGTGCTTTACGGCATTATCCTCATGCCCTTCGTGCTGAGGGTCCTGCATTTGAAGTAGGAGGGAGGAACAGCTATGAACGGAAAACTGAAAAACGCAAAGATCCTGACCCTCCTCGTAGCGGCCTTCTTCGCCATAGTGGCAGGGAAGGAGTTTTACGGGCACAGGAATTACAAGGAGGCGGTGGTGCCTTCATCGTCTCTCGCCGAGGTGAAGAAACTGTCGGATTATGAGCCAAGCCTGAAGGGGACCGTGAACGATAGCAACGTATATATTTTCGACAGCGGCGTCCCTGGCGGTACGGCATTTTTAATCGGCGGGACCCACCCGGAGGAGCCGGCAGCGAACCTGACAGCCACACTCATCGCTGAGAACGCGAAGGTTGAGCAGGGACGGCTTATTATCGTCATACGGGCGAGCCGGAGCGCCTCTACATGCACTCGCATGGGTGAGGCCTATCCCACATACTACTACGTGAAGACGCCGTGGGGAGAGAAACAGTTCCGCATGGGAGACCGATGCACCAACCCGCTGGACTCCTGGCCGGACCCCGAGGTGTATATCCACTACCCCAGCCGTCAGATGCTGGCCTATATGGATATCCGGAACCTGAACCGCACATGGCCGGGACGTCCCAACGGAGCTCTTACTGAGCGGACTACCTATGCCATGACCCAGCTGATCCGTCAGGAGAAGGTGGATATTGCGGTGGATCTTCATGAGGCGGAACTGGAGTACCCTGTGGAGAACACCATTGTGACCCACGAGAAGGGGGAATCTGTGGCGGCCATGACCTCCATGACCCTGACGTCCTCTCTTTTCAAAGTGCCGCTGAGCATGGAGTTCTCGCCCAAGGCCCTTCATGGCCTGTCTCACAGAGAGATTGGCGACCATACTGACGCCATGTCTCTGTTGGTGGAAGTGGCAGAGCCTATGTTGGACCGGATCCGAGGCATTACAGACGAGTATCTGCTCATGACCGGACGGGATGAGTTCGTGATGAAGGCTGGAGAGCATAAGCTCCTCTACGCGCCTATCGACGAGAAGGGCTGGCCTATTGACGTGAGGGTGGGACGGCATGCGTCTACATTCCTGAAGATGCTTGAATTCTACTCCATGACGGCGCCAGATCGGTCGGTTGTGATTACAGGCGTGCCTGGCTATACGGAAGTTATAGAAAATTCGCTGGGGACATACTTCCATAACCCTGAAGAAGCCCCCAAGGATTTGGTGTTTTACGATTAACAGGAGGGGGTGACACTAAGAGCTGAGGAATAGAATTTTAGGGATGTAGGTCAGGAAATGAGCTGGTTTTGACTGCAAGGTGTACTAAAAAGGAGGGAATTTGTAAATGAATTCTAAGATGCTCAAGGCACTAACTCTCGCTTCTCTCGTTGTTTTCCTCGCTGGGACAATGGCTTCTGCCTGTACAACCATTCTGGTGGGGAAAAAAGCTTCTACTGACGGTTCCGTTATGGTCACCCATACGTGTGATGGCTGGTACGATAACCGGGTTCAGATTATTCCTGGTGGTACCCATAAAGAAGGGGAAATGACCCCTGTCTATAAAGAAATTTGTCACGGGACTCGCCCCGATAAGCCTCTTGTAAAGGTTGGGGAAATTCCTCAGGCTAAAGAGACGTATACCTATTTCCATGTAGGGTATCCTTTTATGAACGAACATTCTCTCATTATAGGCGAGGATACATGGAGTGGCCGAGACGAAAACTATTGTGATAAAGGCTGGTTCATGATTGAACAGCTAGAAGTTTTCGCTCTTCAGAGAGCTAAAACCGCCCGTGAAGCCATCCAGGTTATGGGCGAGCTCGCAGAGAAATACGGATATGGTGATGGTGGTGAAACGCTGACCATTGCAGATAAAGACGAAGCTTGGATGTTCGATATTTGTGGCCCTGGTCCTCTCTGGACTCCTGAAAGTGGCAAACCTGGCGCCGTATGGGTCGCTCAGCGTGTTCCAGATGACTGCTTCGCCATGGCAGCGAACCGCTCTCGCATCGGAGAAATCAAATGGGACGACAAAGATAACTTTATGTACTCCAAGAACATTAAAGACTTTGCCAAAGAGATGGGCTGGTGGAAAGAGGGAGAAAAATTCGTCTTCCATAAGATATATAATCCTGAACCCTACGGGACCCCTTATTATCAGCAGCGCCGCGAATGGGGCGTTATGAGACTCCTTGCTCCATCCCTCAAACTGGCAGAAAATGCAGCTGAGATGTATCCTCTTATGGTTAAACCCGACAAAAAGCTCTCTCCGAGAGACCTCATGGCCGTGAACCGAGACCATTATGAAGGCACTCGCTTTGATCTCACGAAGGGGATGGCTGCAGGGCCCTTTGGGAATCCCAATCGTTATCCTACGCCCAAATCAGTTCGTCCTGAAAACATGAAGAACGTAGACTGGACTCGGGCTATCTCCATTTTCCGCTGCTCCTATAGCTTTGTAGCACAGGCACGAGACTGGATGCCAGAAGCCGTTGGCGGCGTACTCTGGTTTGGTGAAGATGCACCTCACTCCACAGTCTATATGCCTATTTATGCCGGCGTGACAAGTCTGCCCAAGAGCGTTTCCGAGGGCAAACGAGCCGAATTTGATCCTGATTCTGCCTACTGGGCCTTCAACTTTGTTTCTAACTGGGCCGACTTGAGATATGATCGTATGATAGAAGATATTAAAGCTGCGCAGAAATCCTATGAAGACGAGTTCTTTATGATGCAGCCTCAGATCGAGGAAAAAGCGCTGGCGCTCTATAAGGAGAATCCAGCGAAAGCCAAAGAATATCTCACCAAGTATACTAACGAAACTATAAACAACGTTGTGGACGGCTGGTGGAAGCTCGGCTGGACACTGGTAGGGAAATATTCTGACGGCTATGTCACAACCCCTGACGGGAAACAGGAAGCTCCTGGATACCCAACAGAGTGGCTTGAAACAGTTGGATTCAGCAAGGATGAAGCTGAGCCTAAGAAATAAGAACTTTAGAAATGATAAGAGGCTGCCGTAACGGCAGCCTCTTATTTTCCTTGGGCTAAACGAACTATGTAATTCAATGGCAAAGGGAAAGCAACTTCAGGAGAAGGTCCCACAGCCTCTCTCGTTTCATCAAACTCCATTTCATAGAGTAAACGGCTGATCTCTAATTTTAGAGGATCATCTGTCTCATAAGGGATAGAAAAACGACGATACCCAAACTGTTCGGCAAAAAAACCCAAATTAGGGTCCCCTTTTACTTCCATCATCGCCTTCATAAAATGAGACAAAAAATCTTCATCATCAAAGAAAGGAGTTACACTGGTCAGTACAATAGATTTAAAACTCCCTAAAAGCATGGCGCGGTTCCAAAAATTACAGAGAGACATACCGGCCCTTATACCGCGACTTTTTTCTGTTTCACGAGCTACTAAATCTTCCATAAGCTCGGAGTATCCAAACACTGCAGTAAACCCAAAAGATAACCCTTTCCCCCGTCCAGGAATAATCATCCGATCTCGCAGAAAAGGCCCCGCAAAACCGAGACGTGGGCTCGATACATAAAACAACTCACTTTGTAGAGCCAAAGAAAGGTTCGCCAAAGTTACAAGTTCGCCACTGTACATATAGTTCACTGATATGGGACGATAGTCTATGCCTAAAGGCAACCAAGAGACCACATCCATATCGAGATTCACATTCCAATATGGAAGAGATTTCAACATTATCATCCCTCCTCCTACAAGAAAATCCGAACAACGATATCTCAATCACTCCACTCTCTCAACCGCTTTCTTACGAGTTTGATATACTTAAAAAAAATGAACGAGGAACCATTATGCCGCATAAATCATCTTTTCTGGAAAAAGAACCTGTTCTCCAATTAATTTCAAGACTTTCCCTACCCGCCATAGTAGGCATGATAGCTCAAGCACTTTACAATGTGGTAGATGCTATTTTCCTGGGGCAGGGAGTAGGGATGCTGGCCATTGCCGGAGTTTCTGTAGCCTTTCCAATACAAATGATTATTATAGCCACAGCTCAAATTATTGGAGTGGGAGGCGCCTCTATTATCTCACGAAGTCTCGGAGAGAGGAACAGAGAAAAAGCAGAAAGAACTCTTGGAAATCTTATAGGAGCCTCTATAATTTCCAGTTCTTTGCTTGCAATCCTTGGGAACACTTATTTAATCCCCATTCTTCGTCTTTTTGGCGCTACTGACGCAATACTACCTTTTGCTTCGACATATATGAGAATATTGTTTTTAGGATCTATCTTCTTTGCCTTTTCCATCGCTTGCAATAATACTGTAAGAGCGGAAGGCAACGCCCGTTTTGCCATGGGGACCATGCTTATATCTGCTGGTATTAACATTGTACTTGACCCTATTTTTATATTTACTTTAAAAATGGGAGTCAAAGGTGCGGCTATAGCGACAATTATAGCTCAAGCTTCCTCGGCCTTATGGTTGGCATGGTATTATTTTTTTAGAAAAAGTGAAGTCCGCTTTAATCTTATCCACCTCAGACCCTATCCGTCAATTCTTCATGAAATGGTTCTAATAGGTTTTGCTGCCTTTGTTCGCCAAGGAGCAGCCAGCCTTTCTCTTATCGTCATTAATCGCCAGTTAGCTCTATGGGGGAACGATGCGGCTATTGCCGCTGCCGGCATTCTTTCCCGTATAACCCAATTTGCCCTTATGCCTATTTTCGGCCTTGTTCAAGGACTTCTTCCCATTGTTGGATATAATTACGGAGCTCGTCTTTTTTATCGCGTGACAGCCACAATGAAGTTGACAATTCTAATCTCCACTATAATTTGCTCCATCGCAGCAACCTTTATGTTTTGGGCCCCCGGAATGCTTCTTTCGCCTTTTACATCCCATACAGACGTTCTCCGCATTGGCATTAAAGCTTCTCGTTTTATGTCTTTAGGCTTTCCTTTAATAGGTTTTCAAGTCATGGCGTCCGGTCTTTTTCAGGCTATAGGCAAAGCCCGCCCTTCTCTTCTGTTATCCATGCTTAGACAAGTACTGCTCCTCGTTCCGCTTGTCCTCATCCTTCCCTTGTTAAGAGGCCTTCAAGGAATATGGATTGCTTTTCCCCTCTCCGACATTTTTGCCGCTATAATAACGCTGTTTCTCTACATAAAAGAAGTAAAACAGCTTGAATATTGCTATACCAACCATAATAAGACATCGTGTCATAAAGGAGAATAAGATCGTGGATTTCATAGTAACGTGGCTTGTACAAACTATTGGACGTCTCGGCTATACAGGTATTATTTGCCTCATGTTTTTGGAATCTTCTTTTTTCCCTTTTCCTAGCGAAGTCGTGGTCCCTCCTGCTGGATACCTCGCTTCGATTGGAGAAATGAACCTATGGCTTGTTGTTCTTTCTGGCATTATAGGAAGTATTTTAGGCGCTCTTTTCAACTACTGGATTTCTCTCCGTTTCGGCCGGCCTTTTTTTGAAAAATACGGACGATACTTTTTTATCAGCAAAGATACACTTGATAAAGCTGATCAATTTTTTGCTCATCACGGACATATCAGCACATTAATAGGAAGACTTCTTCCAGGAATACGCCAATATATATCTCTCCCCGCAGGACTTTCTCGAATGCCCCTCCTCCCCTTCTGCTTCTTTACAGCATTAGGTTCTGGGCTGTGGGTTACTATTCTAGCTTTAGTAGGATACTGGGTTGGAAATAACAAAGAGTTAGTAGGACAATATCTTCACTCTGTTACTATAGGGGCCACTATTTTTTGCACTGTTCTCGCTGTAATCTACGTACTTTACATGCGGAAAAAAGGGAAGACAAAATAAGGAACAGCCCCCAATCGTGCCTCCAAATGTTGGACCTTCTGTTCAACTTTTTGGGGCTACTCTAATAGGAGGCTATTCTTTCGCACCTTAAAGGAACATCGCTGCAGTAAGGAAGTGTGTAAACATAGCTGGATTCTGTTCTATCTGACTTCCACAAAAATCCCCAGTCCGCCGTGCACGTTTAAGGAAATCCTTATTACCTTCACGACGGTGGAAACGGAGAAGATTCATCACTGCCACGGAGTTCCCCGAAATTGTAGCGCCATCTTCTATATCTTTAGGATTGAAAAAAAGCAGGCTTTCTTTACGCTGA
The DNA here is from genome assembly GCF_000526395.1 of Aminobacterium mobile DSM 12262. Taxonomy (NCBI): domain Bacteria; kingdom Thermotogati; phylum Synergistota; class Synergistia; order Synergistales; family Aminobacteriaceae; genus Aminobacterium; species Aminobacterium mobile. The sequence goes on along the minus strand of NZ_JAFZ01000001.1, from coordinate 485,798 downwards.
GACATGAAATAGCCACCATGCTCCTCATCAAAAAAACGTCGATTCGTCTCATCTAGAAGCCAGCGAGCCTTCTTCCCATACGTTGTATTCCCAGTAGCCTCCTCTAGCTCTAACAACCCCCAGATCAAGAAAGAATAATCTGAAAGGAATCCTTCTACTCCTCCCTCTCCCTGAACGATGCGATGAACCACACAGCCATCAGAAGAGACAGCTTTCGCTAAAAGGAAATCCGCCGCCCTCTTGGCTTCCTCAACATATCGAGGCTCCTCAAAAACCCGACCAGCATAGGCTAACGCGGCGATCATCAATCCATTCCAGTCTGTAAGAATTTTTTCATCCCTATGAGGGCGAACCCGTTCATTCCTCATATCAAAAAGTTTCGCACGAGCTATCGCCAACTGTTTCTCTATCTCTTCCAAATCCATATCCACGTCTTCTGCAAGCTCAGGGAAAGAGAGGGGCATATAAAGAACATTTTGTCCTAGACGACTCCCTGTCATTTGCTGGTATATATTCCCCTTACGCTGTATGCCATATGCCCGAATAAAAAGATTCGCTTCAGATGCCGGCATGACCTGTCGAATTTCATCTTCTGTCCAAAGGTAGAAACGACCCTCCAGCCCTTCGCTATCTGCGTCCTCTCCCGTATAAAAAGCACCACCTGAATCTCTCATATCGCGCAAAACATAAGTAGCAATGTCCTGCACTACTTTCGTGTAAGAATCTTGTCCCATTAATTCCCATGCTGACGTATAGGCAACCATAAGCAAAGCTTGGTCATAAAGCATCTTCTCAAAATGAGGGACTCTCCATTCCCGATCAGTAGCATATCGGGAAAAGCCACCCCCAATATGATCATGAATCCCTCCCATAGCCATGCGGTCCAGGGTTTTCTGAACCATCTCAAAAACTTCCTTCTCCCCAAAAATCTTGCTGTACTCAAGCAAAAACAAAATAATGTGAGGAGAGGGAAACTTGGGGGCATCAAAAAAACCGCCCCCTAGGGGGTCAAAACGCTGCCGAAGCTCTTTATAGGCTTCCATAACAGTTTTCTGCCCTGGGCATGCTCCTCTGCTCTCCACATGGCTTTTTTCCAACGCCTCAATAATACTATCGGCTGAACGAAGGACTTCTTGCTGTTTCATAAGCCATAACCACTTAACACGGGGAACCATCTCTACAAGTCCCGGAATATTTTTTATCGTCCTTTTAGGAACATATGAAGTGGCAAAGAAAGGTTTTCCTTCTGGCGTGAGGAAAAGATTGAGAGGCCAGCCGCCACTACCGTTCATAATAAGGCTCACAGCCATACACGCATAGTCAATATCGGGACGTTCCTCCCTATCTACTTTTATACAGACACATGCATCATTAAGAAGAAGAGCGACTTCGTCGTCATTGAAACTTTCCCGCTCCATTACATGGCACCAATGGCAGGTAGAGTATCCAATACTTAAAAAAATAGGTTTATTTTCCGCCTTTGCTTTTTCAAAGGCTTCTTTCCCCCAAGGATACCAATCTACAGGATTGTAGGCATGCTGAAGTAAATAAGGACTCTTCTCTTTTATGAGTCTATTTGCTTTTCTACACATATAATCACCTCAGATAAAACTACTGCCGCAAATGGAAAGATTAGGGCGTCAAGGGCAACGCCTTAAAACAAGGTAAGGATATCTTCTATTTTTTCAAAAGTCTTCCAAGCTCCGGAAGCTTGCAATTCTTCTCTAGAAAAATTCCCCGTCGAAAGCCCTAAACCTCGAACCCCTGCAGCTACAGAAGTCATCATATCCAAATCTGTATCTCCTACATAAAAAATCTCTTCTGGATCAGTTTTGAGAAGCTCCATGCTCTTATATAGGATATCGGGAGCTGGCTTGGGGTTCTCAACATCCTGAATACCGATAATATACTCAAAAAAACCTTCAAGTCTCTGCGATTCCACTACAGGTCGAGCATTCTGACGATTCGAGGCTACAGCAAGTTTTATCCCTTTTTTCTGGAGAGATTTTAAAAGAGGAACAGTACCTGGGAAAACTCGAATTCCTGCGTACTCCTGCTCTACAAAAAATCCTCGATATCGAACAAGCCAATCTTCTTCGAAACGTCCCCAAAGAAAAAGCCATCCATCCCGAATAGGCATCCCTATAGTTTTAAGTACCTCTTCCCTCGTAACAGGTCTCAACCCTTGCTCTTCTGCTAAACGATTCGTGCATTCTGTAATCGCATAGCTACTATCAGCCAATGTCATATCAAAATCGAAAACAACCGCTTTCACCACGTTCATACCACCTCAATGAAACTACCTTTATACATATAGTTTATAGTTTAAAGAATCGTACCCCAAGTAAATAAAAAAAGCAAAGAAAGCCATAGTGCCTGTAGCTTCCCCTGCTTTTATCAACACATTCTTCTACTTCTACTTCTTCTACATCATTCGATGTGCTTAGAAAACGGAACGGCAAATCAACACTTTTTTCCCTATATACTCAAAATACTCTATAGAAACTACATCGTTTTGAAATTTCATATTTTTTCTGACAAACAAGCTCATCTGATCGTTGGAAATTTCTATAAAAGATTCAGGATCCCTGGGTTCTCGACTCTTCACGAGAGCCGATTCCTCCTCCCCTCAAGCTCCCCTGTAATATCCCCAATCTAAATAGAGGGGTGCTGGAAGAGTTTTCATATATTCGAGAGCCGGCGCCGAAATGACCAACGTGAGCCTCTTCTCCTTCTCTGTTTCCGCCCAGGCCCCGGTAAATGCTCCGAGAAAAAGGCTTCCCAAAATAATCATAGAAAAAATAATTCTTTTCATTTTATCCCTCCCTCTCTTACACTTTATGTAAAGTATATCTCAAACCGCCTTCTTGTTACTAGAAGAAGCTGAATATTAGGGTAAAATAAAACTATCGTAATTATATTTGCTGTAGGAGGGATTTCTTGTGGGAACACAACCCAGGGTTGTTTTATATCGTCATATTTCTGAACTGGAAAAGGAGCTTCGTTCCCCCAAAAGTCTGGATGCAACATCAAAGGTTTTCTTCGTCCCTACAAGCCGCGATAAAAAACTTTTACAAGACATTCTACTGCCCCAAGGAGCTTGGGGACACTCTCAGCCAGCCATATGGCGATGGGAAGACCTCACACAAAATATAGTTAGAGTCCTTCACCAAAAAGGCGTTCGAGTAGAGCCTCGCCGTCAAATAGACCCTCCAGATCATTGGCTTATTATTCGTCATATATTGAAGGAATATCTTGGGGGATGCCCTGAAAATTCACCATTACCGCCGGGGGTGCGTCAACCAGGCTTCGCTTCTATATTAGGAGCTCATTGTCGAGAACTCCTCAGAGAGGCTATTCAACCTGAAACCCTCGGCCTTTCTCTTGGATGTTCAAGGTGTACACCCACTTCCTGTCCTCTCGAAAAGAGTGGGGAAGGGGTTCTCTGTCTTCTTTATCACCAATATGTACGCTATCTTTCTGCCTATAATCTTATGGATAGTGCACAAGTACCTCTTGTCACTCTTGAACTTCTCGAAAAAGGCGGAAATATATCTCAAGAATGGATAGAAAAACAGAACTTTCTTTTTGTAGGATTTCTCAGCTTCAGCTCAAGTCAGAAAGTGCTTCTATCAGAGATAATGAACATGGGTGGCCATGTCTCAATATTTTCTCCCACCACCGGAATAAAAAGCCTATACACAACAATAGACCAATTCCCTTGGGGTACCCTCGAATCAACGCCTTCTTCTCAAACAACAGACTGTATTCGAGTAACTGCCGGATCTCCTCGAATGGAAATTGAGGTTTTGGCAAGAGAGATGGTGCTTTGGCACAATCAAAAGGGATATTTTTCTGTAGCTGCCCCTGAAAGGAAGGCTCCTTCTTGGGATTCAACAGGCGTGCTTATAGAAAGAAGTTCCCTCTCTTTAACAGAGGAAGTATTAAAACGTTACCGCATCCCCTACAGCGTTAATGAAGGGCTTACTGTGGATCAAACTCCTCTTTGGGATCTGGCTCAACGAATATGGGAAGTGGGTGAAGAGTGGTGGCCTCTTGAAAAAACATGGTCTCTCCTCAGAGAACCCTGTTTAGCCGGGAAAGAACTACAAACTCCTCCTCCACCAGATATTTTCTCTCTTAGCGAGGAGGGATGGAACTCTCTTCTCCAGCAAAAAGCTCCCGAAAGAGGAGTGGGATCCTTTAAAAAAATGGCCTCTTTTGTAAAGAAGCTCCGAACTGGAGGGACGCCTTCCGACTTATTGCAAGCGCTCTATTCTTTGGCAACAGATGCTCCTTCGTGGGGACCAGAACTCTCTGAATGGGCCATAAATCATCCTGAACTCGATGAAGCTCTTCGCCGGCTCAATGCGGCTTTACGAGAAACAGAACATAAAATAGAAAACCTTGCAGAAGTGGAGAACAGAATCGGTCCAGCAGGGCAAGATACTCTCTCTAATGGACATGCTATGACATTTTTGTGTCATTGGGCATCTGTAGCTACCATATGGCTTCCCCCATCTGTAAAAGGAGCACTTGCTCTTTATGTAGGAACTCCACCTGTCCTGACCCAACGGTCTCTATGGATCATGCCAGGCCTTACTGCTGCAGTTTGGCCTGGAAAGCTCAGCGAGTCCCCCCTTCTCCCAGATCACCGCAAAGCAATACTTCACGAAATCACCGAAACAGAGAGGGGACATCTCCCCCTTCTCAAAGAAAAACGGCAACAACGAGAGGGACTTTTTCGTCGGTTACTCGCCTGTGGAGAAGAAGCTGTTATTATAAGCTCTCCTGCAGCCGACTCCTCAGGACGCCCCTTACCGGTGACCCCTTTTATGGGCAATGCTCTTCTAGATGGATGGATAGCGCTACCTCAAGACATAGATCCTTTAGAACGTTCTCTCAGCAAACTTTTGCCAGGAGAGGATGATTGTATTATAGAAAAGGTAGAGATCCGAGAAAATGCATACCCTTTTCAGGGGGCTAAGCGGCAACTTCCTGTTGATCATCATATTGCACCCCAGCCTCTCCATGGGCAACTCAGCAAACTTGATGATTACATAAATTGCCCGTTCCGTTTCTCCTGTACAACTTTATTCGACATAAAAGGGCCTACCTCCTTCGGAGCTGACCCGCGAAATATTGGGTCCGCCCTCCACACTCTCTGGGATAAAGTTTGGAGCGTCTATCTAAAAGAAAAAGAACCTCTTCCATATCTTGTCCCTTCTTTTTGGGAACAAGCTCTTCAGAAGAGTTACCCACAACTTTTAGAGTCATCATATCTGGTGCGATATCGAGAAAACCTCCTTTCTCAATGCCTCTCTATGGCTGAAATTCAGCAATCTATAGAAGAGGCCGGGCTTGCTGAATTGCGACAGCAACAATATCGTGAAAAAGATCTCCCCGTACTCACCATAGGAGGAGTTCCCTTCACGGGACGTGCGGATCGTATTGAATATTTACGAGATGGACGGATTCTCATCTTCGATTATAAACTTGGGAAAAGTAATGGGCGAAATAAAAGCTTGCAACTTGCAGCATATGGGCTAGCTCTCCTTGAAGGAGAAGGAGTCTTGCCGGCGCCAATACAGGAGATTAGTGGAACTATCTATATATGTCATGAGGATTGCACTCTTACTGGCTATATTTCTTCCGGCGACCTTCAATGTATAGTGGGGGTAAAAAACGGGCGGGATAACATGGGGTTACAAAGGACTATGGACGAAGCTAAACAAGGATTGAAGGAGATGGCACAAAGCCTTATCTCCACACAATATCCTCCTCGCTATAATTCAGATGTCTGCCGATATTGCTCTCTTGCACAACTATGCCGACGCTCAGAACTATCAGGACGAGGAGAAGAAAATGACGAAGAATAACCACCTTGAAACCTTCCTTAGATCTCAAACAGAGCTAGGACAATTTCAGGCTATTACCGCTGACGACCCCCTCGTGGTTGTAAGCGCAGGTGCTGGTACTGGTAAAACATGGACCCTGGCTTGGCGCTTCATTTGGGCTATCGCCACAGGTCGAGCCAAAGTAGATGAAATTCTTACTTTAACTTTTACCGAAAAAGCAGCGACAGAAATGTCTGAACGGATTAGAAGCTTGCTCTTGGACCTTTCCAGAAAAATACCTTCGTATAAAAAAACCTTTTTAGAAGCCGCTCAGAGAATTGATGAAGCATATATCTCCACTATTCACGCATTCTCAATGCGAGTCCTTAAAGAAAGCGGGCTCTCAACAACTCTTGACCCCGAATCGAATATAGTAGCACCTCCACAAGAGGTTTTGTTCTGGGATGAGGGGGAGAAAGCCCTGGATCTCTGGGATAAACACTGGTTCCAACGACAGCTTCCCAAAGAGTGGCACGCAAAAGTCAAAGAGCTTCTGGGCGATCCTCTTTTTATGAGCTGCGTCAACAATTTTGGCCCATCAGCTATAGTCGGAACGGCTCAAAGCTGCCTGGCTCTTTTCGCAAGCCAAGGACTATCGCCAGAAGATATATGGACTTGGGGCAATGAACTCGCAGATCGAGACGCATCCCTACTTCAATCCCTTAAACCTGTTATCTTTCAGCGATGGAGGGATGAATGGAATAAATTCCTTAAGCCGCAAGAAGGGCTTTTCTATTCTTTAACGGAACTAGGAAAGTCAAGTAAAACCCTGAGCCAACGAATAGAATCTCTCGAGAGAGATTGGAATACCTGTCCCTTAGATGAAAACCTGCCCACATTCATAGAATCATTAATTCTCTGCCTTAAGGGAGCTTCTGGCAAACTAAGTGATGAAATTGCGGAACATTTAGGAGAACCAGTGCGAAGCTACAGAGATCGTCTGAAAAAAGATGAACCTTGGCTTGAGGCTTATAGCAAAGGAAAAGGAATAGGAGAAAACGAACACGTTTACAGGCGATATATTATGCAAATATCCGCTCTTTTCTGGAAAGGATGGGACGTTTTTCGGCACAGGAAAAACCGACTCTCCTTTGATGATATGATTCGTTATGCAATAGAAGCCTTGGGAAATAGTCCCCACTATGCTTCTCGATTTAAGGAAATTCTAGTCGACGAATTTCAAGACACAAATCCCCTTCAAGACCAGCTCATTCAGGAAGTTTGCCAGGAAAACCAACGCCTTTTTATTGTAGGAGACCTTAAACAATCTATTTACCGCTTCCGCCATGCAGATCTTACCCTCTTCGGCTCCTATATTCGTCGAGCTCAAAGCGGAGAAGGGCGTTATATAGTTTTAGATACCAGTTTTAGAAGCCGAGAAAACCTTGTTCAGGGAGTAAACAGTCTTTTCGCCCTCCTTTGGGAGAAAGGGTTAGGAGAAGAGCTTCCCCTTCCTTACGACCCCTTAAAGGTGCCCCGACACCTTGAGTTCCATGAAGAACGGCAACAATGTACCGTTGATCCCCTTCTGTTATTTATAGAAGCGGGAGAGAAACAAGAATCCATCGATGATGTACGACTCCGCCAAACGCGAAGGCTTGCTCATACACTTTTCTCCTATCATCACAAAAAAAAGACAATCTGGGACAAGAAAGAACAAATACAACGTCCTGTACAATGGAGCGATATGGCAATTCTTGTACCTTCTCGCTCCATATGGTTCCCTCTATTAGAGAAAGTATTCTTTGAGGAATTTCATATTCCTATATATTTGGAAGGCAGTACCAGCTACTTTTCTAGAAGCGAAATTCAAGACCTCATAGCTTTGCTGAATTTTCTAGATAATCCTGAGAGTGAAGCAGATCTCATGGGATTTTTATCTTCCCCCTTTTCTGGCCTTTCCCTGGAGGATGTTCGAAACTTGGCTTCTCAACATCCTGCCGGCTATCGAGTTCAAGCTTTCTGTCAAGAATACCCAGAACTTGCCCTCATGATAAAAGATTGGAGACTCACAGCCCATCTCCTCGGTCCATCAGCCGTTCTCGCTTCTTTTCTAGAAAGAGGGGCAACCCTTCTGGTCTTTCCTGCATGGAAAAGACGCAGAGTAGCAGCCAACTTGAGGAAAGCAGTAGACATCGCACGAGAGTTCGAGTCATCTATAGGAACAAGCCTTCCTGGATGTGCCGCATACCTGAGAGAAGCGGTACGACGACAGGAAAAAGTAGAAGAAGCAGATTCTGCCGGAGAAAAAGAGGACGTTATTCGCGTTTTGACCGTACATGGATCCAAGGGATTGGAGTTTCCTGTTTTGGCTTTAATGGGAATGGAACGAACAAGCAATAGTGGAGAAAAAAGTAGCCTCACCCCCTCTAAGAAACTCGGTATTGCTTTAAGTCGTATTCCGGGAAATGAAAACGATAAAAGTCCTCTTACCTGGTCTTTAGCCAAATTATTAGAAGCTCGAGACGAATATGAAGAGTGGCAACGCCTCTTTTATGTGGCCTGTACCCGTGCCCGGGATAGTCTTATCCTCTGCGGGGCTCTTCCATTCAAAAAAGAAGGGCTTACCCCTAAAGAAGGATCTTGGCTGGAAATGCTTTGTAAAAAAGAGGGGGATATCGCTGCTTTTATACAGAAAGAAGACCTTCCGACACTCTCCTCACCTTTTAATGAAGGCAAAGAGAAAGAACAAGAGAATGCTCCCATAGCCGTTCCATGCCCCGAGCAAAACTGTCTATTTCTTAGCAGAGTAAGCGCAACATCTTTTGCTCTTTATAGATATTGCCCCTACGCTTTCCGTTTAAAACATAGGCAAGGGCAAGAGCTCGTATGGGAACAGCCCAGCGATGAAAGAGATGAAGGAGGAACAGATCTTGGCAGCTTGGCTCACTATCTTCTCTCGCAATGGAATTTTGTAGAAGAACCAATAGAAGTTTTTTTCCCAAACGAAAATAACTGGCAGATATTCGGAGAAAAGCTACCTCCGGACCTTAGACCCATCTGGTTTCATAGAGGCATTCCTCATCAGCTCTATACATGGCTTTCTACTTTCCAAAAGAGCCCAACTGTAGAGAGAATTCAAAAACATGCTGACGCCGTCCTGAAAGAGGTCCCATTCCAACTCCATATTCCACAAGGGCCACAAATGGGAGGAGCTATCGATCTTCTTTGGAAGGAAGGAGATTGCCTCTTCATAAGGGATTATAAAATTACAACTATTTCGAAAGTGCCAAAAAATCTTTATAACGACCAAATTCTTTTTTACGGTCTCGCGGCTCAAAAGATCTTCGCGCCCTCTCGAATATCTCTTGCTTTATGGCATCTTCGAGAGGGACAGGAAGAAAAAGTGGATACTCCCGACCCTCAAGGATGGGAGGGACTTGAGGAGGCTATCAAAACCATGGCAAAAGGAGGGATAGCGGGGCCTTTTTCCCCTCTCCCTGGACGTTGCACTCCATGCCCTTTCAAGCATGAATGTTCATGGCCGTCCAGATACAGTTGCTACAGCCTATAGAGACTTCCAGCTCTTGAATCCTTTCCCAACTACTTCGGAGGCCTCGTTAATAGACATAAAAGCATGGGGATCGTTCTCTGCGAGGAAACGTTTTAGAGCCACAACTTGTCGAGGCTCTAAAAGGGCCAAGAGGACAATTCGTTCCTTCCCAGAAAACCCTCCCTCTCCATGAAGAAGAGTTACTCCCCGATGGAGGCTTCCCGTAATAAACCCTGACACTTCATGGGGATGATTCGTAATAACAAACACTTGCTTCCGCCTGTCAAAGGAACGGGTTGTATTGTCGAGAACGATCCCATATATATAGAGAGCAACGACGCCATAAATAGTAGACTGAATTCCCACAACAAAGGCGGAAAGAAGCAGTATCACAGAATTACACGATATGGAAAATTGCCCCATCTCTATGCCATAACGTTTACGAAGGGCCATACCAGGTATGTCGAGCCCTCCTGTAGATGCCCCCATTCTAAGAATTAGGCCCGCCCCAAATCCCTTTATGACTCCGCTAACAACTGCCGCCATAAATTTATCATTGAGATTAAGGAATGGAATAAACTCAAAGACTTTGATTAAGAAAGAAAAAAGAATAATTGAAAACAACGTCCAAATTACAAATCGAGGCGAGAGCTCTCGCCAGGCCCAGAGCATCAATATGGCATTGCCTATAAGAATAACCCAGGATGGTGAGATACCCCATACATAATTAGAGAGTACTGCAAGCCCTGAAACTCCCAGGTCAGGGAATCGATTAGGCATAATAAAAATAACCACTGCAAGGGCCATGAGAACATTGCCCACAATAACAGCAGCAAAAGTCTGCCACTCTGAGCGAAGAGCAGAACCGAGATGAAAAAGAGTTTTTTTTAACAAAGAAAAGAATTTCAATTAAGAGCTCCTCCTTAAAACTTATCAAAAGCAAGACTCTATCATATTTGGTATAATATTTAGGTTGCAGCCACAGGAAAAGAAAGGATGTAAGAGCATGTTTATTCCCCTCGAAGGACAAGGTATCATTTCGGCAGGAAAAATAGTCGCCATAATACGCCATGGGGACGAAACAGCTCTCTATCTGAAAGACGGATCAGTTGCCGCTACTGGTTTTAAACCTGAAACTCTGTCAAAAAGATACCGCGCTTTCACGAAAGAATCAAGACGTCGTGCTCAGGAATTCAAGCAAAAGTACCAAGGAGGAGATCATATATGACAACACCGGCCAAACAGTACACGGCCAAAGACATACAAGTTCTGGAAGGCCTTCAAGCCGTTCGCAAGCGCCCTGGCATGTACATTGGAGATACGGGGCCTCGGGGCCTCCATCATCTCGTGTACGAGGTCGTTGACAACTCCATAGACGAAGCTATTGCCGGTTACTGCGACAAGATCTCTGTCATTATCTATGAGGATGAGAGTGTCTCGGTTGAAGATAATGGACGGGGAATACCTACAGATCCTCACCCATCTAGCGGTCGTCCAGCATCGGAAGTTGTTCTTACTGTACTTCACGCTGGAGGGAAATTTGATAACCAGGCGTATAAAGTTTCGGGAGGACTTCATGGCGTTGGCGTTTCTGTCGTCAACGCACTGTCTCAGTGGCTTGAAATTACCATATATCGAAATGACGTAGCACGGAAGCAACGCTTTGAGAAAGGGATACCAGTTACAGATTTGTCAGAAGGGACCCCCACTACAAAAAGAGGGACTCTGGTATGTTTTCACCCTGATCCAACTATTTTCGATGAAGTACGATTTTCCAGTGAGGTACTAGCAGGACGTCTTCGGGAAATGGCTTTCTTGAACCCCGGTTTGCGCATAACCCTTGAAGATCGCCGTTCCGGTAAAACCATAGACTTCCACTACGAAGGCGGCATCAAAACCTTCATCGAATATCTTAACAAGGGAAAAACTCCTCTTCATCCAGAACCTGTTGTTATCCAGGGGGAGAAAGATGGAGCCTCTGTAGAAGTAGGTATTCAGTATAATGATGGGTACTTGGAAAGAATCTATGCCTTCACAAATATGATTCATACTATTGAGGGTGGAACTCATGTCTCTGGATTTAGAGCAGCTCTTACCAGAGCCATTAATGAAGTAGCAAGAAGGACCAAAATGCTTCGTGAAAAAGATGAAAACCTTTCTGGTGAAGACTTAAAAGAAGGATTGACTTGCGTTATCTCAGTAAAAATGTCGGACCCTCAATTTGAAGGGCAGACTAAAACAAAGTTAGGGAATAGTGAAATAAAAGGAATCACTGATTCCATTGTCTACGACGGTCTTCTTACATATATGGAAGAACATGAGGACGTACTTAAACCTGTTGTAGAAAAGGCTCTGAAGGCTCGGCAAGCCCGGGCCGCAGCAAAGAAAGCCCGAGAGCTTGTACGTAAAACGGCTATGACAGGCATGAACCTTCCTGGCAAGCTCGCAGACTGTTCCAGCAAAGATCCTCACATCAGTGAAGTCTACATCGTCGAAGGAGAGTCAGCAGGCGGCAGTGCCAAACAGGGACGCGACAGAAGTTTCCAGGCCATTCTTCCATTGCGTGGAAAAATACTCAACGTGGAGAAAGCTCGTTTTGACAAAGTTTTGAGTAACAACGAGATCCGAACTATCATACAGGCATTAGGCTGTGGCATTGGTGATGACTTTGACTATGAAAAGTTACGATACAACAAGGTTATTATCATGACAGATGCTGACGTAGACGGAGCCCATATAAGCACATTGCTTCTCACCTTCTTTTTCCGCTATATGCCAGACCTTATAGAAAAAGGCCATCTCTACTTGGCTCAGCCCCCCCTTTATCGCGTTCAGCAGGGGAAAAAAGTTACCTACTGTTTTAGCGATAAAGAGCTGCGTCAAACTGTGGATTCTTCCTCAGACCCCAAAAGAGTTGGCGTACAGCGTTATAAGGGCTTGGGCGAAATGAATCCTGAACAGCTATGGGAGACCACAATGGACCCTCAAAATCGAGTTCTCAAACGCATCGAGGTTGAAGATGCCATGGCAGCCGATGAATACTTCAGCATTCTTATGGGTGATAAGGTGGAACCGCGGCGAGATTTTATTGTTGCCAATGCCCACGAAGTTCGAAATCTCGACGTTTAAAAAATCTGTAAAAAACATCAACCCCCCTCTTTTTTGAGGGGGGTTCTTTATTCTCTTCTGTGTAACTCTATAAAAATTAAACTTCCATATTCTCTATATTTTTTATCCGTAAAAACAACCTCTTCTTTCTCTGAAAGAGTTTATAGTGTATCATTTTCCCAAGTCTTACATTTTGGGGGGTGTATTCTTGACTTAATCTTCATTTGTTATTCTTCAAAACACTTTTAACGACAGAAAGGGATGATCATCGTGTTTTCTTACATCACGAGGAAAATTCTCTACACTATTCCTGTTGTGTGGGGCGTTATAACTGCTGTTTTTCTCCTCATTAATGTAGTACCCGGAGACCCCGCCATGATTATGATGGGGCAACGTGGCGATCCAGAAACCCTTGCAAAAATACGAGCGGATTTAGGCCTTGATCTCCCGCTCCACGTCCAGTATGTCCGCTTTATTTCTCAAGTATGCAAAGGAGACCTTGGAACATCCTATCGAACAAACGAAAAAGTGTTCGATGCTATTGTAAATCGCCTTGGGGCCACTGCTAAATTAGCTGTCGGAGCTCTTATTGTAGGAACTACTATCGGCATTTTAGCCGGTATTGTCTCAGCAGTAAAACAATATTCTGTTTTTGATTACTCGGCTATGTTTGTTGCCATAGCAGGAGTCAGCGCGCCAGTATTCTGGATTGGTCTCCTGTTATTATTTGTTTTTGCATATACTCTTGGATGGATCCCTGGAGCGGGATATGGAGATGGCTCTTTAAAATATCTCATACTTCCCATGATCACATTAGGCATCCGGCCTGCCGCATTAACAGCCAGGCTTACCCGATCCTGTATGCTTGAAGTCCTCAGTCAAGATTATATCCGAACTGCCCGCGCTAAGGGGTTAGGCAGAAACATAGTCATTATGAAACACGCCCTCAAAAATGCCATGATCCCTATCATCACTATTATTGGAACTCAAATAGCATCTCTTCTCTCTGGCGCTGTTCTGACAGAAACAATCTTCGCATGGCCAGGCATTGGACGACTTTCTGTAGATGCCCTTATAGCAAGGGATTTCCCCATGATTCGTGGAACCGTTATCTTCATGGCGATCATCTTCCTCATCGCCAACCTCATCGTCGACATTTCATACGGTTTCTTCGATCCACGAATCCGTTACGACTAAACTGACAGGAGAAAGAGTTATGGCAGAAAAAATCACTACTGGTAACCTATGGTACGAGGCTTGGATTCGTTTCCGTCGCAACAAGTTGGCTATGATAGGCCTTTTTATGGTTATCAGCTTGCTTATTGTAGCTATTTTTGCGCCTCTCATAGCTCCTCATGACCCTATTAAACAGCTCGTCTGGACAGAAGGGATCAAAGCAAAACTTGCCTCTCCTTCTGCAGAACACTGGATGGGCACAGATCTTTACGGGCGGGACATTTTAAGCCGAATTATTTATGGGGCCAGAATATCGTTGCAGATTGGAATTTTTGCTACCATCGTGTCCCTCCTTTTAGGCGTTACTCTTGGTGCCTTGGCAGGATATTTTGGCGGGTATATAGATGACATCATTTCATGGCTTATTAACGTCGTCTTCGCTTTCCCCTTCTTCCTCTTCGTTCTTGCCGTCGTAGCTGTTTTTAAAAATCCTGGGATGATCGTCATCTTTATCTCTATTGGTATAGTTTCATGGGTTCCTATTGCCCGTGTAGCCAGAGCTCAGTTTATTTCTCTTCGAGAAAGAGAATATGTTGAGGCGACAAAAGCCCTTGGATTGCCTACTTCAAGAATCATTTTTCGTCACATTCTTCCCAATGCCATCGCTCCTATCATCGTACAGGCCACATTGGGGATGGGCGGAGTTATTACTACCGAAGCCGGTTTGGCCTTCCTCGGCTTTGGCGCACAACCACCTACGCCAAGCTGGGGACTTATGATATCTGAAGGCCAGCGATATTTGACCACTGGGCAATGGTGGTGGGCAATATTCCCCGGATTAGCGATTATGTACACCGTTCTCGCTTTTAACTTCGTAGGTGATGGTCTTCGCGACGCTCTTGATGTACGGTTGAAAAGGTAGGGGAAAAACATGGCATTGCTAGAAGTCAAAAACCTTAAAACATATTTCGATACAGATGCTGGAACAGTGAAGGCAGTCGATGGCGTCTCCTTTTCAGTAGAATCTGGCGAGACTCTAGGAATAGTGGGAGAATCCGGATGTGGAAAATCAGTTACATCCCTCTCTATTATGGGGCTTTTGCCACGCCCAGCTGGTCGAATAGCTGGAGGCAGGATCATTTTTGACGGGAAAGATCTCACTACATTATCGGAAGAAGAGATGCAAAAAATTCGAGGGAATGACATCTCCATGATTTTCCAAGAGCCTATGACGAGTCTCAATCCTGTCTTTACTATTGGTGAGCAGATTATGGAACCTCTTCGGCTTCACCAAAACATGGATAATAAGGCGGCTTTCGAAAAAGCAGTGGAACTTTTGGAGTTGGTAAGTATTCCATCCGCTCGTCAAAGAATGACAGAGTATCCTCATCAGCTTTCTGGAGGAATGCGACAGAGGGCCATGATAGCCATGGCGCTAGCATGCAACCCATCCCTTCTCATTGCCGACGAACCAACTACAGCTCTTGACGTAACCGTTCAAGCTCAAATTCTTGATCTCATGAACGAACTCAAGAAAAAAATGAATTCGGCTATTATTTTTATTACACATGACCTCGGTGTCATAGCCCAAATGGCGCAGAATGTAGTTGTTATGTATGCAGGGAAAGTTGTGGAGAGAGCACCAGTCGTCCCTCTTTTTAAAAAACCTCAGCATCCCTACACCCGTGGCCTCCTTCACTCTATCCCTCATCTCAATACACAGGCAAAACGACTTGATGTTATACCTGGCGTTGTTCCAAGCCCGTTGAATTTCCCTTCTGGCTGTAAATTTCACAATCGCTGCTCCGAATGTTTCGATCGATGCACTACAGAGGAACCGCCCCTTTATCTTCTTTCCAATAATCGAGCTATTCGATGCTGGCTCTATGAAGATCACCCCGAGAAGGTAGGTGTGGAAAATGAATAAAAACGATCAGGACTTTCTCAGGGTCGAAGGGCTCAAAAAATATTTTCCTATAAAGAAAGGAATATTCAAAAAAACCGTTGGCTACGTAAAAGCTGTGGATGGCGTGTCCTTCACTATAAAAAGAGGGGAAACTCTTGGATTAGTAGGAGAGTCCGGATGTGGCAAATCTACAACAGGCCGGACTATTATGCATCTTCTCACTCCCACAGCCGGATCTGTTTATTTCAAGGGAAGGGACGTGGGGGAAACTCTGAAGGAAAATCCTGCGGAGATTCGGAAAAATATCCAGATTATCTTTCAAGACCCTTATGGGAGTCTCAATCCCCGTATGACAGTGCAAGAAATAGTAGGAGAAGCCGTAAAATTTTACGGCATTGCCACGGGAAAAAAAGAGCTGGATACCTACATTACAAACATTATTGTGAAAGCTGGGCTTCTTCCGGAGCACCGCTTCCGCTATCCCCACGAGTTCTCAGGGGGGCAGAGACAGAGAATAGGCATCGCCAGGGCCCTAGCCTTAGCCCCAGAGTTTATAGTTTGCGACGAGCCTGTAAGTGCTTTGGACGTCTCTATACAGAGCCAGGTTCTCAACGAGCTTATGGATCTGAAAGAAGAGTTCGGCCTCACATATCTTTTTATTACCCATGACCTCTCTGTGGTGAAATTTATTTCCGACAGAATTGCTATTATGTATCTTGGCACTATAGTGGAGTTAGGGGGAAAAGAAGAGATATTCAGGCATCCCATGCATCCCTATACAAAAGCCCTTCTTTCATCTATCCCTCTCCCCGACCCCGAGCAACGAGGAATCCGAATTCCCCTGGAAGGAGATATTCCTTCTCCCGCCAATCCTCCAAAAGGCTGCCGCTTCCATACCCGTTGCCCATATGTCATGGAGCGCTGTTCTCAAGAAACTCCCGAGCTTAGAGATCGTGGAGATGAGCATTACACTGCCTGTTTCCTCCAAGAAAAATAAAAAGCTCCGTTATATAAAAGAGTGCCAGGCTCTATATGCTTACTATAAGAGAGGGACTTTAAAAAGTCCCTCTCTTATTTATCCTATCGTCTTTTCTAAAAAACTTATGAAATTTCCGCCTATAACTTTTATTACTTCATCCTCACTATACCCTCTCGATAGAAGCTCTGCTGTAAATTCTATAGAATGATGGTGCCCTTTAATACAATCATAATTTCGATGAGGTCCCGGCTTGGTAAAATCTCTCATTTCATCACAAAAATCGAAACCAAAACCTACATGATCTACTCCCACTAAACTCCGGATATGATCTACATGATTGGCCAGATCTTTCTCGTCCAGCTTTTTTACATCCGGATCCCCTACAAAAGTACTACAAACATTCATACCCATAACTCCACCACTTCGTGCCAATTTGCCAATTAAATCATCTGTGAGATTTCTCATAGAGGGCATTAACGATCTACAGTTAGAATGAGAAGCCATGATTGGTCCCTGATACAAACTAAACAGATCTTCCATTCCTTCATCATTAAGGTGGCTTATGTCAAAATACATACCCAGGCGGGTGGCTTCTCGTACAACTTTAACGCCAAATTCTGTTAGCCCACCCTTTCGCCCTTCCTCTACCGGATTAAAAAAACAACCATCTGCGGCAAAGTTCCGACGGCTCCATGTAATTCCAATCCCTCGCACTCCCAACTCATAAAAGATACGAAGCAAAGCGAGATCATTTCCTATAGGTTCAAGTCCCTCAAAGGAGAGGAGAATTCCAAGTTCCCCTTTTTCTTTGGCATGGCGTATCTCCTGGGTATTCCTACACAAAGAAAAGAGGCCTGGGCTTTCCTCCATTTCTGCGTGAAGTACGCTCACTAAATCCAAGGCTCGGCGCAATCCCATTTCAGGCAAGTACTCGTTAGGGACGAAAAGAGACGAAATGACAAGGTTGACTCCCCCTGCCCTCAAAGAAGGAAGATAATCCCGTTCAATAACGTGAGTCTCTCCTTTCAACCGTTTCCCTAACACCAATGGTAAAAGATCGAAATGAGCATCCACAACCATGTGCTTTTCATGAAGTTCCTGAGCCTTTTCGTAATAAGAAAGAGTTACATTGCTTCCATCGGTCATAAACTACGCCTCCATATTCTAGAAAGTTGGGATACACGGTGTTCGAGGATTGAAAGGATCTCTTCCCCACACCACCAAAGCTACTCGAAGATAATAACGATGTGCAACTAACCTTTAAAATTATATCCTCTCTTTCTCCCTTTGTTGTATAGTAGATATGTAATGCCACTATTTCTGGAGGTGTTCATCATGGATTTTTTAAGCTTACCCCCATCTTATACAACACCTATGAGTGTTCGAGGTTTTATGATCTTCGAAGATGCAAAGCTACCAGATTCCTTGGCCCCCTATAGTGACTTTCTTTCGAAATGGGGTAAAAAGGGTGCCATTCAGTTTATTCCGCTTTCCGAAGGCTCCTATTGGCTTGCTGTTATTGGGCTCGGAAAAAGAGTTGAACGATCTTCTGATCTTACAACCCTATACCGAAATAAAACTGCTGAATATATTAGGAAAGGGACAACCATAGGGCTTAAAATTTTTTCTCTCGCCCTCCCCGAACCTCCCACAGCCGCCAGCAGCAAAGCTATAGCTGAAGGTGCTATTCTTGGCAATTACCGGTTTACTAAATATCGCACTACCGACACATCTCCTGCTGCAACATGTGAATCTTTCTTCCTTGAAGGCGGGGACCTTCAAGCCATGGAGCAGGGGCGTCATGTTGCTACCGCTCAAACATACTCGCGAGACCTAGCCAATGAGCCAGGCAATGTAATCACTCCCCTCATTATGGCCGACATTGCCCGAGAAATAGCCTCCCGTCATGGAATGGAACTCACTATTCTTGACGAGCAACAGATTCAAGACAAAGGCCTTTTAGCTCTTTGGCATGTAGGAAAGGGTTCTAAAACACCCCCAAGACTCGTTCACCTTACATATCATCCTCAAGGGGAAGAGACCCTTGGAAAAATAGCCCTCGTAGGAAAAAGCGTTACCTTCGATAGCGGCGGGCTTTGTATAAAAACTAGGGATGGCATTAAAACCATGAAATGCGATAAAACTGGGGCCTGCAATGTTCTAGGCATTATGAATGCTCTTCCAGCCCTTCAATGTCCCTACGAAGTTCACGGTCTCTTCGGTGCTGTAGAAAACATGCCCGACGGCAATGCCTATAGACCCGACGACATCATCCGCACTTTCAATGGCAAGACAATTGAAATTAAAAACACTGACGCAGAGGGACGAGTGACTCTAGCAGATATGCTTGCTTACACATCCACTCTCAAGCCTAACGCTATTATCGACATGGCCACTCTTACAGGTGCTGCTGTCACCGCCCTTGGAAACTATACTGCTGGCCTTGTTTCTGACTGGGACAAGCTGAGTAACGACGTGCTTCTCTCTGCTGAAAAAGCAGGCGAGCGGTTCCACCGTTTTGCCATGGACGACGAAAAGCTTCGGGAACAAATTGATACCCCATACGCAGATGTAGTAAACACTGGTGGCCCTGGAGGCGGCGTTATTACAGCCGGCATGTTCTTAAGAGAATTCGTAGATCCTACTATTCCATGGGCTCATCTCGATATAGCCGCAGTAGATTACTACGAAAAGGAATTCGATTGCTACGGTCTCGGCGCTTCTGCTTTTGCAACTAGAACCTGCCTCGAATATCTACTCGCCGAACATAAATAATAAATAAAGATAAGAGCACCCCAAACGCTGGATTTTCTGTCCGACTTTTGGGGTGCTGAACAAACTGTTAGAGCATCCTCTTTATCTCTTGTCTTTCAAAAAACGATCAAACCAATTTGTCATTTCCCTTAGGCGGGCAAGACGTTGCCGGGGCTTCCCGCTTCGGCTCAATTCATGGTTCTCGCCTTTAAAAACACACATACGGCTTTCAACGCCATGACGTTTTAAAGCGGAAAACATTTGCAATCCTTGTGACAATTCGCAACGATAATCTTCATCGGAGTGAAGAAAAAGAGTTGGAGTTTGAGCCTGATCTGCATACTTTAAAGGAGAATGCCACCATAATTTTCCTACATCAGTCCAGATATCAGCAGCTTGCTGATCTGGCACGAAATAATACCCTATATCAGAGACCCCGGCTTTCGACACCCAATTACTGATGCTTCGTTGGGAAACAGCCGCTTTGAAAAGGTTGGTATGCCCAATAATCCAGTTCGTCATAAATCCACCATAAGAGCCACCTGTAACTCCAAGGCGATTTCTATCCACAAAAGGAACATTTTCTATAATCCAATGGGTAAAAGTCATTATATCTTCATAATCTACAGTACCATACTTACCTCGAATATCATCAAAGCCATTCCCTTTCCCGTCGCTTCCTCTGGGATTGCAGAAAAAGACTCCGTATCCCTGAGCAGCCCAATATTGCATTTCATGGAAAAAGACATCCCCAAAAGTCATCTTGGGGCCACCATGAATATTTAAAATAGCAGGATATGTTCGGTCCTCTTCGTAATTTACTGGTTTCATGTACCACCCATCTATAGGCATATCCGTCCCATTATCCACAACCACATGAACAGGTTCAGGGAGGTTACACTCTTCTCCAAGCCAGTCATTAAAGTGAGTTACCTGTTGTTCTTTACCATCTTTAACAAGATAAAGCTCCTGAAGAGCAAGACCTTTTAAACCTATAACAGCAGCCATGTCTTTATATATGCGATAATCATCCACCGAAAAAAGGTCATGGGTGACCTGTTTTATAGAACCATCCGACTTGATAGTGTGAAGATGAGAACGGAAATTATCAGTGGAAACAAACCAAACTGTATCGTCTTGGGCATAAAAAGCGAGGTTCAGATCTGTTGTTCCATATCGACAATCGCATCCGATAGAGTTCCGCAAGCCTCGATCTAAATCGGGAGATATACACTGAATATCCTGCTTGAGAATCTTATAAAATTTAACATTTTCATTGACACCGTGTTTATCTAAATAACTACCAGTAACCCAAATGTCTCCATTAACATAACCTGCCCATCTACACGTGAACGTCTCTCCTTGCAGGCGTTCGGAACCTCTTCCAGTCGTAACATCGAACTCCCATAAAACGTTATAAAGCCCTTTAACATAACGATAGCGTGGCCCCCAGGCCAAAACCTTCTTGCATTTTTCATCGATGCAAAAGTTTTCCACATCCATATCTTCAGGAGAAAGCCGCGTTAATTCTCCTGTGGAAAGCTTATACACATATAATCCATTACGGCGTTGGCCCGTATATCCTTTGCCATTGGAACAGAACGGAATCTGATCAAAAACTATATAGTCCCCTTCATCTGGGTTCTCATACTTTGGCTCGAAAGAAGCTGTGATTAAAAGCATATCGTTGTTAAGAGCAGCGAGCGATGAAAGAGACATGGGAATCTGAGCTAAAGAATATGCTTCCCCTCCATCTATAGATATAGAGTAAAGATACGTCTTATTTTTTTCTGGCTCTTGTCTCTCACTGGCAAAAATAAGAGAACGTCCGTCTGGCTTCCATGCAAAAATTTTTTCTTTCCCCGAGGTAGTAAGTTGACGAAGATCTCCCCGAGAAAGATTGTAGATCCAAAGGTTTGTAGAGTAACAATTCTCCTCTCGTAAAGCTTGGTGAACCCGGAAACAAATATGCTCGCCATCTGGAGAAAATGAAGGCACTGAAAGAAAACGATATTTCAACAAATCTGTTATTTCTACGTTTCGTTTCATAGAGGGTATAAGCTCCTTTCACGTGTTTCTCTTCTTCTAATATCCAATCGAAAGAGGGAGACCGTTTCACGGTCTCCCTCCTTAAGTTCCGTCACTATGCGATAATTTTATTTTTCAATATACACTTGGGTAAGTTTCGTCATATAGTCTCCCAAGAAATCAAGATGAACGTTCTTTACATTCGGTCCTGTAACGAGGCTGTTCGTGCTATAGAAAAGGAAAAGCCACACTGCATCATCAACAATTTTCTGTTCTGCCTTCTTGTAAAGCTCAATACGTTTCTCACGGTCAGTTTCTCGACGAGCGTCCACAAGCCACGTATCTACATCTTCGTTCTTATATCGAGAGTAGTTCCCTTGAGGGCCAATGTTCCCTGAGTAGAACAATGTGTAAAGGAAGTTATCAGGGTCTACATAATCTCCAGCCCATCCAGCCCTAAACAAGCCATAATCGCCACGACGAACGGCATCATAATGTGCCCCTACCTCAGAAGAGGAAAGATTCATTTTAATGCCAAGCTCGGCAAGCTGCGCCTGAACTGCTTCGCCTATAGCCTTATGACGAGGGTTATTATTGTAATGGAGAGTAACCTCAAAACCTTTCTCGTACCCTGCTTCTTTCAAAAGCGCTTTGGCTTTTTCAGGATTATAGGAATAACATCTCATATCAGGATTATAGGCGGGCATACCAGGGGGCAGAACACCTTTTGCTACCGAATAACGTCCATTAAGGACTAATTCACTAATAGCCTCTCTATTCACTGCGTAATTCAGAGCCTGCCGAACCTTAATATTGTCAAAAGGAGGCTTCGTCTGGTTCATGCCGTAATACTGAACGTCCAAACCTGGTATTTCCTGGAACTGACCTTCAAATTCTTTTTTAATTTCGCGATAATACTCGTCAGGAATATCTGGCAGCACATCGATATTACCCTTCTTAAACTCAAGATAGGCTACACTATTATCGGGGATAACAACAAGATCGATACCATCAAGATAGGGGAGCTGATTCCCATCAGCGTCTTTTCCCCAATAATCGGGGTTCTTTCGGAAGGAAACGAGGTTATCATGATCCCATTTTTCAAGAACAAACGGTCCAGTACCAACTGGATGGAAGGTAAACTCCTTCCCCCACTTTTCCGCATCTTCCTTAGGAACAATGCCAAAATTGGGGTATGTCATAACCGCAAGGAAGGGAGCAAAAGAAGACTCGAGGGTGAACTGAATCGTATACTTGTCAAGGACTTTGATGCCACTCCATTCATCAACCTTGCCATCATTCAGGTCTTTATACCCAGCAATGCTGCTTGCGAAGAAGACCCGCGCTGCTTTCATCTTTACGAGACGTTCAAAGCTGTACTTTACGTCCTCTGCCGTCATCTCGCGACCACCATTCAGCGTCGCTTCTCCTAAAACTGTTTTCTGGAAGTGAACTCCTTTACGAAGATGAAAGGTCCAAACTGAAGCATCGTCGCTAACTTCCCAACTTTCGGCCAAAAGAGGCAGTATCTTTTTCCCATCTGCAGATGTAGTTACCAAAGTTTCCAGATACAGGTTTGAACCACGGGTTGCCACTGTAATGTTAGAAAAAACTGGATCGAGAGAAGGTGGATCATTGATCAAGCGCCACCTCAAAATGCCACCTGGCTGAGGGGCAGCAAAAGCCGCAGACACAACAAAAACACACGCTAACGCCATGAGCAAAGCTATCCATAATTTTTTCTTCATGCAGTTCTTCCCTCCTACGAGAATATAGAAAAGCTCGTCGCACCTTCCTAAAAGTATATTCATCATATAATCAATGCTTTGAATTATCAATCGGAGCATACAAAAAATGATTCATATTCCTTAAGAGAACGACGAATATTCCCATCTCGCCCTATAGTCGTTTCAGCACAAATCATAGAATTCAACACCGCCTCTTCTGTAGCCTCTACAACTCCACGAAAAACAACATTTATATGATTTTCATTAAACATCCCTATAGGGCAAACCGCTCTGTCTTCATAGTGCGAAAACCGATTAGCCGTAGTGAAAGCCAACGCAATCTCGCCGCTGCCATTCCCAATATAAGCTCCCGTACGGGTAATGCCTACGGAAGCACGACGGCAAACTCGCTTCAGCTGTCGTTCAGTCATAGGAATATCAGTAGATATAATAACAATAATGGATCCTTGTTCTTTTTCTTTTAGCGAAGATTCGACTTCTACTATTTTTCTCCCGACTTTCAAGCCATCAATAACTAAGTCTCCCTTCTCCCCAAAATTTGAGAGAACTAAAACACCGAGAACAAATTTTTCTCCGCCTATAGTAAAAACACGTGAAGCTGAGCCAATCCCCCCTTTAAGCTGGTAACACGACATTCCCCTACCTGCCCCTACACTCCCCTCTTCAAATTCCTTATCCGCACGTGCGAGGGCAGAAAAAATATTCTCCTCCTTTACATGCAAACCACGAATGTCGTTTAAAAAGCCATCGTTACACTCGCATACTACAGGGTTGACCGTTCCCGTTTCTCGACCTATATCTTTATTTTCTTTTAACATATAGCGCACCAATGCTTCTACTGCCGTCCCTGTACTCAATGTATTTGTAAGAATAATAGGCGTTTCAAGGGTCCCCATTTCTTCTACTTGTACCAATCCCACAGATTTACCAAAACCGTTAATTACATGACACGCTGCCACTAATTTCTCCTGAAACATATTCCCCTCATGAGGAAGAATCGCCGTGACACCTGTTTTTACAGATCCTTCATCAAGAGTACAGTGCCCCACTTTTACTCCCGGAACATCTGTAATAGCATTTAATGCTCCTCGCTCCATTTGACCAATTAAAATACCATAATCAGCAATACGTTTCTGTTTTTTCATAAAACTACTCCCTCATTTTTACGCAAAGTGACAAGCAACCCAATGCTTTGTCTCTATTTCACGCCACTCTGGAACCTCTCTTTTACAAATATCTTTCGCCATAGAGCAACGGGAATGGAAACCACACCCCGAAGGAGGATTTACAGGACTTGGAATGTCTCCTTTAATCACCTTGTCTTCTATATCTTCCCCCGCAATAAAAGGTTTTGGGATACTTCGCAGTAAAGCCTGAGTGTAAGGATGTTTAGGGCTATTGAAAATACTATCTTTAGAAGCATACTCCATAAGTTTTCCAAGATACATAACTGCCACCCTGTCGCTAATATGACGAATTACCGCCAAGTTATGAGATATAAAGAGATACGCTAAACCTCTATTCTCCTGTAAGGTTTTAAAAAGGTTCAGTATCTGAGCTTGTACCGACACATCCAAGGCTGATGTAGGTTCGTCAAGAACTATAAACTCCGGATTAGATACTAAAGCCCTGGCAACTGCTATTCGTTGTCTTTGTCCTCCAGAAAATTCATGAGGATAACGTCCCAAATGTTCTCGCTTCAATCCCACTTCTTCCAGAGTCTTTAATATATGCTCATCCATTTCATCATCATTTTTTACCAAACCATGGATTTTCAATACTCTGCCTATAGTATCTCGAATAATCATCCGGGGATTTAAAGAGGCAAAAGGGTTTTGGAAGACCATTTGAGCCCTGAGACGAAATTGCTTCATTTCTTCTTTGTCAAAAGAAGAAATCGGTTTTCCATTGAAAAGAATATCGCCATCTGTCATATTTAAAAGACGCAAAGTCATAAGGCCCACAGTGGATTTTCCACTGCCGGATTCTCCTACCAACCCTAACGTTTCTCCCTTATTGATAGAGAAAGAAACGCCATCCACAGCTTTTACATGCCCAATGACTTTTTTAAAGAGCAACCCTCCCTCTATAGGGAAGTATTTTTTGAGATTATCGACTTGAAGTATAGACATAACATGCAACCTCGTGTCCTTTTTCTACTTCCACCCGGGAAGGCCGACTCTCAGAGCATTCTAGGCGGGCACATTCACATCGAGCCTGGAATTTACACCCTTCCGGCAAATGCATCAAGTTAGGAAGAGTTCCCTTAATAACTTGAAGCCACTCTTGATCACGATCAAGGCGGGGGATAGCACCGAGCAACCCCTTAGTATAGGGGTGGAGAGGGTTATTAAATATATCGTTCACAGCTCCATACTCAATGATACTGCCAGCATACATGACGGCTACTTTTTGAGCCATGCTGGCAATGACGCCCAGATCATGAGAAATAAGCAAAATACTGGTACCATACTCTCTTTGCAATTTTTTGATAAGGGAGAGAATCTGAGCTTGAATTGACACGTCCAAAGCCGTTGTTGGCTCATCTGCTATAAGAAGCTTCGGATGTGACGATAAGGCCATGGAGATCATCACTCTCTGTTTCATGCCCCCTGAAAACTGATGAGGATAGCGCTCTATGGCCGTATCTGGATCTGGGATATTAACCTCTCCAAAAAGGCTTTTTACTTTTTCAATAACCTTTGTAAGGGACATCTCTTTATGATGAACCTGTATGGCTTCTTGTACCTGATACCCTACTCTATAGACAGGATTGAGACAACTCATTGGATCTTGAAAGATCATGGAAATATCTTTCCCCCTGATCTTTCGCATTTCACCAGAAGAAAGCTGCAAGAGATCTTTTCCTCCAAAAAGAATACGGCCTCCCATGATTTTCCCCGGTGGAGAGGGGATAAGACGCATAATACACGACGATGTCACTGACTTTCCACATCCCGTCTCTCCAACCAATCCAAGAATTTCTCCTTTTTTTATAGAAAAGCTTACATTTTCAAGGGCTTTCACTATCCCGCCTTCCGTATAGAACCACGTGGTGAGATCTTCAACACGAAGTAGTTCGTCATGAAATCGATTGTCGATATTCATCACAGCAGATCACTCCTTCAGTCGCGGGTTGAGAGCGTCTTGCAAACCATCCCCCAGGAAATTAAATCCTAACACTACCAACATAATGCATAACCCCGGGATAACAGCCACACTTGGAGCACTGCGAAGATAAATTCTGGCAGAGCTTAACATCGTCCCCCACTCTGCAGTGGGAGGTTGAACACCGAGCCCCAAGAACCCTAGACCAGCTGCAGTTAACAATACTGTTGCCATTCGCAGAGATGTCTGGACGATAATTGGCGAAATAGCGTTAGGAAGCACATAGCGCCAAATGATAGAACCATTAGTTTCGCCTATCGCTTTAGCCGCTGTAACATAATCATTCTGCTTAACACTAATAACAGATCCTCTCGTGATTCGCGCAAATTGGGGAATGGAATAAATCCCTATGGCAATAATAAGGTTTACCAGGCTAGGTCCTAACATAGCCACTATAGCAAGAGCCAAAAGCATACCAGGGAAGGCTAACATTACATCCATTATTCGCATAAGACATTCGTCGAGCCAGCCCCCAAAATATCCGCCTATAGCACCTAGAAAAACCCCTATAAAAAGCGCTATTACCACTGATGAAAACTGTATTATAAGAGATGTTCTGGCCCCATATATAATACGACTGAGAATATCTCGGCCAAATTCATCACATCCAAGCCAATGTTGTGATGACATAGGTGCAAGACTAAGGCTTAAATCTTGTTTGGCCGGAGCATAAGGGGCTAAAACTGGAGCGAAAATAGCAGACGTTACATAGAGAGCGATGAGGAAAAAACCTAAGAGTGCTATTTTATTTCGCCGCAACCGTCTCCAGATAAGAGCTATGTGAGTTGTCGGTTTAGTTATATTATTAGCCATGATAACGAATCCTCGGATCAAGATAAGCATAGAGAATATCCACGGTCAAATTGGCAAAAACGAAAATGGCCGCTATAAGCAATAGAGTTGTCTGAACCACTGGATAATCCCGTGCCATGATAGACCCCACGAGAAGTCTACCTACTCCAGGCCAGGTAAAGACGCTTTCCGTAAGGACAGCTCCCGCCAAATGCCCTCCAAACTGCAAGCCTATGACTGTAACAGTAGGAATAAGAGCGTTTCGCAAAGCATGACGAATAATAACAATCTTCTCTACTAATCCTTTAGACCGAGCCGTTGTAATATAATCTTGTCGCAAAACATCAAGCATACTTGAACGAGTCATACGAGCGATAACCCCCATAGACGCCGTCCCCAGAACAATCGCTGGAAGAATTAAATGGCGAAATGTCCCCATTCCACCTGAAGGGAACCACATAAGATGTACTGAAAAGACAAGGATTGTAAGTAATCCCCACCAAAAAACCGGCATGGAAATTCCGAGCATAGCTAGTACTGTTGCTAAATAATCCAGCCACGAATAGCGATATACAGCTGCTAACACCCCTGCTACAACCCCAAATATAATAGAAATAGTCATGGCTGCCACAGAAAGAATCAGCGTATTTTTCAGACGAGGGGTAATAACTCTATAAACTGGCTGTTCATATTTTAAAGAAACCATATCACCAGTCACTACACCTCTAAGGAATCGAAAGTATTGTACATAAAGAGGCTGATCAAGTCCGAAACGTTCTCTGATCAGCTCTATTTCCCGTTGTGAAGCCTCGACTCCAGCCAATAATTCGGCAGGGTCGCCAGGTGCCAGGTGCAAGATCATAAAGGCAATAACAGAGACTCCTAAAAGAACGGGAATCAACATAATAAGCCTTCTTACAACAAAACGCCCCATACTACACCTCCGGAAAACCATAGAGTTGTCCAATCACACTACGAATGAACTTTTAGAATAGTTGACTATGACAGTCTCTAATAAAGCTATAGATGGTTTTTCTCCGGCCTCATCCACCCCCTATATATGTAAAATATCCATCTACACATCCTTCCAAATTCTAGAAGAAACTCTACATTAACCTACAAAAATGCCTATAGGTACGTTGTATGTGATCGGCCATAGATAGTTTGGCCTCTTCACTATCCTTATTTTCTATGGCTCGTATAATACGAGCATGTTCTGAGTTTGTATGGTGGTCAGGATCTTGAGGGAACGCCTTTTTTTCCGCAAGGTTTCGGTAGGTACGGTAAAAGCTTCCAAGATAGAAAGTATAGAGTTGCGCTCGCCAATAGAGCTGGAGAGCAAAACGTTGCAAATATATATTTTCACTGAGCCGAACGATAGAAAGGTGGAATTTTTCGTTGAGATTGGCGAAACGCTCTTTTTCATCACTATCATAAAGGCGTCGCTCTTGCATATTATAGTCCCAAAGAAGTGCAATATCTTCCGGTGTGGCATTAGAAGCCGCGTAGTAAGCACATTGAGCTTCAACCACTTCCCGAGAAACATAAACCTGTTGCATATCCTCAGGAGTAAGAATGGGGATTGCATATCCCTTCTGCCCTTCCCTATTTTCAAGAACTCCCTGCGCAATAAGACGACTAATAGCCTGTCGTATAGGAGTACGGCTCACACCTAGTTCTTTACTCAGGGCCGTTTCATAAATTCTGTCTCCGGGGCGCAATTCTTTGGCAACAAGCTTTGCGATAACATGGCGAAAAACTACCTCATCTGCTCGTAGTTTTCCCTCCATTCCGTTCCCCCCTCCCCTTCATCCCTAAATGGATAAAAAAATGGGTCCATTTGTCTATTCATTTTTACAACGATCATTTATAATTGTCAATCAAAGCATTGAATTCTTATTATTGAGGTGATTCCAGTGAAGATCTACATAAGCGTGGATATGGAAGGGGCTACCGGCATCGTAAGTCCTTTACACGTGCGTGCCGAGGCTGTAAATGAATACGCTTTTGGGTGCACAATGCAATATCACGATCTAAAAGCCGTCGTTGAAGGAGCACTTGAAGCTGGCGCAACCGAAATACTTGTAAACGATTCACATGCACGAATGATTAATATTGATGTATCTCAGTTGCCCAAAGAGGTTCGGCTTATCTCTGGAACTCCCAAAGCACTTGGCATGATTGAAGGGGTTCAAGGATGCGACGGAGCATTTTTTATCGCCTACCATGCTATGGCAGGAACGCCAGAAGCGGTGCTAGACCACACTGTTTCTGGAAGTTCTGTCTTCAACGTAACGCTCAATGGCCACAACGTAGGTGAGACCGGGCTCAATGCCGCAGTCTGTGCTGAACATCATATTCCCGTAGCACTCGTCTCTGGAGATGCCGCCGCCTGTCGAGAGGCTCTGGCGCTTTTAGGGAGCAATCTCATTACGTGTGCTGTAAAAGAAGGGCGCTCTAACAGCTGCGCAACCCTATTACCTCCTTCCGTCTCTTTCTCTCTTTTGAAAGAAGCGGCAAAAAAAGCAGTAGCGTCTATACAATCTAAAAAAGCCCCCGTTATGAAAATTGCTACTCCTTATTCCTTAGAGATTACGTTTAAATATTCCCGCCAATGTGACGAAGTGTCTTATGTTCCAGGGGTTATTCGCGTAGATGGGCGAACGGTACGAATGGAAGGTTCTACCATGGAAGAGATGCGACACTGGATGGGGATAGCCACATCTCTGGCAGGATCAATAAAACCATAATCCTACAACAGGGGGTGAGACTCTATCTGAAAGAGGCAAGAATAGTGTTTTTAGTGTTCTTTCAAATCTGTCAGATTAGAAGGAGTGATGATTCATGAGTAGCTCAGGAAAACGCGTTGTCGTGCTGTTTCTCTCAGTCCTTTTGGTAGTCTTCTGTTTCGCCGGGCTAGCTACAGCCTCAAACAAAGACACTCTTATCATCGGGAAGGGAACAGAAGCGCTCGGGATGGATCCTCAAGACCTTACCGATACCCCTTCGGAAGAGGTTTGTCACAGTATCTATGAAGGTCTGGTAGCTTTTGATGAAAAGATGAAAATAGAACCTCGTCTCGCCACAAATTGGGATATTTCCGAAGATGGCAAAACGTGGGCATTCCATCTCAGAGAAGGCGTTACATTTCACAGTGGATCTCCCTTCAATGCGGAAGCCGTGAAGAAAAACTTTGATCGAATCTTATCTGGCAAATATAAACGTTCTTCCCTCTACACTCCCATCGTTGAATCTGTTGAAGTAAAAGATGAATACACCGTCGTTTTTAAACTTAAAACATCTTTTGGAGCCTTTCTTAATATTCTTGCCCACACCGCAGGACTTATTCTTGATCCTAAAGGCATAGATGAGGGGACAGACTTTGTTCGGAACCCCTCAGGCACAGGCCCTTTCATGCTTGATGAATGGATGCAGGGAGACTATATCGCCCTGAAAGCTTTCGATAAATATTGGGGTGGCAAACCCAAGCTGGCCAAAGCAATCTTTAAAACCATCCCAGAAGATTCTGCCCGAGGCATGATGATCGAAACTGGTGAAATTGATGTTGCAGAACAAGTACCTCCTCAGGATGTGGAACGCCTAAAAAGCAACAAGGATGTAGATATGAGAGTAGAACCCTCTGTAGTGGTGCAATTCCTCACCCTCAACTGTCAAGATGAATTTTTGAAGAACGTACACGTTCGACAGGCTATTTTCATGGCTATTGACCGAGAGGCTATCTGCAAAAATATCCTTATGGGATTCGCCACACCTGTAGATTCCATGGTCGCTCCTTTAGTCAATGGATATTCGGAAGTAGAAGCCCTCTCCTATGATCCCGAAAAAGCCAAAGTTCTCCTCGCTGAAGCCGGATGGAAAGATGACAACGGAGACGGGGTCCTCGATAAAGACGGGAAACCCTTGGAAATAAAGCTTCTTACCCATGGGCGGAACACTCCCGCTCTGAAAGTTCCAGAAGCTGTTCAGGCCTATCTGTCTCAAATTGGCATCGGAGCCAAGATGGTTGTTATGGATTGGGGTGCATTCCTCGCCGAAACTCGCAAACCTGTGGAAGAAAACACTACTCAAATCAGTTTTTACGGCTGGTCTCCATCCACTGGTGATGCTGACTGGGTCTATCGCCCCCTTGCTATGTCAGATCAGTGGGTACCAGAAGGAGCCAATAGAGCTCTATATGCCAACAAAGAAGTAGACGAAGCCATTATGATTGGTTTCTCTTCTGTAGATCAGGAAGTTCGCCGCCAAGCATATGCTAAAGCTCAAACTATAATTAATCAGGAAATCCCCTGGCTTCCTCTCTATACTCGCATGAATCTCCACGCAGTGAGGAAAAACATACACAAAGTTCGGCTCAGTCCGTTGGATTTCGTTGAAGTTACACACGAAACATTTAAAGACTAATTGTACATTGATGCTTTATAAAAAAGCCGCTGGCAAGAGGAGCGCCAGCGGCTTTTTTGAGGAGATGACATAATATGGACATGAAGACGGAACTTCAACTTCTTTCAAATTGCATTGCCGTTACTGGAATGGAAGAGGCTATCGCAGCTTTTATTTCCACCCGTATCCCATCGAACTATAAGTTATACAAAGACGCTTTGAATTCTCTGCACGTTTCTATTCCTGGTAAAGAGCACTCAAAAAAAATACTGCTGTTGACACACTACGATGAACCTGGAATGATCGTCACAAAAAGAGAAGGACAATTTCTGGCTTTTCAAACAACTGGCTCTCTTTCTCCATCCAGCCTCGCTGCCCAAGAAGTTACTATTACAGATGGAGTCCATACTCACCCCGGCATTATAGGTGCTCGACCTCCTCATATTCTAAGGCCAGAGGAGCAAAAAGCCCCTTTAAGCATAGATACTCTTCGAATCGATCTGGGGCTTACGGAACAAGATCCATTCCCACAATGGATTCTACCGGGAATTCCAGCTGTTATATCTCGCCCTTTTACTGAACTGCTGAACCATAGAGTTTGTGGAAAATCTCTCACAGATCGTTGCGGAACAGCCATCCTCATGGCTCTACTGCAAGATTTTCCACAGATGAAAAATGATGTTTATATCGTCTTTGCCTCTCAATATTACAACACTTTCAAAGGAGCCCTTGTCGCAGCTCACACAATCCAACCTCATGTAGCGCTTATTCTTGATGGGATATGTGTCTCAAGCCGCGAACACCCTGATAATCCTCTCCAGATAGGGAAAGGGCCTGTCTCTTATTTCGGCCCCACATGCCATAAAGGACTCACAAATGCTCTTCGAAAAACCGCCAAGACAGAGGGTATCCCTTTACAAAAACGATCTTCTGGAGAACGACGATTCTCCGACATATGGACAGTACAAACAGCGGTAGGAGGAATATCATCAGCTTTGTTGGAACTGCCGATTATGTATAGCGGAAAGAGCACAGAAATTGTATCTATATCTGATATGGACAAGGCTCTTAAACTCATTCAGGCATTTTTACCCTTTCTCGACAAGGTAATAAAGGAGAAGGCCTATTATGCTTGAAAAACTCACAAACATTAATGGGGTATGCGGTAACGAAGACAACATACGCTCATTTATAATAGAGAATCTTAAAGAAAGCGTCGAGAGCATAGACATAGATCCTCTAGGGAGTCTCATCACTTCTCAACAGGGGGGAATGCCATATCCTCGCGTTATGATCGTAGCCCATATGGACGAAGTCGGCTTTATCGTTACTACCATTCACGAAGATGGAACGATAGGCTTCTCCCCTTCCGGAGGAGTATACGAACACGTTATTGATTCTAAAAACGTAGTAATTGGAACAAACCATATCCCTGGCATTATTCGCATGGGAGAGTCTTTCGAAAAATCCTACATAGACATTGGGAGCACAAGCAGGGATGAAACTCTACAGATTGTAGATGTTGGTGATTTTATAGCATTTAAGACGTGTTTCGGCCCTCTAGGAGGGGCATCGATAAAAGCAAAAGCACTAGATGACAGAACAGGATGCTTTGTTTTGATGAATATTATGGCTTCTAAAAAATGGGATTTTCCTATCTACGGCGTCTTTTCTTCACAGGAAGAGGTTGGTGAAAGAGGAGCCCTTTCAGCTTCTTACAGGGTTCAGCCTCATATAGGAATTGTTTTGGAAGGAACAGTATGCTCTGATTTGCCTACCGTGGAACCATATCGTCACTCCACCACGCTAGGGGGAGGCCCTGCTATCTCTATTGCTGACAGTACAAGTTGTTTTGACGTAGAGTTAAGCGAAA
Source organism: Aminobacterium mobile DSM 12262 (assembly GCF_000526395.1). Classification (NCBI taxonomy): domain Bacteria; kingdom Thermotogati; phylum Synergistota; class Synergistia; order Synergistales; family Aminobacteriaceae; genus Aminobacterium; species Aminobacterium mobile. The sequence goes on along the minus strand of NZ_JAFZ01000001.1, from coordinate 452,475 downwards.
TTCTTTGCAAACTCGCCGAAGAAAAAGGGATACCGTGGCAAAGGCGGCGGATTATGGGCGGAGGTAACGACGGTGGAGTTGTACACCTTTCCGGATCGGGGGCAAGGACGGTCACAATTTCTGTTCCCTGCCGGTACATTCACTCTTCCGTAAGCGTTGCCAATTTAGAAGACGTACAGAACACCATTCACCTCGTGGAAACGTTCCTTTCGTGGCTCAATAAAGGAGATCTTTCAAAATGATAGAATGCCTATACGACCATGTTATATCAGATAGCACTGTAGAGGGTACTATACCTTTCAACGCGATAAAATGTCTATATGACCTTGTTGCCGCCTTCGCTCCTACAGCTATGGAAAAAGAAGTAGCAGAATGTATCGTGCACCAAATAGAAAATCTGAATTTTCCCTGTAAAACTAGAATTGATTCTCTTGGTAACCTTACTATTGAGCCCTTATCGAATCCTGCCCCCAAGATAATGCTTGCTGCTCCTATAGACCAATGTAGCTTTCCCATTATCGCTGCCCCTAATGCGAATCAAGTACGATTCGCCATATTAGGGAATGTCCGGCCTCAAGACCTCCCTGGGAACACTGTTCGTTTCTCCAACGGCGCGGAAGGGATCATACGTGTAAGTGACAACAGTGTTTCTTCTGTAAATCGTTCTGATGAACTTCTCATTTCTCTAACTGAAAAATCTCCTTTTCCTCTGCCAGGAGACCGAGCAATCCTCACTGGACCTTTTTCTGTTCAAAAAGGAGTGCTCTCTGCCCCAGCTATGGAAGGGCGATTAGCTTCGTGGGTTTTTCTTTCACTCATGGGAAAAGAAAGTATAAAGAAACAAGAGGTTCTCTTCGCTTTCTGCGCTCACGGAGTAGGAGGAGGAAGAGGATGTCAGGTTATTGCCCAAACCAAACAACCTCAAATAGCTATAGGACTTGACATAGAACCTATCGCTTCAACATCTCCTATACATATGGGAAACGGACCTGTCCTCCGGTGGCGAGACGAAAATACGATCTCTCACCCTGGCCTCGTCCGTCTCGCCGTAAAGACAGCAAAAGAAGAAAATATTCCACTACAAATATCTCCCATCTCTTTAGGAAAAGCTAATATTTCAGGGGTTCATGCTTCAGGCACCAATTGTGCAGTTCTCTCTCTTTCTATACCTGTACAAAAAGCATACACTCCACAAGCTTTCTGTTCTCTGGAAGATTGTCATTTCGCTTCCTGTTTGTTAGAAAAAATAATCGACAGATTGCTTTAAAAACATCTTGGCGGAGGAGTTTTCAAGCCCTCTATTCTCCCTTTTACTTTGATGTGGGGACTCCTCCGTCTGGGGTGTTTTTCTCTAACCACTTCACCACGTCTTCACGGCTACGGATCTCTTTTTTAGCCACAGCTTGACGAAGCCCTACTTTCAAAATGCCAATAAGAGGGCCCTCCTCCACATTGAGCATCGACATGAGCTCATCACCATCTGGAAGAAAATCTGCACAAAATAGCCGAGCTGCCGTTGCGCTATAGAGAATACGGTTTTTTCGACATAACTCGTCAGATTTCCCCGACGCCGCCAATATTGCACGAGCAAGAAGGAACAACTTTTCAACTATGTGTGCCCCTAGCTCTCCATTTATAGAAACCGCTGTTTCTAAAGAGAGGGGAGACAGCAGTAATGAATGATACTTTACCAACATCTCGATTTCGTTGCGAAGAGCAGCCGGCCATGCCCAATCAATTAAATATTTTTCTACAGACGGACAGCCTACATGATGAAGCAATGCCGCCATTTGTACGGCGCTTTCCGCATGAATGTTTTGAGCCGACTGAAGGGAAAGAAGTGAATGAAGGAGCCTCCCTCCTTCATAGTGGTCACCAAAAACAAGGCGCTGATCTTTCAAAACTTCAAGGAAAGGGAAAAAAACAGGCATAAGTTGATGACTGCTCACCAATCGGAAAAAAAGCAAGGCATCTCCATCAAGAGCTTTCAGAACTTCATGCCCAATTCGTTCCCCAGGAATAGGCGGAATAAGGGGGGCAAAAGCCTTCACAGCATTGGAAGAATCTTCATCTATTTTTAAACTCAGCGAGGCTGAAAAGCGGCAGAGACGCAATGTTCGAATGGGGTCATCCTTAAGACGCTCCACAGGATCGCCGTTAAAGCGAAGAAGCCCCTTTTCTAAATCTATCAGCCCTCCAAAAGGATCATACACGTCCCCCTCTCCATCTATAGCTATGGCATTTACCGTAAAATCCCGCCTCCCCAAATCTTCTTCAAGAGGATATGAGCCGAGGGGGAAAATATCCACGTGCTCTCCCTCAAAAAAGATTATGCCAGTTCGCTTCCCCTTCTTTCCAACAAAAATAGCGTGGGGAAAAATATTCTGAATTTCTCCTTCCTCTCCTTCAACAGCTACATCCATGTCAGAAAAGGAAGTGCGTCCCATCAATAAATCTCTCACTGCACCACCCACAAGCCAGGCACGTTTGCCTTCCTTAGCGAAAAGACGGATAAGCCGTAAGGCTCGGCATAAAGCCATCTTCATTCCCCCTTCCCAACAAGCCTTATAAGGTAATATAGTATAATATATGTGTATATGCACAATTTATTAGCCAGCATAAGCTTCTCTGACCTTATGGAATAATATATAGTATACATGCACCTGAAAGCAGGTGATAAAAGTGAGGAACTACCAAAAGCCCCCAAAAAGACATAGAGAAGGCCCCTCTCTCCTCATGCAGTTTCTTATAGTCTTCTGTGTTATTGTTTTGTCCTTACTTTTTGTTATTGCCATCGATAAATATACCCATCCTGGCCGGGATTGGAGCGATACTCTCCTCTTACGAATGATGGTCGAGCGTCGTCTCGCCAAGCCTTATTTCAAATAACAAAGGGAAAGAAACAGTTATCCTTTTTAGAATAAAAAAATATTCATTTTTATTTATTGCAAATTATAGCTCTTGTCTAAGAAAAAAATAAGAGAGAGCGGGGACCCTATTACTATAGGTCCCCGCTTTGTGCTGTGAGGTGTTTCGGAGGTAAAATCTTTATATACGAAAAATATTCATATAAATCACGTGACAAGCCATTGAAAGCTAAAGAATATAGGCTTTAACGCCCTTTCTCCTAATGGCAAATTCCCGGCAACGCCATCTCTCTGAACACGTTTGAGTCCCATTAGCTACAGCTACAGCTAGGTTGAAAAGATCATTGCCAAGCTCGGAAATGCTTTTCCCTGCATCAATAACAGGGCCAGCGTTGAAATCTATGTTATCTCGCATATTATTGTAGGTAGTTGTATTACTCGAAACTTTAATAACCGGGACACCAGGACATCCAGTAGGAGTTCCCCGGCCAGTGGTAAAGAATATGAGATTCGCTCCTCCGGCTGCCATAGCAACCATAGATTCTACGTCGTGACCTGGTGCATCCATCACGACAAGGCCTCTTCCTCTAGGGCATCCACCGTGAGGAACAACTTCCTGTATGGGGCGCGTTCCACCTTTTCGAATACATCCCAAAGATTTTTCTTCCAGAGTGCTCAGACCTCCTGCAATATTGCCAGGAGCTATATCTGCTATTTCGCTATGACCAACTTGAGCCATAAAACCCTCTGTCTCGCGAACATACTCCATAAGGTTCTCCGCCACTTTTGCAGAGACACATCGCTGGGCCAATATATCTTCAGCGCCAAGGAATTCTGTAACTTCTGTAAGAAAAACTGTTGCGCCACTATCTACAAAGTGATCACAAGCATGCCCTACAACTGGATTAGCAGAAAGACCTGAATAACTATCGGAAGCACCACATTCTGTCCCAACAATAAGGGAGGATAGAGGAACATCTACCTTCACGTCTTTTTCAAGAAGGGCCATAAACTCTCGCACTATAGCATCAGCTTTCTCAATAGCTCGGCCTGTGCCCCCTTCTTTCTGGATTGAAACAACTCCTACTGGTTTCCCAGAAAGACGAATGCCTTCGTATACCTCATGCAGTTTGATGGTTTCGCACCCTAAACTGACAAGAAGGACGGCACCGAAGTTAGGATTTCTGCCTAATCCTACAAAAATGTCTGTGATCTCCTTATTGCTTGATGGATCGAAAGTACAGCCGTATGGATGGGGAACAGTGATAGCATCAGGATATCTTCTTCCCATCTCCTCAACTACCGAATTGGCACAAACAACGAGAGGGAGAACAAGAATATGGTTACGAATACCCACCGTCCCATTTTTTCGCATATATCCCTTTAGGGTTTTATTTTTATCTCCCATGCTAATCCACCTTCGATTCCTTCCCACGGTGACTACGGATATTGTGAACATGAACCATGGCTCCAGCACCAATATCAGATGTAGCTGTCCCGATAGTTTTTCCATACTTATAAACAGTTGCACCCTTAGGAATAGCAGTTATGGCGACTTTAAACCCTTTCGGTATCTTTTCTTCAGCAACCAGCGTTCCGTCAAAGTCTCGAGCGACGAGAACCTCTCCTTCTTGAATCTCGCGAAAAGTAGTTAGTACATTGTCTTTCTTGTCGATAAGAATGGCGTTCGGCATTTCTTTTTTTTGAGATTCGCTGCACTCTTTTTCCTCTCCAAGAAGGCTACAACCTTCCCGAGAAAAACGGTTCATTTCATCTATTGTCTCTCGAAGATCTCTCTCTTCATCGTCTGAAGGAAAGGCTTCAGATGATATATAGCCTTTATAGCCGACCTTCATCAACGCCGCAAAAAACGGAGCAAGATCCAGATTCCCTTGACCTAAAGGTTTCCTATCAGAATCACACACATGAACATGATCCAGATACGGAGCTGCAAGAGCAACGCTCTCTGTTGCGTTCTCTTCCTCTATAACAAGATGCATATAATCGAGCATAAGACGAACGTTGACAACATTCAGGTCTTTAACGAAATCCACGCCATCCTGAGTAGATATAATGAAATTTTCATAGTACCGGTTAATAGGTTCAAGCAAAAGGTGAACATCCCTGTTCAGTTCCGCAACGTCCCTAAGCCCATCTTGAACCCACCTCAGAGTATCTTCTTTGGGAACCCCATCAACAAATCGCCCCCGCGCTCTTCCTATACTCACATGCGTATTCAGAAGAGCTGCCGCCTCCACTAAAGCCTTGAATCGCTTAAGGGCTTCTCGTCTTACTGCAAGATCAGGGTCTCCCAAAGAGATTTTGTCTTCTCCGTACATTTCTCCAGTACATAAAGAGCAGACAGGCAAATCATATTTTTTAGAGAGGCTATAAATCTGATCAAAATCCACATTGAAAGGATTTTTTAACATCACCTCTACACCCTGGTACCCTAACTCCTTTAACCTTGGGAAAAGGTCTTCAAAAGGACCCCGAACTCCTGTAACCTGACTTCCCTGAACGTCTGGAGTAATAATCATAAACGCAAAACGCATAGCTTCACCCCATTTTTACTTTTTACGTTCCAGAGGTAACACGTACAAATCCTGAACAAGAGCCACTCGACGCATCTTTTTGGATTGTACCAACTGAAGAGCATCACCGATGGAAGAACAGACAGGAATACCAGAAATCTCCTCCACTTCCTTCTTCACGTGGCAGTTATCTGTGACAAGTACGAGGGTCTTTGTTTCCATAATTTTTCGAATAGCACAAGAAGCTGATACCCCCAAAGGATCTGATACTTTTCTATCTGCGAGAAGACTTTCTATCTCTTTCACAGACATACGGAGAGCTGATGCAAACTCTGGATGATCACCTGTACCATCGATCAGAGGAGAAGCCAGAATAATTACTCCCCCGTCAGGCACCAAATGCTCTCCAATATAAAACCCTTTCCCGCTTTGCCACAAATCTTGACTAGCTGGGTAAGAAGAGATAATAGCTACGTCGAATCGTTCGTCAAACTCCTGGCAGGAGTATTCCATGCCAATACGTATCCCTTCCATAAGAGTACTATCAGGAGTTCCTGCCACTACTCCGTAATACCCCTCCGCTCCCGAAACAAAATTCACAACAAAGCTTAAGCCAGCTCTTCGTCCCACTTCGTCTATAAAAGTGCGGAACCAGTTCGGATACATGCCTGGCGCAATCTGCTCACGAAGAAGGGCTCGGCAGTGTGTCTGGAATATAGTTTCATACCCACTCAGCCCTGGGGTAATAATCTTTCCACCACCAGACCATCCACAAAAGCGATGAGGAACTGTAGAACCTACAGCAAGAATGGTCCTAGCTTCTTTGAGGTGTTTGTTCAAAAGTACAGGAATACCATCAAGATCTCCATAACTTTCTAAAGACTCTGAGGCGTAACAGTTATGTTGATATACCTTAAAACGTTTTCCGTACTCCCCTAACTTCCCATCAACTTCCTCCGGAATCATTTCTCTATGTGTTCCATTGGCCGTAATAATGCTTATATCAGAGTCTTTTAGACCACACTGTTCTAGACGAGGAACAAGAACATCTAAAACTTCTTTTACAGGCGTACTACGAGTATGATCATCTACAATTAAGAGTAATGGAGCTCCTTTTTCTTCCAAAACTTCTTCTAGCGATTTACCGCATGGAGCATTCAGAGCACTGCTGACAGCTCGACAAATAGCCTCCGGGCTTTTGGCAATCACCCCGCTGCGACTTTTCATCTGCTGCACTACAACGTCCTCTGGAAGAGTAAAAGACAACTCTTTATCTTTGGTATAGGTTAAAGAGTAGCGTTGCTCCATTTTTCTCCACCTCACTTCTTTGCGAAGTACATATTTTGGATCGTATCCTGATTTTTAAGCTCTTCTGCACTGCCTTCAAGAGTAATAGCGCCTTGAGACAAGATATAAATTCTGTCACTGAGAGGAAGAGAAAGCTTGGCATTCTGCTCTACCAGCAAAAGTGTAAGTTTTCTTTTTTCCATAATCTCTTTCAACGTCTTAAAGATACGAATAACAACAACAGGTGCCAGTCCCATGGAAGGCTCGTCTACCATGATCAACTCATTCCCAGAAACCATGGCTCGACCAATAGCCAGCATCTGCTGCTCTCCACCACTCATGGTTCCGGCAAACTGCTTTTTACGACGTCCGAGTTCGGGGAAGAGCTCGTAAACCTGTTCAATTTCCGAAGCCCTTTTAGACGCTGGTTTCAACAGAGCTGACGCCACTTCTAAGTTCTCTTGGACACTGAGCTCAGGAAAAACCTGTCGTCCTTCAGGGACATGGGCTATACCTGCCTTCGCAACTTTATGAGGCTGCAACCCTAGAATAGACTGTCCCCTAAAGAGAATATCCCCACCTTCTTCAGGTCGAACCAAGCCGGAAATAGTGCGCAGTAATGTAGATTTTCCAGCCCCGTTAGGACCAAGAACCGAAACGACTTCTCCCTCTTCTATTCGAATATTTACGTTTCGGAGAGCATAAATTCCGTTATATGTTACTGAGAGGTTTTCGATCGATAAGAGACTCATTCCATATCCTCCCCACCCAGATATGCAGCGACAACATCAGGATCTTTCTCCACATCTTCGAATTTCCCTTCGCAAATAACTTGGCCGAAATTAAGAACATACACCCAATCAGACACTTCTCTGATAAACTCCATAGTATGTTCCACAAGCAACATGGTGATTCCCTTCTTTTTAAGAAGGAGCATGATCTGCATAATATCTTTGAACTCATCTTTCGTCATACCTGCTGCTGGTTCGTCAAGGAGGAGCAGTTTGGGTTCCAATGCCAGCGCCCTGGCAATTTCCAAAGCTCTCCGCTTCCCATAAGGCAGAGAGGTCGGGCGCTCGAAAGCTTCCTTCTCAAGACCTAGAAGCTTGAGAAGTTCCATGGAATAGTCAAACTGTTCCTTCTCCTCTTTTTTAAGCCGAGGTGTAGCAAAGAAAATATCAAAAAGCGATGATCCAAAAAATTTTCGTCGGGCCGTCAGCACATTTTCTACTACAGAAAGGCTGTTAAAAAGGTTTATACGCTGGAAGGTTCTCGCTATTCCACGGCGAGCGTACTGGAATCCCTCAAGCTTCGTAATATCTTGTCCTTCCAAAAGGATACTGCCTGACGTAGGCTTCATAGCTCCTGATACCTGGTTAATAAATGTTGTTTTTCCTGACCCGTTAGGACCTATAAGGGCTGTTACCGCCCCTTTTGTAATCTTTATATCTACTTCATTATTGGCCAATACACCGCCAAAGGCTTTTGTCATTTTTTGAGTTTCTAAAAGGATGCTCATCGGTTCAGCCCCCTTACATGATGCAAGGTCTGCGTCATATCGTTCTTGCTGCCAAAAATCTTATTGAAAAGTTTCGAAAAATAGGGGCCAAGGCCTGTAGGAAGCAAAACAACGAACAAAATCGCTATTAAGGAAGTGAAAAGCATATAGTAGGTTTCCCACCCTTTGAACTTAAGAAGCTCAGGAAGAAATGTAAGACCTACGCCGCCAATAATTCCACCGCCCATGTGTTTTAGCCCGCCTACTACCGCCATAGCAACAAAGTTCGAAGACTCTCCGAATGTAAAAGGCTCCGGGCTGAGGAAGCCGGCAAAGTGAGCATAGAGAGCTCCAGCCAAACCTGCCAGAGAGGAAGCAAAACCAAAAGCAAAAATCTTTGCCTTCTTCGAACTGATGCCACAAGACTCTGCTGCCACTTCGTCGTCATTAATGGCAAACATGGCTCGACCTATATAAGAGTGTTTTATACGGTACATTAAAAGAATAGAAATACAGAGAATGGCAAGGAACACATAGTAATAGGCTCTGTTATCAAAGAAATGTTCGCCTATATGGAACTGAGGAATACCGAACAAGCCGCCAGGCCCGCCTGTAAGAGGAATCGCATTCAGAACGAGCATCCACACAACTTGCCCAAAAGAAATAGTGACAAGAGACAAAAAGAAGGCTTTCAACGAGAAAGAAGGAATACTCAAAATCAGTCCCGCCGCAAGGCTGAGTAAGATACCGCCAACAATACCTACGGGGATAGGGAGACCCAGGCGAGTTGTCAAAAGAGCCGTCCCATAAGCACCGATAGCATAAAAACCCGCTTGTCCCAAGGATATCTGCCCAGCAAATCCTGTTAGGAAAACAAGCCCCGAAACAAGAATAGCGTGAAGCAGCGCCCTATTCGTAAGGAAAACCCTAAAATCTTTCGTCTCTACCATGGGATAGCTAAGGAGCAACAATACCCCTATTATAATAAAAAATTTACGTGAAAGTTTCATATTCTACGCCTCCTCCCCTACTTATCCCTGTTACCAGTCCAGTTAAAGACTCCACTGGGCCTTACTATGAGAACAAGAACGAGGATACAGAAAGAGATGACATCTTTGTACGTTGAAGAGATAAACAGGGTTGAGAAGTTTTCTATAATGCCCAAAACAACTCCACCTAAAAGGGTGCCATAGGGATCCATCAATCCTCCCATAACTGCCGAGGCAAAACCTTTAACACCAATGCTCCCGCCTCCCAACTCCAGGGAAACGAAATAGACTGGAGCCAGAAGAATCCCGGCAATACCAACAACCATGGTAGAAAGCATAAATGCTAGAGATCTCGAAAGATTGACGTTAACTCCCATGAGTTGGGCGGCAGTTCCGTTCTGAGCAGTAGCTCTGAAAATTTTCCCCACTAAAGTTTTTCTCAATAGGAAGTGAAGGAAAGCCATCAGGAAAAGAACCACGGCAAAAATATAGAAATAGAACTTCGGCAAACGAACGCTACCGACCTCAACCAAATCCGCAGAAGACCCGAAAACTGGCGGGAATGGCTTGGGCAATCCCCCATAAATGACAATGATGACTGTCAACCAGAAAGTACACACCATCAAGGTCGCCACAACAAACTCCATTCTAGCTCCACCTCGACGGATGATGGGTTCATAAATAAGATAACGCAACATCAAGCCGTATAGAGCCAGAAGGGCTATTGAAAAGACAAAGGATAGTACGAATCCCAACTTTAAACTTGAGTAGAACGTATAAAAAAGATAGGCGCTCAACATAGCTGAGCTAATATTCGCAAAGTTAATCCGTTCAATACTCTGCCACAGGAATACAACTCCCAAACCTATGAGTCCGTATGTACAACCTATGGACATGCCGCTAACTAAGTTTTGAACCACATCGCTCAGGTTCATAAGTTTCCCTCCACTATAACTTTAAAGAAATAAATGCCGTTGCTGCCCCTCTTCGAGAGTCAGCAACGGCTCTCGGCACGTATTTAACTTCGATTCAAAGAGGTGCTGTTAATGTAGCAGCCTCAAAAATCTATTGTTTTTCCCAGATAGATCCGTTATAACGTGCTATAAATGTATAGTTAGTGAAGTTATGATTCTCGTCACACTTCATCATGCCCTGTACGCCATCAATCTGAACTTCGTTCAGAGCTTTGATCAAAGCCGGGCCATCAGTGCTCTTTGCTGCTTCAACAACTTTTGCAAAGAGATAGATACCATCATAATAAGCCTGACCAGGATCTGTAGGAGATTCGTTATCCCACTTTGCGCTATAATTTTTCACGAAATTCTGGACTGCCTGGGAAGGATCATTCTCGTCAAAGCCCATAGCAGCATATACGCCAACCATAGCGTCTCCGGCAAGATCCTTTACGACAGGAGCACTCCAAGCAGAGAAACCAATAAGAGGTACGTCAAGCTGGAGCTGCCGAGCCTGAGTGATGCAGATGGCTGCTTCTGGCTCATGTGTAAAGCCAACGAGACAATCGAATCCGGAGTTCTTCAGCTTAAGAAGCTGACCTGTAGCGTCTTTGTCTCCTTCTTTCATCTGCTCTTTTGCCACAACTTCGATGCCATATTTCTTAAACTCTCTTTCTGCTACTGCCAAAGCTGCTGTACAATAGTCAGTGGTACCGTAAATAATTCCGGGTTTTTTCACATCAAGCTTCTCAACAACGTACTTCACAATGGCTGAAACTCTTGCGTCGTCGTTTGCTCTCAAGCGGAATAGATAATCGTTTTTAGTTTTGCTATAATCCAAGTTTGGCGATGTGGCGGCTACCAACATGGGTATTTTGGACTGTTTCGCAAGTGAGTGGACACCGAGAACAGCACTACTCATATTGGGCCCGAAAATAGCTACCACATCGTCATTAATGACCTTCCGCACAACGTTCATAGCGGTGCTGGGGTTAGCCTGGTCATCGTACACAAGCATCTCGATCTGTTTCCCATCAATGCCGCCTTTGGCGTTGATTTCGTCAACAGCTAGCTGAGCACCCTTTTTAATAAAATCTCCCAGGATGGAACCCAGACCCGTAAAAGGAGCCACAAGGGCTATCCGAATTGTATCTGCAGCAAGGGCAGATCCAGAAAGGCAGAAAACAAGTAAAAGAGCTGCGATTAACCGTACACTGCGTTTCATCGTATGTTGATCCTCCTTTGTAAAGATCAAGTCCTACAGAGTTCTTCTTTGTTTCTCCCAATATTGCAACCTATGACACGTAATGCTTATGAATTGGGTTACGACAGTTTCTCTTTTTTGACGTCCCCCCTTTTGTTACTTCTCGTTTTTATACTCCTCGTACAAGCGTTTAAACTCTTCTTCGGAAACTACGTCTCTTTTTTCCCGACCAAGAGCTTTCACTCGATCAGTTAAAGGCTGAAGATCATCTTCCTCGTAAGGAAGGGCAAGCTTATCAAGGAACAGAGATATGCTATCCTTTCCGCTAGATCCACCTATAACGATATTTGCCTCTTCACGGCCGACCACACTTGGTAGATAAGGGAACATAGCTGCCTGAATCCCTGCTTCTTCCAGACGAGTTTTCGCCTGTACAACAACTCCAGACTCCATCCAGAATAGGCGCGTACCTGTTATAGGCTTATTTCTGTGAATAGGAATCTGTGTTATTTTCTCTACCATCTTGGTAATGCTGTCTATTTTCTTCAGGTCGATACCTGTATGGATGTTCAGCAACAGTTCTAAAGCTGCCGCAACCTCTTCTGTAGCTACGTTTCCTGTTCGTTCGCCTAAAGCATTAATAGAAGAATGAATGCCCGAAACACCGGCATAGGCAGCAGCCATAACAGACCCCATGGCCATGCCGAACTCGTTGTGCACGTGGAACTCTACGGGAATCTTCAGTTCTTCTTTAAGCTCACGAACGGCGCGATAAACGGCATGAGGAGTGGCCACACCAAAGCTATCTGTAAAAACTACTGCTTCAGGATGTACCGCATCGACTACGGCCTTATAGATTTTCTTGGCGTACTCAAGAGTGCCACGGGTTACATCCCATCCCATAAAGGTAACTTTCAAGCCAAGGGATTTTGCATACTCAATATTACTGACGATACGATCGATGAGTTTTTCCGTATCCACGTGATAGGCATAATAGTCTGTATAAGGATTAACAGCGTGTTCTATAATGACTTTTTCAACACCTGTCTTAGCAGCACTCTCAATATCATCACGACGAGCTCTGCAGAAAGGAATAAGCTCAGCCTTCAAGTTCATCTTTACCAGACGGGCAATGGCTCGGCCAATATCGTCAGAAATGATGGGCATTCCCACCTCAATGCTTTTTACGCCAAGGTCATTAAGGGCAACTGCAATGTCCACTCGCTCGTCTTCAGTCCAGTTCAAGCCACACGTCTGTTCTCCATCGCGAAGGGTTACATCATGGATATAAACAGATTCAGAAGTCTCTTTTCCTTTTACTTCAGGCATGAAATTCATGGGAGAAACCCATTTTTCATCGCTAAAGTATGGTGCTCCCTCCATAGGCATATTTTCCAGTAGCTTCATGTACATTCCTCCTTCATTCTGTAAAAAAGTCGTATTGTTTAAAGTTAAGCCATTAAACAAGCAAGAAGCATTGAGTGGTATCGCTCTTCCTTTCCAGCTGAGCGAGAAGTCAGAACTACGGGCTTTCGAGTGCCAGCCACAATTCCCGCCGATGGGAAATTACCGATATATGTCAACCCCTTGCAAAAGATATTACCCGCATCAAGAGAAGGGACAATAAACAAATTCGCCTTCCCTGCAACAGGACCAGACAGACCTTTTAAAGCGGCAGCTTCAAGGGAGAAAGCATTATCTAATGCTAAAGGGCCTTCTATATATTCTTCCTGTGACAGGGAAGGGCGAAGATCACGAACAATCTCAAAAGCTTCTACCGAAGAGGGAACCGCAGGAGCGGGAGCCTCTACACTAGACAAAACCGCCACTCGACGATGGGATATGCCAATTTGTCTCATAACATGCAGGGCATTTAAAATAATGATTTTTTTCTGTTCGATAGTGGGTTGAACCATAATACTGGGGTCAGAAACGAAGAGGAGATCGCGATCGGGAATTTCATATACAGCTACGTGAGTAAGCAAAGAACTTGTCAAAAGATTTTTTCGTTGCAAAATTCCCTTAAGGAAAGCCCCTGTATGAACAAGACCTTTCATCAAACAAGATACAGCGTCATCCTCTAAGAGCTCACAAGAGCGCTCGATAGCTACAGCATCCTCTTTCTCTTCTACTATTTCGAAAGGAGTCAGCTCAATATTAGATTTTTTTGCTGTTTCTTCTATTTTCTTACAATCCCCTACAAGGACACCCTTACAAAAGCCCTTCCTCGTTCCTTCGGAAAGAGCTACTAAAATGCTTTCTTCATAGGGACATGGGACAGCGAACGTTATCTTTCCAAGATTTGATTTTTCTTGGAGAGCATTCTCTAATTCTAAAAAACTTTTCACTCTTCTTCGCCTCCTGGGTAGATTCTGGGACTCTCTTGACCGTTGAGCACCCCTAATACACGCCTGGCCAGAGTATCTACCTCAAAGCTTCCTGGGTAGATGTACACTGGAGCGACAGGCAAAAAAGTTTCTTTTAAAAAGGAAGTAACTTTCAAGGAATGTGCAATTCCTCCAGTAACACAAAGAGCATCCACAGAGAAGGAAAGAACCGCCATAAGGCTCCCAATTGTTTTTGACAGTTGCAAGAGGTAAGCATTCATTACTAATGCGCTTTGAGAATCTCCCTCTTCGATCCGTCTTTCTACTTCTTGCATATCTTTTGTTCCAAGGTAGGAATAAAAGCCTCCCTCTCCTTCTATCTTTCGCATTACTTGCTCTTTCGTATATTTACCAGAGAAGCAGAGATTTACTAGCTCCAGAGTGGGAAGGCCTCCTGCCCGTTCTGGAGTAAAACTTCCTTCAAAATCATTCACAAGATCGATCATCTGGCCTTTTTTATGTGCGCTAACAGTAGTTCCACCGCCTAGATGAGCCACAACCAGGTTTACATCCTCATAAGATTTCCCAAGGTCACAGGCTGCACGGAAGGCAACTTCCTTGCTATTTAAAGCATGCCCTAAAGACTTACGTTCTATATCTTTCAGTCCAGAAAGCCGGGACTCTGGCAAAAATTCATCCACCGAAACCGGATCTACTACAAAAACAGGACATTTAGAAGCTGCAGCAAGCTCTTTCCCTATAAGTACCGCTAGCGCAGAAGCATGTTTCCCCGATGTCCCATTAAGACTATCCTCTATCATTTGGCCATTCATCCTATAAACCCCTGAGGGGATAGGGCGAAGCCGACCACCTCTTGCTGCTACTGCAGATATATCCTTAGCTGACACCCCTACCTCTGCAAATAGCTCCTCTACAACCTGTCGTCTTACACGTACTTGAGCAAAGACATCTGCTGCCAATTCTTCTGGGGAATGAGAAACTGAACGCTCCAAAAGACATTCCCTATCAGAATACAGTGCCACCTTTGTTGACGTAGAACCAGGATTAAGCACAGCTATGAGTTTCTTCGTATCTCGATCAATATGGATGGCACGCATGAACAGACCTCCTTAAGCCCAACTCTTATGACTTACGATCTTTTCTATAATCTTTCGTAAAATCTCTATAGAGGACTCGGAAAGCACATTCTCATATTCAATAACTCGCTTCCCCATCCTTTCAAAGACATCTTTCTTATGCATAAGCGCAAATTTAGAGACGACAAGAATATCTGAGACAGCCGCAACCCGTCTAATATCATCATCACTAGAGTACCCTTCGGTAATAAGATCTCCCTTAATGCCCAGATTCAGAAGAGATGACTTCAAACCTTCACTCCCACCACGAGGAGACATACATATCACGCCGATCCTCATATCTTTAGGGCATTCCAGAAGTTGTTCCACCACCTTCAAATATGGGCCGAGGTTGATGCCATAAATGTTCTGGCGACTGCCTAAAACTCTCTTCACTTCCGGGTAGTGTCCAGCCGTAGTAATGATCACATCAAAAGAATCCAAAAAACTCTCTTCAACTCGTTTTTCTACCAGGCTGTCTAACAAGACCCCTTCCACCGTAATGGCGAGAGCATTTGTTAAATCTTTTACATATTGTTCAAGGGCAAAGGGATTACATTCTACAAAAAGAGCTTTTACATTAGATCCGCTATTTTTCTCTTTCAGCATAAGCATTTGGGCCATATTCACAAACTCTTCAGAACTAAAACCCAACTCTGATGCTTGCTGCATTGCTTTTTTTAAGACGGATACAAACTCTTTCGTCTCTTTACGAGGAGGTATATCAAGGTTTTGAGCCACATAAGTACCTGCAGCTTGACGAATATCAAGATACCCCTCTTCTTCCAACTCCCTATAAGCCTTTGCGACCGTATTCCTATTCGTTTTCAAAAAAGCAGCGAGCTCTCTTACACTGGGAATTTGCATACCAGGAGACAACTCTCCACTTAAAATCAAATATCTTAATTGAACTTTAATCTGCTGATTTAACGGGATGTCACTCGTTGTATCTAATAATAAATTCACTCTATCCCCGCCCTTTTATAAAAGGTCAATCATTTTTTGGCACGCTGTATCATACCACTATGACAGTTAAAAAACAACATCTCTTCACAAAGTAAATATATGGTAAAATACCAGCATAAACCAGCATTTCCGGAAAATGTCGGTTGTAATAACACATAGCAACTGTCTCTTTTTAGAGACAGTTGCGTCCTATTTCTCCATTCATAGAATGGAAATGCACCATTCATCACTTGTTGCGCTATTTAAGAATGAAAAAGGGAAATCCAGCAAAAATATTTTTTAATACATTGGAGTCCCTAGAAATCTTTGATTACAAAGAATATTTATCCAATATGCGAACCAGCGGTCCGTTAAACGGATAAAAAACCTTGACTTCTTTCTCTTTCTCCCTTTATATACATGTGTTATGTCCTCAAAAGTTTTAGAAAAAGGAGCTTTACATTAATGAATTTTATAAAATAAGAAGGAGAGGTGGCTTAAAATGTCTTCTACATTTCAACGTGTAGGGTATGAAGCCCTACGTAGTTTTTCTGCCGATGTATTAGAAAAGATAGGATATCCCCGAAACAAGGCAGAAATTACCGCAAAAGTTTTGACCGAAGCCGACGCACGAGGTGTTCCTTCTCACGGTGTAACCCGCCTGAAAGTCTACAGGAACGAGTTAGGGAGCGGCCACGTACACCCTGAAGCCCAACCAGAAGTTGTTCACGAGACTCCTATTTCCGCTGTTATTGACGGTCATTACGGTATAGGCTCTCATATTTCCAAATTTGCCATGGATATATGTCTCGAAAAAACTCGTAAAAATGGAACTTGTTACGTAGCCGTTCGTAATTCCAATCACTTCGGCATGGCCGGTCTTTGGGCAGAACAAGCCGCAAAAGAAGGTTTTGTAGGAGGAGCTTTTACAAACACCATCCGTTGCTCGGTACCTGCTCTCGGACGGCAGCGTATGCTTGGCACAAACCCCATCGCAGTTGCAATTCCATCTGATGAAGAAGACCCATTCCTTCTAGATATGGCTACCACTACTGCAGCCCGAGGGAAGATATCAGTCTATAAACATAGAAATAAAGACCTCCCAGAGGGATGGATTCTTGATGAAGAAGGACGACCTATCACCTGCGCCAAGGAAGCAAACAAACTTCTCGCTGATCCAGCCACCCCTTTAGGTGGGCAGATATATTTAGGTGGCTCCACAGAAGAAATGGGCGGGCATAAGGGATATGGCCTCGGACTTCTGGTAGAACTGCTTTGTGCGCCCCTCTCTATGGGAAGTTGGACCCGAGACATTTTCATAAAGCCCGATGCCAATGTTGGACACTTCTTCTCGGCTTTCCGTCTTGATCTCTTCGGAGATCCCGAGCCCATCAAAACCTACGTGGGAGACATTCTAAGAGCTCTTCGGAACAGCACCCCTCTCCCTGGAGAAAAACAAATTTATACTCACGGACAAAAAGAAGCGGCACGACGGCGCACCTCTCTTCAGGAAGGTGTAGAGCTTGACGATGCTACATTTGCCATGCTTGAAGATTTTGCCAAAGAGTACAAGCTTACGCCTGTTACCCAACGATAAAAACAAGGGGATCCTCTTCTCTGGAGTACGCACCCTTGAGAAGGGGATCATGCCCTCGATTGAACCTGATAAAGAAAGAAGTGACGTAAGCAATGAATAAAGTGCTCGAACATATTGGGCTATGCGGCCTTGTCCCTGTTATTAAAATAGACAGCCCGGAAAAGGCTGTGCCCCTTGGAGAAGCGTTACTCCAAGGAGGACTTCCTGTAGCTGAAGTTACATTTCGAACTGACGCTGCAGAAGAATCAATTCGAAGGCTCTCAAGCGACTTGCCTAAACTCCTTGTAGGAGCTGGCACTGTTCTTTCTGTAGAGCAGGTAAAAAAAGCGGTAGGTGCAGGGGCAGCCTTCATCGTTTCTCCTGGCTTTAATCCTGAAGTGGTAGACTACTGCATAGAGCATGAAATTCCAATTACGCCTGGAGTCAATTCTCCCTCGCAAATAGAAATGGGTTTAGAACGAGGCGTATCTATACTTAAGTTTTTCCCTGCAGAAGCATCTGGAGGGGTAGCGATGATCAAGGCCCTGTCCGGCCCTTATAAAGGTGTAAAGTTTATTCCTACAGGTGGAGTCAATGCTGAAAACTTCAATAGCTATCTGTCTCTTCCCTCTGTCCACGCTTGTGGTGGTAGTTGGATGGTAAAAAGCGACCTTCTAGCTGCTGGCGCCTTTACTGAAATTGCAAAGTTAGTACAACAGACTGTTTTGTCCATGCTGAACTTTTCTCTTGCCCACATAGGGATTAATGAGATCAGCGAAGAAAAAGCCCTCAAGGAAGCGTCAACTTTCGAACAGATGTTCCACTTCCCTGTAAAAAATGGCAACAGCTCCATTTTTTCTGGAACGAGCTTTGAATTTATGAAAGAACCATATCTCGGTGAAAAAGGGCATATAGCTATTAGCACAAACTTTATAGAACGTGCAATCGCATATCTTGAACGACAAGGCATTCATACCCTTCCAGAAACGGCAAAAAGGAAGGATGGCAAACTTAAAGCAATCTACCTGGACAAAAAAATATCTGGATTTGCCCTCCATCTGGTAGAGAAATAAGAAAAATTCTTGTTGTTTTTAAGCGCTAACTCATAGAGTAATCTAATCGTTATTCTCACATCTTGGAAAAACATGGGGTGGCACATTGTCATTTGGAGGTATTCGGTGACCCTTGAGGTTGACACAGCACCATATTTCATATATCATATGCCACAATTTGCGCATCACACCTTTAAGAAATAAGGAGGGAATAGCATGAATATAATCATGGTAATAGCTATGAATAGCATGATGATGTGCATGTGCGGCGGCCCTCCTGGTGTGGTCGGCGCAGTTTAGCGCTGTTTGTTGACCATAAATCAGGCCGGGCCTTCATTGTGAAGGTCCGGCCTTTTTTATGGCTTAAATTTCTTAAAATTTTAAAGGCAGGTGAAAAGCGATGATCAACATACAGAACTTAGGAAAAAGTTTTATTTCTGAAAATGGCGAGTTTAAAGCCCTAAATAATATTAGTTTTGAGATCAAGTCTGGAGAAATTTTTGGAATTATAGGGTTAAGCGGGGCCGGGAAATCAACTCTTCTCCGAACTCTTAATCGCCTGGAAGATCCATCTAGCGGTAAAATTTTTATCGATGAAACAGATATTACCTCTCTTTCCACATCGGAACTACGAGCTCTTCGCAAACATATTGGCATGATTTTTCAGCATTTTAACCTCCTCACCTCTCGGACCGTTTTTCAAAATGTAGCCTTCCCCCTTGAAATAGGGAAATGGTCTCGCCAATCTATGGAAAAGAGAGTATATGAAATGCTCGAGCTAGTAGGCCTTACAGACAAGGCCCAAAGCTACCCCTCTCAGTTAAGTGGCGGACAAAAACAACGAGTTGCCATCGCACGGGCTTTAGCCAATAACCCTCGGGTACTTCTTTGCGATGAGGCCACAAGCGCCCTTGATCCCAAAACAACTCAGTCTATCCTCTCTCTCCTTGAAGAGATTAACAGCAAAATGGGAATTACGATTGTCTTGGTAACTCATGAGATGGGAGTTATTCGTCAGATATGCCATCGCGTAGCAGTGCTTGAAAAAGGGGAAGTTGTGGAAATAGGCCCTGTTAAAGACGTTTTTATGCGGCCTCAATCGGCAACAGCCCGAGAGTTTCTTTCTCATTTACCTCGCACCACATATTCCCACGAGAAGTTTCCAAGAGAGGCTGGGTGCCCCATTGTTACCTTCTCTTTTAACGGTCATATGGCTGAAAAACCTGTAATTTCTCAAGCTATAAAAAAAAGCGGCGCAGAAATTAACATACTTGCCGGCGAAATCGACCATCTTCATAGTAGTCGTATTGGTAATTTAACAGTTCAACTTGCCGGCAACCCCGAGCAGATAAACTCTGCCCTTTCCTACATACGAGCACAAAATGTGGAAGTGGATGTGATTTGGAATGGATAAATGGATTTCGCTCCTTAACTTACTTGCTACACCTACGTTAGAAACCTTGTATATGGTTTTATTCTCTACTTTTTTTGCTACGCTCCTCGGATTCCCGTTGGGGATAGCTCTTGTAGTTACAGAAAAAGGGGGGCTTCTCGAAAATGAACCGCTTTATGGGGTTTTGAATGGGATCGTAAATGTATGTCGATCGTTTCCCTTCATTATCCTCATGATTGTTTTGTTTCCTCTATCCCGATTGATTGTGGGAACAACTATTGGAACAACAGCATCAATTGTTCCGCTTTCTATCGGAGCCGCTCCCTTCGTAGGACGAGTGGTAGAAAGCTCTTTAAAGGAGGTGGACAAAGGACTTATTGAAGCTGCTGTAGCCATGGGGACAAGCCCCAAAGACATTGTGTTCAAGGTCATGATACCTGAAGCCCTGCCCGGTCTTGTGTTGGGAGAGACCCTTACCATTATTAACATTGTTGGCTATTCAGCCATGGCAGGAGCCATCGGAGGTGGCGGTTTGGGAGATCTAGCTATTCGTTACGGCTTCCACCGCTTTCAAACAGACGTACTTATAGCCGCAGTAGTTGTCATCATATTATTTGTGCAGATAGTTCAAGCTGCGGGGAATAGAACCGCTCTATATCTATCAAGGAACCGCTAGGGGATAAAAAAGCATAAGAAGTACCAGAAGTAACTATTCTTAAAATGGAGGTTTGAAAATGAAGAGATCAGCACGTTTTATTACTATTTTTGCGTTATTTTGTATATCCTTAGTACCTTCTGCAAGCTTGGCTCAAGAAATTATTAAAATCGGAGCTTCTCCAGTACCCCATGCAGAAATATTGCAGGTCATTAAAGACGATCTGGCACAAGAAAATGTTACTCTCGAAATCATTGAATTTACTGATTACGTAAAACCGAACCTCTCTCTAGATGACGGAGAGATTGATGCCAATTTTTTCCAGCATTTCCCCTACCTCGAAAATTTCAATGGAAGTCACGGCACTAAATTGGCCTCTTTAGGCGGTATCCACGTAGAACCCCTCGGTCTCTACTCTCAAAAAATAAAGACTGTTGATGAACTGAAAGAAGGGGCCCTTATAGCTATTCCAAGCGACAGTGTTAACGGTGGTCGTGCCCTTCTTCTTCTTCAAGCCAACGGTCTTATCACCCTCTCTGACAAAGCAGGACTAGAGGCTACAGAACGAGATGTAGTGGAAAACCCCAGGAAACTTAAATTCAAACCTATCGAAGCAGCCCAATTACCTCGAATTCTTCCAGATGTGGACGGTGCTGTTATCAATGGGAACTATGCCATAGAAGCTGGATTTAAACCAACGGAAGACGCAATACTTCTTGAAGGATCAGAATCCCCTTACGCCAATATTATTGCCGTTCGGGAAAAAGATAAAGATAACCCCAAATTTCAAATACTTTTAAAGCATTTAAAGTCAGATAAAGTCAAAGACTTCATACTCTCTAAATATAACGGTGGAGTCGTTCCTGCCTTCTAAAAACTTTTTCACAGAGTGGCAGACTAAAAAAGGGGGTTGCCTTTAAAAGGCAACCCCCTTTTCGTATCTCTAGCAAAAGCATTCACGTTTGATCCTCGTAGCTACTTAACTTAAGAACTCGAAAGTATGAGGCTGAATTTACACATAACCTGGCTTGCTACTCAACACCCGTCCTTTTTGACAAGAAGAGCGAGGGAATCGAGAGGAGAGTGCCACTGATGCTCACATTACCACTCAGCAATGGAACCATCTTCCATTCTCCATACCGGATTCTTCCAGCACAACCTTTCATCTGAGCGCTGTCGCACCACATCCTCATCAATAGAAATACCCAATCCAGGCTCTGTTAATACCCCTACAAAACCATCCTTATAATCGAAAAGCTGCGGATTCTCCAGATAGTCAAGAAGATCCGCTCCTACGTTATAGTGAATGTTGAGGCTTTGCTCCTGAATAAAAGCATTAGGAGTACAATAATCCACTTGCAGACACGCTGCCAGAGCAATAGGTCCTAAAGGGCAATGAGGGGCTACTGCTACATCATAAGCCTCTGCCATAGCGGCGATTTTCTTTACTTCCAGAATTCCGCCAGCATGGCTTACATCGGGTTGAATAATATCTACGGCGCCATCGGCAAGCAGCGTTTTGAAATCCCACCGACCGAAATTACGTTCCCCCGTAGCTATAGGCATAGAAGCATGGCGGCGGAGCTCTACCAATGCTTCACGGTTCTCGATAAGCACTGGTTCTTCCACAAACATGAGATGATAGGGCTCCAGTTCTTTCATAAGCACCCTGGCCATGGCTTTATGGACACGGCCGTGAAAATCAAGGGCTATATCAATTTTATAGCCAAGGACATCTCGTATGGCCTGAACTCTGGCTAAAACCTCTTCCACCTTTTTATAACTATCGATCCATCCCATCTCTTCTGTGGCGTTCATTTTTATAGCCGTCATCCCAGCCTGATATCGTTCTCGGGCTTGAGCTGCCACATCTGAAGGACGATCTCCTCCTATCCAAGAATAAACTCGTACCTTTTGACGAACAGCCCCACCAAGCATCTTATGAACGGGAAGACCATATATTTTCCCGGTAATATCCCACAGCGCTTGCTCAATACCAGAAATAGCGCTCATAAGAATAGGACCGCCCCGATAGAATCCGCCACGATAAAGAACTTGCCAAATATCTTCTATCTCTGTAGGATCGCGACCAATAAGATACTCTTCCATTTCACGAACGGCGGCAGCTACAGTAGAAGCTCGACCTTCCACTACTGGTTCGCCCCAGCCTGTCACGCCATCATCTGTCGTTATCTTAAGAAAAAGCCAACGCGGAGGAACTTTAAAGAGCTCGAACTTCGCTATATGGCTCATAATGAGATTCCTTTACAGTCTCTAACGCTGAACACGGCCGCTAGCATCTCCGCCGGCGAGAGTCATAACATCATCAACAGAAACGCGATTGAAATCGCCATAGATCGTATGCTTTAATGCTGATGCCGCTACAGCAAACTCCAGAGCTTCCTGAGGCGTATCAAAGTGGTTCAAGCCATAGATAAGGCCGGAACCAAAAGAGTCTCCTCCTCCAATACGATCTACAATGTGGCGAATCTCATATTTGCGGCTTACATACACTTCCCCGCGCTCAGCTAAAAGAGCCGACCAATTATTCCAATCAGCGCTTATGCTTTCACGAAGACTCACCGCTAAATATTTCACTCCAGGGAAGAGGGTGAGCATTTTCTGGCTCAACGCTCTATATTTAGCTACATCAAGAGAGCCAGAAGTTACATCAATATCTGCCTCTATCCCCAGGCATTTCTGGCAATCCTCTTCATTGGCAATAACCACGTCTACATATTTCATAAGTTCGGGCATAACTTCAAGGGGTTTCTTGCCCCACTTCCAAAGTTTTTTTCGATAGTTCAAGTCGCAAGAAACAGTAATTCCCTTCTCCTTGCATTTTTTCAGCGCTTCAAGAGTTACTGCTGCTGTTCCCTCAGCAATAGCAGGAGTAATGCCTGTTACGTGAAACCATGCAGCTTCTTCAAGAATCTCATCCCAATCAAAATCTCCAGGTTTCACCTCTGCAATGGCAGAATGAGAACGATCATAAATAACCTTTGAAGGTCTCATACACGACCCCGTCTCCGTAAAATAAAGCCCAAGTCTTTCCCCGCTTCTACGTATAAAACGAGTGTCCACTCCGAAGCTGCGAAGTTCATGCATCACTCCATCTCCAAGAGGATTCTTTGGGACAGCTGTAACAAAAGCCGCATCCTCTCCGTAATTTGAAAGAGCCACAGCTACATTAGCCTCCGCACCACCAAAGGTGGCAACAAAGCGAGGCGTCTGTAAAATTTTTTCGTGATCTGGCGGGGTGAGCCGCAGCATAATTTCACCAAATGTAATAAACTTCGCCATAACAAACCATTCCTTTCTTATTTCATAGAACCTCGAATCCGGGCAATCTCTTTCAAAACTTTTTCTGTAGCCTCGCAAACAGCTTCGTAGCTTCCGTCTGATCCCGCTGGTTTTGTTAAAGCGCTACCAAGCCCAACAGCAAAAGCTCCAGCTTTAAACCATTCTTCCAAATTATCAAGAGACACTCCCCCTACGGGCATGATATGAGCATAGGGAACAGGGCCATGAACTGCCTTGATAAATTTTGGCCCCAATACACTTCCTGGGAATGCTTTCACTACATCTACACCAAGCTCTAGAGCCCGCATGAGCTCTGTAACTGTTCCAATGCCCGGTATTGCTGGAAGGCCATACCGATTACAGGTTTGAACCACCTCTTGATGTAAACTTTGGGAAACTATAAACTCGGCACCATTTACAACACACATTCGAGCCGTGGCTTCATCCACCACAGTACCAGCTCCAATAAAACAGTCATTTTCTCTGTGCCGTTCTACAGCTGTACGCATAATGTTAAGAGCTCCTGGAAACGTCATAGAAACTTCTATAGCCTTAAGGCCGCCATGAAACATGGCATCTGCCATCTCTATTCCCTTTTCCACACTTTCTGTACGAATAATGCCTACGATCCCCTGTTCCTGAACCGCAGAAAGGACTTCATATTTTCGAAGATACTCCACTTGCTACGCCTCCTTGTTTCCTTCCATATGTCGTCGACTAATACGCAAAGAAATCTTCGCCGTTTCCTGTGCCAGCTTTCGTCCCACTACCGATGCTTTCTTATCATCGAATCGATAGGCAGGTGCCGATACACTTACAGCTCCAATAGGATATCCATTCCCATCTACAACCGGAGCTGCTACACAACGAATGCCCTCCTCGTTTTCTTGTATCTCCTCGCTATATCCCAGCGATTTATATTGCTTCAAAAGCTCTTTAAGTCTGTCTGGATCTGTTATCGTATTCGGAGTACGTCTCTCTAAAACATTTTTTGCTAAATAGTCATCGAGTTGATTAGAGGGGAGGGCAAAGAGAATCGCCTTTCCACCAGCAGTACTATAGAGAGGCAACTCTACTCCTACCTGCGAACGCATCACTAACGGGCTCGGGCTTTCAAGCTTTTCAAGATAGTAGGCTCGGCCATTTTCAAAGACAAAAAGGTGTATGGTCTCTCCAGAATAGTCTCGCATCCCTTCCAAAATATTTCTCGACATCTCAAGCAACCCAGACCGACGATTATAGGCAGCTGACCACTTCACCACAGCCGGACCTATTTGATAACGCCCACGAGAGTTTTTTAAAAGGACATTGCTATCCTGCAGAGTAGAAAGAATTCGATATGCTGTTGTTTTTGATAGCCCTGTTGCTTTCGCAATTTCAGTAAGACCTGCAGGCTCACTACGGTCCGAAAGGTCTTCTAAAATTGAAATTGCCTTTTGCAATACAAGCACTTTATCTTTCTGTGCCATACACCGTCACCTCTCTTACCTTCCCACTACATAAAAGAAGGCAACCATAAAACTAGCTGTGGGACGTACGTTACCAACAACACCACTATAAAAAGAGCGATGTACATTGGCCACAGAGATTTTACGAGATCGCCTAAAGAAATTTTTGAAATAGAGTTCGTAACATATAAAACAGTTCCTACAGGAGGAGTAATAAGCCCTACGCACAAGTTTGTTACCATGATGATCCCAAAATGGATATCATCAATCCCATATGACCGGCATACGGGTAAGAGAATAGGAACAAGTAAAAACAGGGCCGGAGTGAGGTCAATAACCATCCCCACCAAAAAGAGGAGGATATTGAGAATCAGCAAAAAAGTCATTTTATTCTCAGTTATATTCATAATAACATTCGTAAGGAGCTGTGGAACCTGAGCTACAGCCAAAAACCATGTCAAAGCCATAGCAGAAGCACAAACCAGCATAACAACGCCAGTATTCAAAGCAGCACTCTTTAAAATTTCAGGATATGCCGACCACTTAACGTCATACTGAAAATAAGACACAATCACAGCATAAATTACAGCCACAGCGCCAGCCTCTGTAGCAGTAAAAATCCCCCCAAGGATGCCGCCAAGAATAATAACGGGAAGAATCAATGCCCAAATAGTCTTTTTAAAAACTCCTAAAAACTCCTTGAATCCAACTTTTTCGCTGAGTGGGTAGTTCCGTTTCTTCGATATCACGTACGATACAAACAAAAGAGCTATACCAATCAGTATTCCAGGAATAGCCCCGCCAAGGAAAAGCTTAGCGATGGAAATCTGCGCGATAGACCCTAAGATAATCATGGGAACACTTGGAGGAATAATGGGGCCGATCACTGATGATGCTGCTGTAATAGCTGCGGAGAAGTTCTTGTCGTATCCTCCATTTTCCATCATAGGCATTTCAAGAGACCCTAAGGCTGCCGCATCAGCAACTGCGGAACCGCTAATACCTGCGAAGAGCATACTCGCTATAACATTAACATAGGCCAATCCGCCACGAACGCGGCCAACAAGGGCGTTAGCGAACATAAGGATATCGTGAACCAAACCTGCTTTGTTCATAATCTCCCCAGCCAACATAAAGAAAGGGATTGCTAAAAGAGTATAAACATCGACTCCAGTTATCATCCGACGAGCCAAAACCATAGGCTCCAAAGTTCCAGTAACAAGCATCAGAATTAACGCGGCTAAACCAATACCGAAACCAATGGGAACACCAACAATGGTAAATCCCATCAACGATCCAAGAAAAGCCAATAGCACTCCCATCTTAGGCTTCCTCCAATTCTTCAGGCGCCCATATACAAACAAGCTGACGGGCCATCTCTAACAGCATCATAATAGTGGCTACCGGTACTGCTGCATATTGCCACGCTACAGAAATAACCAGTATTGACGTTTTTTGCACATAGACTTTAGAGACATAATCAATGCCTCCCTTAAGAAGGAAAAGCAAAAAAACAACGATAAGGACATCTATAGCCGTCTGTAAAATTTTTCCGTTAACGCCTTGACATCGCTCCGATAAAGCATCGAAGGCTGGATGAAGACCAATTCTCAACCCCGAAGCTATCGCCATAAAAGACATCCACACAAAAGCCAAACGACTGACTTCATCCACCCACGGGAAAGCCATATAAAAGAACCTGAAAATTACGTTCGTAAATACAGATAACACCATAACAACTAGCATCGTAATCGCAAGTCCATCAGCAATACGGTACATGAGCTCGTACAGAGCCATGGCCATTTTTTTCATATGAGAACAAGCTCCTCTCACCTAATAATTCAAACCACGGGCTTTGATCTTTATTTCATGGCAAGGGAAGGCCCCTTTAGGCCTCCCCCTGCTAAAAAACAGATGTATTCTATTTCTCGAATTTCTTCCCGATCTCTCGAATCTCATTAACAAAAGGTTCTGCCTCGGGACAGCTTTTTATGTAATTAGCAATAATAGGCTGGGCGCTTTCGACAAAAGGTTTCAAATCGGGGTATGTAACTTCAAGACCCTTGTCGATAGTCTTCTGAAGAACATCTTTCTCCTGTTCTTTCGTTAGACGGGTAATTTCTGCAATGGAAGCTTTGGTAGCATCCATAACGATAGACTGTTCCTCTACGGAAAGTTTGTCCCAAACCTTTTGGTTAACAACAAAATACTGGAAACCGAAAATATGGTTGGTCATAGCAACATACTTTTGCACATCATACCAGCCAGAGAAATAAGAGGTCATCAAGGGGTTATCCTGTCCATGTACAACTCCCTGCTGCAAAGCCGTAAAGACCTCGCTCATGGGCATAACAACTGTGCTGAACCCAAAGCCCTGCATTAGTTTAATAATAACTTCACCCTGCCATACCCGCATTTTAATACCCTTACAATCTTCAATGGAATTGATAGGTTTTTTATTATTAGAAACAACTCTGAATCCTCTCGGGAAAGCGCCGAGAATTTTAACTCCCAGAGGTTTAAGACTTTCGTAAATCTTCTCCCCTATAGGGCCATTAAAAACAGCATCAGCATGCTCATAGCTGTTAAACATATACGGGAGCTGAAGTAATTTAAAAAGATCCACCGTATTCTCCCAAAGATTGCCTGTCAGAGCCATCTCAATGGTTCCCAACTGAACTCCCTCTACAAACTCCTGCTCTGCACCGAGCTGGCTATTAGGGAAAATCTGGACTTTAAGAGACCCGTTGCTCTTGCTTTCTATCTGCGCTTTAAACACATCATTAAGAACTTGGTTGGCTGGATGATCTACAGGAAAGTAGTTGGCAATTTTGAGAGTCGTTGCCGCCAATGCAAAACCTGAAAAAGCCACCGTTAAAATTGTTGCCAGCATAGCTATACGCATAAAACGCTTCGTATTCACTCCAAACAGCCTCCTTAAACGGTATTAAATATGCACCAACGTAACCCATACGTCACCGAGTACACCTATTGCCGTTTTCTCCCCCTCCCCCATCCCCCTTCTTCTCGAGTATTCTTTTAAAGAATGACTCCGTTTTTAAATAAACCAATCTCCCCAACTTTGAGACGTTCATTACAAGTAGATCGGCCATTGGCAACGTCAATCACCATGGTAACAAGGCGAGAAAGCGCATTATCCCAACCTTCGCCTTCGAGGAGATTTCCTGCATTAAAATCAATCCAACGGTGTTTTTTTTCGTAGAGAGCGGTATTTGTCGCTATTTTTATGGAAGGAATCACAGAACTGTAAGGAGTTCCACGACCTGTTGTAAAAAGGGTTAAAACAGCACCACTTATGGCGAGAGATGTTACGGAAACAGGATCGTTCCCAGGGCTAAAAACAATAGCAACTCCTGGGCGTGTCGCTCTCTCGCCATACCATAAAACATCAGTGACAGGTCCTGACCCTGTTTTTTCCACAGCCCCCAAAGATTTTTCTTCGAGGGTCGTAATGCCACCAACTTTATTTCCTGGAGAAGGATTTTCGTATACAGGTTGGTTGTAAGAAGTAAAATAATTTTTAAACCAATGGATCATCTCTACAAAACTGTTAAACACTGATTCTTCCTCGATACGAGATGTAATTGCTTCTTCGGCCCCAAACATTTCGGGAATTTCTGTAGCTAAAGTTGTTCCCCCCCAGAAAGAGAGATAATCAGTGAAAAGACCTACAAGTGGGTTCGCCGTAAGGCTCGAAAAAGCATCGCTTCCCCCGCATTTCACCCCTACTACGAGATCGGAAAGAGGGCATTCTGTTCGCGTACGAACAGAGTTTTCAGCGAGGAAATCAAGCCTGGGGAAAAGGGCCCTTTCGTCATCAGCTTCATCTTGAAGTACGGTATATGCCACATTTGGGTGATGTGACATACGCTCTTTAAGGTAGGAAATCTGGAGATTCTCACACCCCATGCCTACAAATAAAACACCAGCGGCATTTGGATTAAAAGCCAAGCTGGAGAGGGCTCGAAGCGTATATTCAAAATCGTCGCCTAACTGGGAGCAACCATAGGGATGTGCTAATACTCTTACGTTTTCTATCCATGGAGCCGGACTATAGCGAGGAATAAGGGTTCGAAGCAAATCATTGATACAGCTGACAGTGGGAATAACCCATAGCTCATTTCGTATGCCCACTCCATATTTCCCTCGCCGATACCCCATAAAGGATCGTTGGGGAATTTTCGTCTTCAATGACGGGGAGCAATATTTCCATTGAGGCGTCCATTCAACTTCCAGGGCGGAGGTAAGGTTATGCGTATGAATCCATCCACCTTTATAAATCCTTTGTATGGCTCGCCCTATAGAACAGCCATATTTAAATACTGTCTCGCCCGATTCTATTTGTGTTAAAGCTACCTTATGACCTGCAGGAATATTTTCTTTCAACTCTATTTGAAAACCATCCAAAAGGCGTAGGGTATCCCCCTTTGCTCCATCCTCCGTTAGAACTGCAACAGAATCATTGCATCCTAATTTTAATCCACGGATATTTCCCATGCAGACATCCTCCTATTCCGCATTCCGGATAACCTAACCGTAATACGAACCGCAATTACTTCTTTATATTAAGCCATGTTCTTCCCTAAAAAGCAATAAGATGAAGTGTATCCTCTTGCTTTTAAAGGAAAGTGAAAGTATAAACGTAATATATGGGTTTATTTCCCCTTCATCTTCTCTTCTTGCTCTTTAATGTATCCTCTTGCCATACTCCACCCAAGCGCCCCTACATAATCTTTTGCCGAGCGCCCCTGTTCAAAGCTAGCGTTCTTTATCCTAGCCATCTGTATCGGGGCTCAAGCTGGCTCTTGATAAGTTTTATCGCGTCTACTCGAGAAATTTATATGACGTTTCACTTTTACATTCTTGTTACAATGATGAAATACCTCTGTTACATCAGGCCTCTATACTATGAACTGTCAAAACAAAATCTTGACGAGAACATAAGGAGGTCTTCTGAAAATGAAAAAAGCAGGTGTCGTCATAGGACTTTTAACCGCGTTTTTCATGAGCGGTGTCGCTTTCGCAACAGAGCTAGTGCTCAAAGGTTCTACCACTGTTCTTCCCATCGCCCAATCCGCAGCGGAGAAATACATGTCAAGTCATCCTGACGTAAGCATAACGGTCTCAGGTGGAGGGAGTGGAAACGGCATCAAAGCCATTATTGATGGCACTACTGACGTAGCAAACTCCTCCAGATTCATTAAAAATGAAGAAGTAAAGGCCGCTGTAGAAAAAGGAGCCTATCCTGTACCTTTCGCCATAGCTATGGATGCGCTCATACCTATCGTTCACCCCTCAAACCCGCTAGAAAACTTTACTATTGAACAGCTGAAAAAAATATATACGGGAGACATCAAGAACTGGAAGGAACTCGGCGGACCAGATAAGCCTATTGCCGTCGTAAGCCGGGACACGAGTTCCGGAACCTACGAAACATGGGAAGAGAAAGTGCTTCACAAGGAGAGAGTGGACAAAAGAGCCCTTGTCGTCGCTTCAAACGGAGCAATGGTGCAGACTGTAGCTAAAAACCCAAACGCCATTGGATATATCGGCCTTGGATATCTCAACAACTCGGTAAAGAGTATACGCGTTAACGAAATAGCCGGGACAATAGAAAACGCTCTTGACGGAACCTACCCCATCTCAAGGTACCTCTACATGTTCACTCGCGGCTGGCCAGAAGGAGCCTCACTCAACTTCATCAACTTCGTACTCAGCAGCGAGGGGCAGAAAATCGTCGCCGAATCGGGATTTGTCCCCCTTCGATACTAAATAAAGCGCAAAATCAGCAATAGCGAAACAACCTCCTAGGAACCGGGCTACCAGAACCTAGAAGCCCCCCTTCAAGGAATTCGCCCATCCTCCCATGGGCGAATTCCTGCTCGCAAAAGTATAGGGAGGAAGGAGCGTATTTGTTCTACTGATTAATGATTAAGAGAGAAAACGAGAAACATGTGTTAGGAAAGGAAACATGGACACTACTACTTATAGAAAAAGAGGATATGTGATGTACATGAAAAAAGAAAATATACCTTTTATGGTTATAGCCGTCGTCTCCTCTATAGGCATTTTTATTATGCTATTTATTCTGTTCTTCCTGATCAAGGAAGGACTTCCTGTATTAAAATCAGTCTCACTCAAAGGAATTCTTACGGGAACAGACTGGTATCCCACAGAAACTCCCCCAGCCTTAGGTATGCTATCTCTCATTGTAGGGACTATCACCGTTACTATTCTTTCATCCGTGTTGGCTCTCCCTATAAGTCTTTTTATCGCCATTTTTATTTCAGAAATAGCCTCGCAGAGAGCCCGTTCTTTTCTAAAACCCATCCTTGAGCTTCTTGGTTTCCTTCCATCCATTATTTTGGGCTTTCTGGGTATGGTGGTTATAGCTCCGTGGCTTCAGGAACGGTTCAATATCCTTTCCGGTCTTAACCTTTTCAATGCCTCTCTCTTATTGGGGATCCTCATTATCCCTATTGTAGGGTCACTTGCGGAAGAAGCCCTTTCCGCAGTTCCAAAAGAACTTCGAGATGCTTCTTTCGCATTAGGAGCCACCCGTTGGGAAACTATCAGCAAAGTGGTTTTTCCCGCAGCCCTTCCCGGCATTCTATCAGCATGTCTTTTAGGCATTATGAGAGGCATGGGTGAAACCATGGTAGTTCTCATGGCCGCTGGAGGAGCAGCTCTTGTCCCCCTATCACTTTTTGACCCCGTAAGGCCCCTCACATCCACAATAGCCACAGAAATGGGAGAAACTCCTGTGGGTTCACCGCACTACCATGCTCTTTTTTTTGCCGGCCTTATTTTATTGTGTATCACGCTGGCCATTAATATTCTCTCGAGCTGGATAGAGAATAAGAGGAAGGTGCAGGCTTCATGAATCGTCGAAAACTCTTCAACACATTCATGACTCTTCTTCTCTGGAGTTCCATTACGACTATGGTAATTTTACTTCTCTCCATCATTGCTTTTATTTTTGTAAATGGAGTTCAGGCCCTCTCCTGGGAGTTTATAACGGAACCCCCAAGGGAAAATATGACTCGAGGAGGCATCAGTACCCCCCTTATAGGCACGTTACAGTTAGTGGTTGTCTCTATGCTTTTTGCTCTGCCGGTAGGAATCGCAACAGGCCTTTATCTATCGGAATACTCGAAGAAAAATAAATTTACATTTCTGATCCGTCTGGCTATCCGTTCCCTCGCTGGAGTTCCATCTGTTGTTTTTGGCCTCTTCGGCCTCTCTCTCTTCGTTATTCTTCTAGGTTTCGGCTCATCATTGCTCTCAGCAGGCCTCACTCTTGGATGCTTGGCCTTGCCTCTTATTGTTACTGCGTCAGAACAAGCCTTTCAGGCAGTACCCAAAGACTTCCGAGAAGCTTCATACGCTCTCGGGGCCACTAAGTGGCAAACCATCAGAAAGGTTGTTTTCCCAGCTGCTTCGTCCACAATTATTACAGGGGCCATACTCAGTATTGGGCGGGTCGCCGGAGAAACAGCTCCCATTATTTTTACCGGAGCCGCCTATTTCACGCCTAACGTGGCCCAAAGTCTTTTCGATGAAGTCATGGCTCTGCCTTATCACATTATGGTTCTCGCTACAGAAGGGACAGATATTACACTCACTCGCCCCATCCAGTACGGAACAGTGCTTGTCCTCTTAGCCCTTGTTCTCGGAATGAGTGCTGTGGGAGTCATGATGCGAGCCCGCCTCAGACAAAGGGGGCAATAGTTTATGGACAAGGAGTCGGTATCCATGAATAGACCTCAACTTATTGTTTCAGATTTAAACCTTTACTACGGTGACTATAAAGTTTTAAAAAATATCAATATGGAAATATATGGGAAGACCGTTACAGCCCTTATCGGCCCCTCTGGATGCGGGAAAAGCAGCTTCCTTCGCTGCCTCAATCGAATGAACGATTTTATAGCCGAAGCTAGAATTGAGGGACAAATCTATCTGGATAATACCAATATATACTCAGGCGACACTGACGTCATAGCTCTTCGACGCCGGGTAGGAATGGTGTTTCAGAAACCTAACCCTTTCCCCATGTCTATTTACGATAATGTGGCTTACGGTCCTCGCATCCATGGAGTAAAAAACAGAGATCATCTTGACGAAATAGTAGAACAAAGTCTTCGCGGAGCCGCTCTCTGGGCTGAGGTAAAAGACAAATTAAAAACATCTGGACTCGGCCTTTCTGGAGGCCAACAACAGCGTCTCTGCATTGCCCGGGCCATTGCCACAGAACCTGACGTTCTCCTCATGGACGAACCCACAAGCGCTCTCGATCCCATGGCCACAGCCCGTATCGAGGAACTTGTACGAACCCTCAAAGAAAGATACACTGTCATTATTGTGACGCATAATATGCAGCAAGCCGCTCGAATATCGGATTACACTGCATTTTTTCTTACAGGGGATCTTGTAGAATACGGGAAGACCCCCAAACTCTTCACATCGCCAGAGGATAAACGCACAGAAGACTACATCACTGGTCGATTCGGCTAAAAGGAATCTGATCTTTTCTGGAAGGAAGTGACAAGTCTATGGATCAAATCAATACAAGAAGACAACTCGAAACGGATCTTACAGAACTTATACGAATGCTCACTCGACTGGGGAAAATGTCTGAAGAATCTCTCACCAGATCTGTTTGGGCTCTAAAGAATCAGAACGCAGCCGTGGCTCGCGAAATTATTAACCGAGATGACGCAATAGATGATCTCGCAGCAGAACTTGATATGGCTTGCATGCAATTCACTGCTCGTTTTCAGCCACTCGGAGAAGATTTACGTGCTGTTTCTTCCATTATGCACATGGCGGTAGACCTGGAAAGAGTAGGAGATTATGCCACCAACATCGCAAAAGCCGCCATTGAAGTAGCCGATAAAGAGCTTATGAAGCCTCTCATCGATATCCCCCGAATGGTAGACATTCTCTCTGAAATGTTGGAAAAGACCTTAGAAGCCTTGGAATCTAAAAACGAAGCTACGGCTATTCGCGTTTTCCCTTTAGACGACCTTATTGACGACCTTGAAAAACAGATTATGCGCGAATTACTTCTGCTCATGATGGAACGCCCCCAACGTATAGAGCAGGCAACGCTACTTCTCAACGTGGCGAGAACTCTGGAGCGAGCAGGAGATCACATTACGAATATAGCAGAACGGGTCATTTACATTATTACCGGGAAGACCGTTAAAGCCTCCACATACCGCAGGCCAAAGGAGCGATAAGGGTGAATGGACAGCGTATTCTTGTAGTAGATGATGAGAAAGGAATTCAAGAAATAGTTTCTCAAGCCTTAAAACGCCGTGGATATGACACCCTTAATGCCGCAGACGGAGATACGGCTCTTGATATGGCTTTTACAGCCAAGCCAGATCTTATTATCCTTGACCTCATGCTTCCTCGAATGGATGGGTGGGAAGTCTGTCGTCGTCTGAAAAGCAACAAAGAAACGGCCTCTATCCCCATTATTATGCTCACCGCCCGTCGAGAGGAAACAGACGTAGTGGAAGGTCTAGACCTCGGGGCAGATGATTATATTAAAAAGCCTTTTTCCCTTGCTGAATTAACAGCTCGAGTGGGGGCCATTTTGCGCCGTGTCCAAATAGCAGATGAGAGCCGACAAAGAGTGGAGGAAGGAGATTTGATTCTTGATTTCGAAAGTCAGACAGCAATCTTGCGGCAGTCACTTCTCGACCTCAGCCCCACAGAATTTCGTATCCTCGAACTCTTGGCCCGGCGTTTTGGACGCACTGTCTCCAGAGACGAAATGCTCGGCCGGATTTGGAACCTCTATGGAGGAGATACGCGAACTGTAGACGTCCATATTTCACGACTTCGTAAAAAAATCGAGGACGGAAGAGAACCCGCCCTCACTATACAGACCCTTCGAAGTCGCGGCTATCGCCTCACCTGGGAGAAACAATCATGAATACCCTCAAGGGAAAAGTAACCGCGG
Source organism: Aminobacterium mobile DSM 12262 (assembly GCF_000526395.1). NCBI lineage: Bacteria > Thermotogati > Synergistota > Synergistia > Synergistales > Aminobacteriaceae > Aminobacterium > Aminobacterium mobile. The sequence continues at coordinate 417,314 of NZ_JAFZ01000001.1, read as the reverse complement.
TGCTTACCCTCGTCACCGTTTTGGCTTTCATAATAAGCTGGTTTCTCGTTTCGAGCATTATGAAAGAGCGGCTTATTTCTGATGCCATAGACAGGCTGTCGAGACATACCGCCGCCATAACACAAGTAATAGAAGATAACGGATACTCCGCCTTTCAACGAAACCTTCAACAGTGGTCGGATATTTTCGGAAGCCGCATCTCTATTATCAACCAGGATGGGCGGGTAATCCTCGATAGCGCAACAGATGCGGAAACCCTTGATAACCATAAAGGAAGACCGGAAATACGTCAGGCAACTAAAGAGGGGCTAGGCAGCACCACTCGTTACAGCCATTCTCTCAAGGCCTATATGGTCTATCTGGCACGAAAATTTTTCTTCAACGACAAAACATACTTCATACGCATGGCCTATCCTCTTACAACCCTCAAAGAAACAATTTTTCAGGCCAAACTGCAATTTCTCTCGTATATTATCATCATTGCCTTTCTGATTATTATGGTTGGTTTCTGGATCGTCCGACGTTTTTTCACTCCTCTGGAACGTATTATTGCAACAGCACATACTATTTCAGAGGACAAAGATGTCCGTTTTCCTCTCATGGCAGATCCGGAACTTCAACGTCTTTCCGAATCTCTGCAAACAATGTCGTCTCGTCTAAAAAACGCTCTGGAAGACCTTGGGAAAGAGAGAGACACTCTTTCTCGTATTATCGCAGCCTTGCCTGTAGGAGTCATTCTCCTCGATAATGACAATCGGCTTCGCTATTCCAACACTATAGCCCAAACATTGCTGGGGATCAGAACCACTATGACTCCAGGCCAACCTATAGAACGTTTTCTCACGTTGGCGGAACTGTACCCCCTGCTCCAAGAGGCAAAAGAAGGAAAAGAACAGACAATTAAAGCAGAAATGCCCGAACAAGAAGGCCGCCATTTAAGCATTTATGCTCGTCAAACTGGCAGTGGTCCGCTCCTGGTTATTGCCGACCTTACAGAGGAAATTCGACTTGAGCAGGCTCGACGAGATTTTATTGCCGATGCGGGACATGAGCTTCAGACCCCCCTTACCACTATTCGTGCTACCGCTGAATTTTTACAGGAAGAGTACGAACAAAACGAAGAAATAGGACGCTATCTCGATTCCATTATTCATCAACAGGAGCGCATGACCAGCCTTGTGGACGATCTGCTCCTCCTCTCTCGGCTGGAAAGCGAGCCCCCCTCAGAAAAGGAGGAAGAATTGGACCTTTCTCGCCTCCTTCAATCTCTCACAGAAGAAGGCCGAAATCATCCATTAGCCGAATATATCTCCATACAAACAGATCTCCCCGAAAGGGCGTTGATAATGGGGCGAGCACAGGATCTCTCTCGAGCCATCCGAAACATTCTTGATAACGCTATAAAATATGTTCGAGAGAAATTCGGGACAGAAAAAGGAGGGGAGATCTCTGTCTCTCTTTCCCATCAAGAAGGATGGTGGATTCTTCAGATAGAAGATAACGGCATTGGAATTTCCCAGGAAACTGCCGCTTTCATCTTCGAACGATTTCGCCGTGGCGACTCTCACAGAGCTAGAGGACAATGGGGCTCTGGTGGGTATGGTCTTGGATTAGCTATTGCCAAAAGAATTCTTACAGCCCATGGAGGAAATATAGCTCTCGTCACGGCGAATGGAGAAAAAACACTATTTGAAATAAAGCTCCCCACTCAAAAAAATTAAGCATATAAAAATCTCTGAGCCTTGTCTATTAGAGGAGACAAGGCTCAGAGACATTTCTAAACAGCACGTGCGCTCGAACCATACGTATGTAGAGCCCTCGTTGCGGCAACCACGCAGGATATCTTAAACGGAACCTGCGCTTGGGGCATACGCATACCGAGACTTCATTGCAGAGACTGCGCGGGCATTTTAAACAATACCTACGCTTGAACCATAAGCCCCTTCTGATCTTCCAATTTAAATTCTTCCATAATGTTCTGAGTCTCTTCTGCCTGAGAAGACAACTTCTGAGCTTCTACAGCCAATTGTTCCCCTGCCCGAGCTGTATCTTCAAAGGCTTGACTGATCTGATGGACAGTTTCCAGCAGTTCCTGGATACGCCGGGTAGATTCGTCAGTACTCTGCCTTAGATTTTGGGCCTCTGTTGCCTGGCCGTGAGACAATGTCACTATATTCTGCACTGCTTCGTTAATCTGAGGCAGCATAGCGCTTGTCTCCCCTACAGCTGTCTGGGTTCCCTCTATACGCTGAGATGCCTCTTGAAGAATGCCCACCATCGCTTCTGCAGCATCATTTGTCCTGCCAGTATCAGCCACTATTACATCGGTAATGGAGCGAACTTGCTGAGCCGCCTCTGCAGATTCTTCTGCGAGTTTTCGGACCTCTTCAGCCACAACAGCGAACCCACGACCGGCCTCCCCTGCTCTAGCCGCTTCTATAGCAGCATTCAACGCTAAAAGGTTTGTCTGATCAGCAATTTTAGTGATAGTTTCCACAAAAATTTTTACTTTGCCAATAGAATCTAATAACTGACGTGAAGCTTCACCATTCACCCTTGCCTGATGCACTGCATTATCTATATTTTGCACAACAGAAGAACTTAACCCTCTCACTTTTTCAGTAAGAGATGCCGCCTGTTCTGTCAACGACGCTATTTGTTGGGTTTCTTTTGCCACATCTTGAGCTGTCTCTTCCGAAGAGTGAACCACTTTTGAAACGGAAGTAGCCGCCTGAAGGATAGAGTGAATGGCTTGCTCTGCCTCATCTACAGAAGCTTTCACTTCTTCCATGGAAGCAGATGTCTCCTCGGAAAGGGCACCAAGAGTCTGTGAACTATCTAAAGTTTGTCGAGCCTGGCGGCGACCTATAGTCATAGCATTCCCCAACGAGTCCACCATCTTGTTTAGCTCCATGGCGATCATGCTCATCTCATCATTCCCTTTTGTAAGGCACCGAATAGCCAGGTTTTTCTGACCTAATTTCTTTACATCAGATGTCAACATATCTACAGAACGGTTGATCCCCACAGAAATCCACCTTAAAACAAGCAAAAGAAGCAAAAAAATACCGCCAGCAATATAAAGTAGCTGACGAGTAATAGCTCCGACTTGAGTTTTTATCGTCGATGTGGGGAAGGTAATGCCCAATGAAAAACCATGGCGGGTGGGGGCAAAAAATGCGTACTGCTCCACTCCATCCTGTATAAACTTATCCATTCCAGAGCTCCCGTTAATCATGCGATTGGCTATATCTCGAAGAGATTGGGGAAATTGAAGATGAGTCGCCATATTGGCCTTCATAACATCTTCTTTATGAAAACTTGCCATCACCAATCCTTCAGGGGTTAAGAGAAAACCCGACCCCTCCCCCGCAATTTTCAAGCCAGCAACAAAATCACTTAAAGTAGAAATGTCGACATCACATCCAACGACCCCGATTAATTTAGGTCCCTCATAGACTGGAGTTGCCGCTGTAGTCACTACATTGCCAGTGATAGAATCAATGTATGGGCGGGTAAAAATAGTATTTTTTTCTTCCAATGCCTGCTTGTACCACGGCCTTTCGCGAGGATCCCACCCATCTGGCGGAACCCAATCGCCACCTACAATAAAACGCCCGTCATCTTCCGTCCCCAAATACACCGCCATAACTCCATCCTTTGCCATTTTCTTCGTCATCTCTTCCAAAGCAGGCTTTAAAATAGAATCAAGGCGATAAGATTGCTCTGCAGCAGAGGCTGCCGCATCCATAAAATTCTCGTATTTCTCAAAAAAAGATCCCACAATTTGAGCATCAGCCGCGATGATCTCCATACCAGATGCTTCAAGGTAACGAACAAAAAAACGCTCACTTCTTCTGTTCACGACAAACAGCGCCATGGAAAAGAGAATAAGGACACAAATACTGACGCCTAACAGTTTTTTTCGAATGGTCAATATTATTTCCCCTCCCCCCAAAAGGTTTAAATTTTACAACTATTGTATATCATCTTTCTTTTAAACATTAAATATATTTGGGTTCGTATAATGCATCCACTTTCCCACAAAAAAAGAGCCGTTTTTTAAAACGGCTCTTTTCACGATCAAATGGACGTTTTTAACTGGCTCCTTGTCTTAAGCCTTCGTTTTTTATCCAAAGGCAATAGACATTCTTCTCGCTATACTCTTCACCAAAAAAGCATAAAGGGGGATCTGAATTACCTGAGTCTGGATACGAGGGATCATAGTAACTATCATTGGCACTCCATAAAGAGACTGCATAAAATAGGGAACCAGCAACACCGCCGTGATGGTCTGCCCCACTGCCAGCCCCACAAGAAGCTGCCAGAAGGCGTAGTCTCCCTTGGTATGAAAACACTTCAAGACCAAGGGGGGGATAATCCCTGTAAGTGCTGCTGTAAGAGTGAAATGGGGCATATACGGCCCCATAGGATTGATCCAGAATCCAATAGCGTCCCCTAGCGCCCCTACAACCCCTCCTGCACGGGGTCCCATATAAACCCCAGCAAAAACCACAGGCAACGCGCCAAAACCAATTCGTACCATTTCCACACCAGCCATGGGAACTCGAATACTCGCAATACGGGTTAGCACAATATTCAAAGCTACGAGGAGAGAGATATAGACAATTTCCTGAGTTGAAGAGCGATACTTAAACAAATTGCCTTGCTGTTTTTTCAAAAACGAACGCCTCCTTTATGGGCAGGTCTGCCACATCAAAGGAGTAACGTATCGATGTGGCAGCGAACGCGGCGGCCTACCGCAAGCTGGTGAAAGCTTTTCGTCTCAGGGCAACGTCCCATCCCTAAGCACTTAACGCAAAGTCGCCTACTCTGCCAAAATGTTTTTCCATTCTACCATAAGAACTACAATATCCCGAGGCTAGTAAAGCATATGCTTCGCAAACGAAAGTGTTTAAATTTGACAAAACGTCTTCCTTATTTATACTGTATGTATATTTAAAAGTTGGGAATTTATTTTTTATGTTTTTGACTCTTATTCTCAATATAACTTCATTTTGAAAGCGAGGTTTTTTCAATGCAGCGCTGGTTCTGTCTTTTACAAGCAGCGGATATAGCCTTTCCCAGCATGTTAAGCGTGTTTTCGCAGCAGAAATCGCTACAGAAGAAGCTGTGGAATTTTTGTGTTCACCCTCTACTGGTTTCCCAAGATTGTTTTTCCTCTTTCAAATTAGCAACAACTTCATTTATCCAGCTCTCTCTTTCAACAACTACTACTCACACTACCACATGCACGTACACAACAAGCACGTGTGTCTCTCTGTCAACATCAACCCGATAGTTCCTGTTTTTACTTTATAACGTTAAAGAGTCTTTCTAATAAATTACGAGTTTTACTGTGTTGTTTCATAACAAAAGTTTCTCGTATGTAAGCACTCTAAATTATTTTTCTGTTTACCAATAAAAAGTTTTGCTGGGCGACGTCAGCAAAAGCTATGTCATAAGCTATACACACATACTCTCATGGAGGTGCATTCAGTATGAAGGGAAGAAACATTCGCAAGATTTTGTCGCTATTCTTTGTTCTCACGTTTTTTGTCGCATCGGCAACTATAGCCAGTGCAGAGGAAGGTCCTATTGTCATTGGCTCTATATGGAGCCAGGTAGGGATTGCAGCTCCCTTGGGGCAAGCCGGCCTTCGCGGAACTCAGCTTGCTGTAAAACTTGCTAACGAGCAAGGAGGTGTTATCGGTCATAAACTAGAGCTCAAAAACATTGACGGACAGAGCGACACCACGGTTATTTCAAATGCCGCTATCCGTTTGGTGGAAGAGAGCAAAGTAATAGCTGCATGTGGACTGACCGATGACTCTCTTGTATCTGCTGCCGGCCCCATTTTCCAAGAAGGAAAAACCGTGTTCCTTGACGGTACGGCTACAACGCCAACTATTCCCAGCATTGGAGATTTTATCTTCATGACTCCCTTTGGAGATAACTATCAGGGGCAAGCTGTAGCTAAATATTGCGCCCATACCCTGGGATGGAAAAAAGTAGCTGTTATTTGGGACAATGCCAGCGCTTATAGTACCGACCTCTCAAATTTCTTTATGGATGCTTTCAAAGCCTACACCAAAGATGACGCGGCGATTGCACATCAGGAAATCTATCAAACTGGCGACGTAAACTTTACGGCCCAGCTCACTCGCCTAAAAACAGTCATAGAGAAAGAAAAGATTGAAGGCATCGTTATTACGCCCCCATTCCCACAAGATGGGCCTATTATCGCAAAACAGGCAGAAAAACTCGGCATCAAGCTTCCTATAGTTCTTACCGACGGTGCTGACGACCAGAGCGTTGTAGAGGTAGGTGGACCCTCTATAGAGGGTGCCATTGTCTCTACCCACTTTGCAGCAGAATATCCTCTTACGGAAAATGCCAAGAAATTTGTGGAGGCTTACAGAGCGGAATACAACAACGAGCCCGGCGCTTTTGAGTGCCTCGGTTTCGACGCCGTCAATATTATGCTGGAATCCATTGAAACCATCGGGAAAGAAAAATGGGATTCCATGTCTCTTGAAGAACAGAGAGTAGCTTTGAGAGATACAATTCAAAGCCACAAGTTCGTAAAAACCACCATGCCTATTTCGTATCCAGATCCCCAAATGGTGAAGTATCCGAGAGTTCCTCTGAAACCAGTCGTCTTTAAAGAGTTCAAGGGCGGACAGAGAGTCTATAAAGACATAATCTACCCGGAAGATCTATAAAAACATCTCTGGCAGAGGCTGGAACACAGCCTCTGCCTATTCATAATACGTCTGGAGCTGATGGTATGCTGAACATTCAAAATTTGACAAAAAGCTTTGGCGGACTTCGAGCTGTGGACAGTCTAAGCTTCCAACTTGAGCAGGGGGAGCTTTTAGGCCTCATCGGTCCCAACGGAGCCGGTAAAACCACAGTATTCAACCTTCTTACCGGAGTCCTGAAAGTTACATCGGGGACAGTAGAACTCGATGGAGAAAATATAACCAACAATCCACCTCACCGCATTACGGCCAAAGGCATCGTGCGCACTTTTCAAAACCTTCGGCTCATGAAGGGACTATCCCTTCTGGAGAATATGAAAATCGCCTTTCATCTCTCTTTGCGCTATAGCTTCAAAGACGCTTTTTTCTTCACTTCAAAATATAAAAAAGAGGAAAAGCGAATAGAAGAGAAAATACATCACGTCCTTGGGCTGTTGAATATGGACCAATATGCCGCCACTGTCATAGACGACCTGCCTTACGGTATTCAAAAGAAGGCAGAATTGGCCCGAGCTCTCCTCTTCGAACCCAAAGTGCTTCTTCTTGACGAGCCAGCTGCCGGTCTTAACCCTGCTGAGGCCGACGAAATAATTCGCATTATCCGCATGATTCATTCGGAATCCCCAATGGGCATTATTATTGTAGAACACAACATGAAAGTGGTTATGGGAATTAGTGAGCGGATCATTGTAATGAACCAAGGTGCTCTCATTGCTCAAGGAACCCCCTCTGAAGTTCAAAACAACGAGAAGGTTATCACTGCCTATCTCGGGCAAAAAGCTTGGAAAAAGCAGGCTGTCTGTGCCGAAAAGAAGGGGGAAGCAGCATGTTAAAGCTCAATCACATTATTGCAGGCTATGGAAAGGCCGAAGTCCTTCACGACATTAACCTGGAGGTAAAAGAAGGAGAGGTTGTAGCCCTTGTAGGACCCAACGGGGCAGGAAAAACTACGACCATTCGATGTATTACCGGTGAACTTTCCGTAACAAAAGGTACTATTCTCTACAAAGGCAAAGACATCACATCCTTACCTCCCTATAAGATAGTACCTCTCGGCATCGGATGTTCCCCTGAAGGCCGTAATATTTTCGGGAACCTCTCTGTCTATGAAAATCTAAAAATGGGAGGGTACCTTCTCAAAGAAAAGGCATTGTATCAAGAACAGCTGGAATGGGTCTACCAACTGTTTCCCAAACTCTGGGACCGGCGAGATCAGCTGGCAGAATCTCTCAGCGGAGGGGAACAACAAATGCTGGCTATAGGAAGAGCGGTTATGACCAGCCCCCAACTGCTTCTTCTCGACGAGCCATCCCTCGGCCTTGCACCAGTTGTAGTGGATCAGATCTACGAAAAAATAGAGGAAATCAGCCAGCAGGGATCATCAATCCTGCTTGTGGAGCAAAATGTACGACTCGCCCTCGAAATATCCTCCCGGGCCTATGTTATGGAAAGCGGGCAAATACACTTATCTGGCGATAGCGCCAGCCTTGCAAAAGATTCCTACGTAGAAGAAACCTATCTGGGGGTGAGATAACATTATGGGTGTGCTCTACTTTTTTCAGCAGCTTATTAACGGCCTTTCCTATGGCAGTATTTTAGCCCTCCTAGCCATTGGCTACACTATGATATACGGAATTTTGGGGCTTATAAACTTTGCCCATGGAGAGATATTCATGATCGGAGCTTTCTGCTCCTATCTTTTGATTATGAATGCTGCCGCCTCCTTCTGGACAGGGCTCATAGGAGCCATAGGGGGAGCCGTACTAGCCGGACTCCTCATCGAAAAGCTGGTTTACGACCCCTGTTTGAAAAAAAGCCCTGAGGTCCTTACCGTCTTCATTGCCTCTTTCGGAGCATCTCTCGGACTTCGAAATATCTTCGTTATGATCTTCGGCGATGGACGGAGAGCCTTCCCTACTCCAGAATTTCTTGAGGGTATTATCGTCACGAAAAGCGGATTGTTCCTCAATGTAAAAGACCTCTGGATCCTCGCTATAACCGGCATACTCCTGATCTCTGTCACTCTCTTTATAAAATATACAAAGGTCGGGACAGCCATGAGAGCTATCGCCTATGACCCCAACGCAGCAATGCTTGTAGGCGTCAATAGCGCGACATTGGTGCTTTTGGCTTTCACTATCGGATCAGGGCTTGCGGGCATATCGGCAGTATCCTATGGGATCAGTTTTGGAATTGTGAATCCGAGCATGGGGTATATTATCGGCCTCAACGGTTTTATAGCCGCAGTTCTGGGGGGCATCGGCAACATACCTGGAGCCGCTATAGCAGGATACATTATAGGCCTCGGAGAGGTGCTTTTCGTTGCCTTTCTTCCTCCTGCATGGTCAGCGATACGTCCACTCTTTGTGTGGGCACTTCTCTTTTTGATTCTCTTCATCAAACCATCTGGTCTCTTTAGACCTAACATTAAGATAGAGTAGGGGGCGAAGATATGAATAAGAAAACTACAACTATCCTCGGTTCGTTGATCCTTCTCGGCATCCTTCTCCTCCTCGCCAACACATTTCTGAGGGGATACTACCTTCGACTGGTTATTTTACTGGCCGTTACCTGTATCGTTGCTCTAGGGGTCAACATCACTAATGGCTATACAAACATATTCTCTCTCGGATTCGGCGGAACCATGATGGTAGCCGGCTATGCCACAGCTATCCTGACTCTGCCTCCAGCCTATAAAAAGGCAGTGCTTCACCTTCCTCTTTGGCTGGAACAAATTCAGGTAGCCTTTCCCCTGGCCCTTCTCATCGCAGGAATTTTGGCGGTTATAGCCAGCGTTATATTATTACTCCCCGCTTTCCGTCTCGAAGGACAGTATTTTATTCTCGCTTCTATGGGAATTAATATAGTTATGGGGAACTTGGCAGAAAATCTGCGCGGGATTACTCACGGAGACATGGGGCTTCGAAATATTCCTGCCTTCACCAACATATGGTGGGCCTATGGTATCCTTCTTGTGGTTATTTACGCCACCCATCGCCTCGTCAACTCTCGTTTCGGTCGTGGATTAATTGCCATATCAAAGGATCAGGAACTCGCGAGCGTCATGGGCGTTCCCGTAGTACGATATAAAATAATGTCTTTCGCCATTGGAAGTTTCATTACGGGCATTGGTGCCGCTTTATGGGTACATCTTGTCCTCACCATGAACCCCAAGGCTTTTAGTCTTGTCTATGTTTTCCAGTTAGTGGCCATGCTCGCTATAGGGGGCATTGGAACCATCTCAGGCCCTCTTATCGGGACAGCTATTCTTACTATTGGAACAGAGCTATTAGCTCCGCTCCAAGAAGGTTTTACATGTATGGGGCTCTCTATTCCGCCTGTTTTTGGCCTCGTAAACGTTTTAATGGCAGTGCTTTTAGTGATCATTATGATCTTCAAGCCTCGAGGCCTTATGAACGGTCGAGAAGTATGGAGCATACTCAATCCCCCTAAAAAAGGAGGGCAATAAAAGATATGGAACATCATATTAAAAGAGATCAGGTCATCTATGCTATGTCGAACTCTCATGAAGCCGTAAAGCGCGTTCAGCCTGGCGACCGAATTGTATTTGAAACAGAAGACTGTTTCAGCCATAAGATTACACTGCCGGAACACCGTCTTTCCTCTGACTTTGACTACTCCATTGTCAATCCAGCTACCGGCCCAATATGGGTAGAGGGGGCAGAACCTGGAGATGTGCTTGTAATCCGAATAGAAAAGATAGAACTGGACACGCAAGGAGTAGTGGAACTCTTCCCCGGATGGGGGCCTCTGGGAGATAAAGTTACAGAAAGCCATACAGAAATCGTCTCTATTCAAAAGGGGAAAGGGCACTTCTGCGGTCTGGAACTACCTCTTCGCCCCATGATAGGCGTTATTGGAGTAGCTCCCGCAGAAGGAGAAATAGCCTGTGGTATCCCTGGCACCCATGGCGGGAATCTAGACACTATTCAGATGACTGAGGGGGCTACTTTACGGCTTCCAATATATGTCCCCGGAGGAAAACTTGCTCTCGGCGACCTCCATGCCATTATGGGGGATGGAGAAGTCTGTGGAACGGGAGTAGAAATTAGAGGAGAAGTGACCCTCACTGTAGAACTGGAAAAAGGCAGGAGGCTCATCACCCCCCTATTAGAAAATAAAGATGCCTACTTTGTTCTGGCCAGCGCCCAAGCTTTGGAAGAGGCCACTCGCATAGCGCTAGACGAAGCTGTGACCCTCATTTGCGAAAAGAGAGGAATGACGTGGGAACGGGCGTATATGTTTGCAAGCATTGCCTGCGATCTGCACATCAGCCAAGTTGTAAATCCTCTCAAAACAGTTAAAGTCCGGATCCCTAAATAAAGAGAGAGAAAGCAAGGGGTTAGGAAAACACAACAAAGACTAGGCTCCTATCATTACCATTGTTTATGATTGGGAAAGAAATTTCTGCAAGGGAAGCCCCCAACACGCCTGTGTCAGGGGCTTCTTTTTCATTTTTTATCGAAATCGACTATCTATTTATTCTCGCTATAAAGCTCTCGCAAACAAGCCTCTGTTAAAGCTCCGAGGCTTGAAATCATTCCCTCTTCAGGTAGATCAGAAGCGTCATAGGCCAGGGGCAACTCCGTACATGCAGCTACAATAGGAACATGTCTCTCCTTCCATAGCCTCTCTACAACCCCTTGCAGCAATATCCCTCCCTCACGGAGGCGATTTGCTTTTACTAAAACAATGCTTTCCTGAACCTTTTCCTGATCTTCGTCAGTAGGGAAAAAGAAAGGATACCCTACTTTTTCTGCATAACGCTCGTACATACCGCTCTGTTTAGTGCCGCTGGTGGCCAGCAACCATGCTCCTTCAGAGCTCCGTTCAGCAGCTAGGCCCACTGTAGCCTCTACAATATGAATCAAAGGCACTGGCAATTCTTTTCGAAATGTGTCGATAAAAAAATGAGCGGTGTTGCAAGGGACAGCCAGAACTTGTGCACCCCATTGAACCAACGAGAGCAACCCCTCTTTCAAAAAGGGCGTAGGGTCTTCTCCCCTGCCTAAAATAGCACTACTGCGGTCTGGAATCTGCGGATTCGACAGAACATAGAGCTTCGGATGTTCCTGATCACTTCTCGCCGGAGCCTTTATGGCTAAAAGCCGCAAAAATTCCGCTGTAGCAGCCGGCCCCATTCCACCAAGGACACCAAGAATTTTGGAAGGCACTTTCACTGAAGAGTTCATTATGTCACGTCCTTACTTTGAGGTAAAAACATACTCCTTATGTCATAAATTATACCCTTCACTCAATAAATACGTAATTTCCCCTATTTATATTCCCGTAAAAGTGACGGGGTCTCATTGGCACGTTTCTACTAATATATAGTCACACAGCATCGCAACGGTATCAAGTACCAATCCTCCTGTTGTGTGTGCCCTATGAGTCAAATAATCTCCCTTTTCTGCAGAGGCCTCTCCCCCAGGGGCCTCTACTTTTTTTGTATATGAATAACGGTAATTTCAGGGGTGGCAAAAAGACGCATGGGAGGCCCCCATGTTCCAGCCCCAGTTGTCACCACTAGCATATTGCCCCTCGGGAGTTCATGAAGACCAGATGTCATAGGATAAATCAATGTTGTAATAAAATTGAAAGGCCAAATCTGCCCCCCATGCACGTGACCAGAAAGCTGTAGGTCGTAAAAGCCCAAGGTCTCTTCACGCACAAGAGGTTGATGTTTCAAAAGCACACAAAACTTGTCACGGGGTATTTCTGCCAATAATTTATATTCCGTCGCATGCACTTCTTCAACCATAGATACAGCAGGGTCATTCACTCCCGCCAATATAACAGGTCCAACGTCCACCCATTCATTTCGAAGAAGGCGAAAACCTGCCTCTTCCGTAAAAGCCACAGACTGTTTTAATCCCGCATAGACCTCGTGATTGCCAATAACTCCGAACTTCCCCAACGGAGGAGACAGGCGATGGAAAATCTCTATATCCCCCACTCTTCCGTTCATCTGCCCATCTACAATATCTCCTGTAGAAACCACTACGTGAGGATCTTCACCTATCGCAAGATCTATTATCTTCGATAATCGTTTCTCCCGAACAAGTAAGCCTAAATGAATATCAGAGATGTGAACAATCTTGAGGACAGGCCACTCTGGCGGTAGTTTATCGCTCTCTATTACAATATGGCGAGGATGAATATCGAGAGCCTCTCTATAGGCCCACCAACAAGTTCCAATGGATAGAAAAATTATCCCTATTCCAATCCATCGGATTCCCCAATCACTCAGAGGATACCGAGCAAACCACAAAATAAAACGAAGCAAAATAAGCCCTAACAAACCGCAAAAAGAAAGGAATATAAAACCCATCCATACATACCCTACCCACGCCAGGGCATGACGCAAAATGCTCCCGCCAATCTTTTCGCCAAGACGTAGTATAAGAGGGCAAGCCACCATAAAAGCACCCCAAAGAGAGAGAACTAAAACTCCCCACCCTCTCAGAGAAAAAATTCTAGCCGTAAAAGACAGGACATACCACGTCATGACACCGTAAATCGCTAGGTAAAAAGAAATCACGATCCAAAAACGTGTCATAATATCCCTCCAAAGCTAGAGTTTTTTTCTAACCGCTCTTAATTATACTGAATTTTGCAAATATTTATATGGGGCGCCATTAGAGGACATATCAAGTATTTCATAAATCAAAACCTGGCGCAGCTACCACGCAGCAACACATCCATCAGTGCGGGGTTCTGTAGCTCCAACAAGAGTGCCGCATTCCGTTCGCAAGATCATCTGACCTCTCCCGAAGCTATTCGAGTCTAAAGCGCAACGCACATGATGTCCCATCCGTTGAAGCTTTTGTGCTGCCCATGAAGGGAAGCCTGGCTCTACCTCCACTACCAGATCCTCTATCCACTGCCACCTTGGAGCATCAAGGGCTTCTTGGGGGTTCATACTAAAATCTATAGTGTTCATAAGAACCTGCACATGGCCTTGTGGCTGCATAAATGCACCCATCACGCCAAAAGGACCTACAGGTTTCCCATCTTTTGTTAAAAATCCAGGGATAATCGTGTGGTATGGACGTTTCCCCGGGGCCAGCACATTAGGATGGTGAGGGTCTAAAGAAAATCCCCTCGCACGGTTATTTAAGGCAATGCCTGTTCCGGGAATAACAATACCTGAACCGAAACCAGCATAGTTGCTTTGAATAAAGGAGACCATATTTCCATCATCGTCAGCCGTACAAAGGTAGACCGTACCACATGCCTCGGGTCGCCCAGCTTCTGGCATACGAGCTTTATCTGTTACCAACTCTCGACGTGAGGCTCCATATTCTTCTGAAATCATTTCAGAGACAGGAACACGGCTATAGCGTTGGTCTGCCACATATCGGAACCCGTCGGCAAATGCTAATTTTATAGCTTCAATCTGCTTATGATATGTTTCGGGATCATCACGGTGAGTAAAATCAAAACCCTTTAGAATATTTAAAGCCATTAATACGATAATGCCCTGTCCATTTGGGGGAATTTCCCATACATCATAACCTCTATAGTTCACAGAAATAGGATCAACCCACTCCGGCTCCACCGCAGCCAAATCCTCTGCCGTATAAAAACCACCTGTCTGCTGAGCAAAGGCTACAATTTTCTCCGCAATTTCCCCCCTATAAAAAGCCTCTGCATCAGTCTGAGCAATCATTTTTAACGTGTAGGCCTGATCAGGGCAAATCCATCGTTCCCCAGGCCTTGGCGCTCGACCAGCAGGAGAAAACGTCTTAAACCACGAGGCAAACTCTTTTCCACTTAAAATTTTGCGATACTTTTCAAAAGCCTTATTCCAATTAAAAGCAGTAGTCACTGCCACTGCATGACCATCCTGAGCATACGAAATAGCGGGTGCCATAGACGCAGTTAAAGGCAAATTTCCCATAGACTTCGCAAGAACGGCCCATGTTTTAGAAGCGGCAGGAACTGTAGCTGAAGCCCACCCGAAGTCTGGAACAGTCTGCCAATGTTTCTCTCGAAAAGCTTCCAAATCAAAAGATTGAGGGGATCGACCGCTTCCATTGATACCATGAAGCTTCCCATCTTTCCAAATAATGGCAAAATTATCGCTGCCAAGGCCATTACTAGTAGGTTCTACTACAGTCAAAGCCGCTGCAGTAGCTATAGCTGCATCAACGGCGTTGCCGCCTTGCTTTAAAATCTCAAGGCCTGCCTGAGCCGCTAAAGGATGAGACGTAGCCACCATTCCCTTAGAGCCATAGACAACATTTCTACGGGAAGGATATTGATAACAATAGGGGTCGAAATTCATAGAGCATCACCTCTATTTCATTATGGTGCCAGGTCTCAAATTGTGCAATAGCAGGGCTACGCCGCTGGTTAGTACATCATAAAGGGAAACTACTTAAATTCTAATGATACCTTGTATTTTCTCCAGAAAATACTTGCCCCTACCTTTAAGAGGCTCTAAATTGTAAGAATAAATCCATCCGGCAATTACAGCAGTAATAGGAGCAATCAAAACCAAGCCAATACTTCCTGCCACAGTTCTCAATATTTCTGCCGCAACCATTCTATAATTTACAATTCGTACAAAATCTGTACTTTGACTTGCAAACAACATAAGCAGCGTTAGATATCCACCAGAATAGGCCAGTAATAAAGTAGTTGTCATAGTTCCGATAACAGCACGCCCCACATTAAATCCTGACTGAATGAGTTCTCGACACATTATTTCAGGTTTCTTGCTCTTTACTTCCGCCATGGCAGAAGCAATATCCATACCTATATCCATAGCTGCTCCAGAAGCGCCTATTACAATAGCAGCAAAGAAGATCTGTTTCATATTCAGTCCAATATTTCCGCTAAATAAAAGTGTGGAAGAATAAGGGAGAGTTGTTCCGAGCAACCCAAGTTTATCGCCAAAAAAAGCTGTAATTCCAATAGTGACAAATAATCCTGCCACTGTTCCCAAGAAAGCAGACAAACCCTTTCGCGTAAACCCTGCAACAGAAAAAATAACAATGGCCGACAGCACAAACAAAATACCACTCGACAAAAGCAACGGATTTTCTCCAGCCAAAAGCCCCGGAATAAGATTTTTCCATATAACCCATAAACTAGCTATAAAAGAAAAGATTGCCCTTAGCCCTGTATTCCCAGCATAAATAATGAGCAAAAAAACAAAAAAACCAAAAAGAATAAATTCCCAGCTTTGCCTGTAGAGATCAACAGCTTTTGCGTCAATAACTTTCCCATGGTCTTCCCTTAATGCAGCAACTACTGTATCTCCCGGCGTGTAAAAGGCATCTATATCCAAGTTTCCCAGCAAGCTGTTGTACCCAACAACCTCTTGTCCCTTAAACTTTCCATCAACAACCTTCAAAAGCAATTCCTGGCTCCCTATCCTTGCTATTCCAGACCGCATCACATCGCTGTTATCTGTACTTAAAACCACCGCCCGAACAAAGTTACTATTTCTGTTGTTTTCATATATCCAAAATCCCATAAGAACGAGAAACAAAACGCCCCAAAGTAATGAAGCTTTTATTTTCTTCACTATTTATACACTCCATTCTAGTATTAATGAAGATATAGCCAGGAACAAGCCCCGGCTATATCTTCAAAGCTCTATATTTTAATAATTAATAACTTTAGGCAAACTGATCAGATGGGTAGATGCCACTTTAGTAGGTTTGAATTCCAAAATGGAGAATAAGGTTTTTGCTACTTCTGTATTATCTTTAAATCCGCCAAGAGCTTCGGTGCCAACTCCAATGGCTGAAAGAGGCACTGTTGTCCCAGAGTGGGCATAGGTGGTCCAGAACATATTTGCCCGCTCAGACATAATGTGAGTTACTGTGATAGCCACGGGATCATACCCCGCATACGTTGCAATTGCATCTTTCTGAGAGCCGTCTATGAGATCCATTGCCTGTTCAATTTTTATTTTCTCATCAAGGGATAAGTTATCTAAACCAAGGTTGGTGGCAATAAAATTAAAGAACTTCTTCCTATTTTTATCATATTTCCCCACACCCTCATTTAATACATCCGCCGTGGTGACCTTTGCCTTAAAAAGCTGATCCATTTTCAAAAAATAATTATCACCAAACCCAAGCCCAAAACCGCCTGTTTCATGGTCTGCTACAACAACTATCAACGTTTCATCGGGATATTTCCGGTAAAAAGAGTACGCTTCGTCTATTGCCTTATCAAATGCTAACGTATCGTGGATAGACCCCGCTGGATCATGGGCGTGACAGGCATGGTCTATTCTGCCGCCCTCTACCATTAAAAAGAAACCTTCTTTATATTTTTCTAACACTTCAATCCCTTTCGCCGTCAGTTCTGCCAAACTTGGAGTGTGATTATCCTCTCTATCAAGCTCATAGGGAAGGTGGCTGTACGTGAAGGCCGCAAAGACTTTTTCCTGCCCACTTGGCTTATAGTTTCTAAATTTTTGAGTATCTTTTTCTGTCAGGAAAACATGATACCCTTGGCCTTTAAACTTTTCCGCAATGTTAAGATCATCTTTCCTCTTTGATTTCCCGCCTTCCCAGTTCTGGGGAACAAAATGGCGATATCCTCCGCCAGCAAAAAAATCCACTCCGCTATCAAGATAGTCAAGGGCTATTTCATTTTCAGCATCACGATTTGAGTTATGGGAAGCAAAAACAGCAGGAGTCGCATGAGTTATTCGCGTTGTTGTTATAAGACCTGTTCCCATCCCATTCTCCCCCGCTGCCTCCACCAAACTTTTTACATTCGTGCCATCTGGAAGTTGAGCAATAATGCCATTATTCGTCTTATACCCTGCCGCTAATGCTGTTCCGGCCGCAGCAGAATCTGTTACCAAGGAATCTGCGGAATAAGTCGTGTTGATACCTGCCACTGGGAACTGATTCATTCTAAGTTTTATATCTTTTACTCCAGTTTCAGCCCTCAAATAATATTCTGCCGCCTGACGCTGTGCTGCGCCCATTCCATCACCAATAAAATAAAAAACATAGCGCGGAGCTTGTGCACTTGCACTATTAACTCCCCCGATTAGCCCTAAAAGTAACGTTAAAGCAACAACTGCCAGTTTACGAGAAAAAAACTTACGCAACATAATACCCCCTCAATGTAGATATTCTTTGCTTAATACCTTACAGAAAAGGGGTTTACGTATGGTTACATCTTTGTAAATAATACATAAAAGTACTGTGAAGGGGCTGTTACAAAGAACACACCACTCAGCTTCGCTTCCTCTGAGTCATTTTATGCACCCTCGTTTCTCCTCGTAGCCACGGAGAGTATTTAGTTTGGGAGACTTTACTTTTACCGAAAACTGATGACCTTTTCAATGTTTTATTTCATCCTACTGTTGCTCAATAAAAAATACAGCATTATAGGGCCATTATTGCGCTATTCAAATAACATCAGTTTTAATTTAATAGTATACTTGAAGTGTATTTTGCGCATATACATGTAAAGAGCGAAGCAAGGAGGCAGACACAGTGATTTATGAAGCATTACGGGCACTAGAACTTAAGCATCGTTTTCGAGACCCCTTGTATGGTTATATAGAGTTATCTGAAGATGAGACAAAGATTATAGACACTCCTATTTTTCAGCGACTACGACGCATACATCAACTAGCACTTACAAAATATGTATACCCGGGAGCAGAACATTCTCGCTTCCAACACTCCATTGGGGTTGTTCAAGCGGCTACTGATATTTTCACTTGTCTGTACAATGATATGGCTAAAAACAACAGGGATGAACTAAAAAAATTAGAGTGGGATAATTCTGAAACGTTATTATGTGCTCTAAAAACTCTTCGTTTTGCTGCGTTACTTCACGACATTGGTCATCTACCATTTTCTCACGCCAGCGAAGAAGTATTACTCGATAAAGCTCGACATGAAAACATTGGAAGGTATATTATCAAAAAACATGTCAGGATATCAGAAATTATTAAAGAAAACAACGTAACCCCCTCTCGAGTTGCCAACTTAATCAAAGCAGATCCCCAAGAAATCCCCAATTCAAAAGACAATATATTAAAGAGCATTATCTCTGGGCATTTTGACGCCGATAGAGCCGATTATTTACGAAGGGACTCTTATTATTGCGGCGTAAAGTATGGAGTTTACGACTATAATCGATATCTTTCGTCAATAAAAATACGTACAACAATGCCTTCCCTGGCATTTAACATTGTAATTGACAATATACCTATATTAGAAGAGTTTATTCTTGCTCGGTATCACTATAATTTACAGGTACCTTTCCACAGAACGAGGATGGGGTATGATATTGCTCTGGAACAATATATTGCATATAAAAAAGAGAACAATAAAGGATCTTTTGCGAACTTTAAAAATCATGTTACCATTAATAAAAGCTATTCAGAAGAAATAGACTTTCTGGATATGGATTGGTTCGTTACTTTCGATGACTATTCCATCCTGTGCGAGCTAAATAATGATGCAAGTAACTTTTGGGTTTCTTGTCTGAAACGTAATAACCACCTTAAGATGGTTAAAGAAGGACTCTCCTCAGATAAAGAAAAGCAAAAGGAATATTGGGTGTCCCTTGAAAAACTTCGCAAGGAAGGTTTTAAGCTCAACAACGATTATTTTGTGAAACAGAAGAACCTCAAAATTCATAAACTTTCCTCAAACCAAAATACAGATGAAAAGGATGAGGAAGATTTTCACGTCATATCCAGGTCAGGAGAAAATCTTGTTCTTCCTCTGGCTGAGTATTCGCCTATTTTTAAAGCTTTTTCCGAAACAACGCCGCTCTTGTGGCGTATTTATTCAAATTCCAGTAAAGAACAAGATATAAAAACGCTTCTCAGACAATAGAGCTATGAAGAGACCTCAACTTAAGGAATTAAGGAGGGACGATAGATGGGGAAACTTCTTTTGAAATTTGTTATTCATTATTTTAACGAAAACGGAATGGAAGCACAAAAGATACTTGTGCAAAAAGCTATCTATTTCCTAAACACTCAAGATATAGATACGGGATATTGCTTTGCAGGATATAAATATGGACCTTTTTCTTCTGCTATCATGGAAGACGCTGATACCCTTGAAATGTTTGATGAAATAGATATACAAAACTCCTCTTATCGTAAAGGGGAGAGATTTAGGGATGATGACTTTGATTCTTTAAAAGATATTCAGTCTATAAAAAAACAATTAGATATCTTTCGTGAACGTCTTTTAGAAGGTGATCACAGTTTTCCTAATGTTGAGTTAATAGGAACTGTGTTATATGTGATGAAAAACAAAACTCCTTGTACTCTAGAAAACACCATACGAGGAGTTGAAATGTGGAAACCAGAAAAATATTCACGCGAAGAAATAGAAGAAGTTTTCAACAAAATACAAGCTCTTTCTGCCTGTGATTTTTAAATTCCGCTTTCCCTAAACTGAAATATCATTTCTTAACAACAGGTCACCTAGGTTTTCCAGCTTTGGACGGGCGTCCTCTGCCTTGACACGACCAAGTTGAAAAACAAGGGCATCAATAATCGTTACGAGAGTTACCGTAGAATAATGACTTGTATTCTGCGGGGCTAAGAGAGCGGCAGATGCCAAAGGAACGGCCACATTCGAAAGGCTATTTGTGATCAATATAACAGGAATAGAACGCTCATGAGCATATTTCACGGCATTAATAGTCCGCTTTGTATAGTGAGGACTCCCAGCCATTAAGGCGATAAAAACGTCATCTTGAGTCATGTCATATAATTCATCAAATAAATTATCAGATCCCGAGGCATCGGCAAGATACACATTTCTAAACAACTGGTGAAGAAGGGCATGAAGATATACGGCAAGGCCACGGGTTGAACGTAACCCTAAAATATATATTCTTGACGCTTTCTGCATAATCCGAATTGCTTGAGGAAAACTCTCCGCCAGATGCTGGCTATATAATCCCTGCAAACTCTGAATGTTGTCTTTTATAACTTGTTCGAGCACATTTAGTTCCGAATCCCCTGCTATATTTTCCCGAAGTCTGTCGAGAGGCGGCGGTGTCGTTGAAGCGAAAAGAACCTGCTGAAGCGCCTCCTTTAAGGCTGTATAGCTCTTAAACCCCAAACTTCCCGCCGTACGAAGGACAGTGGCAGTACTCGTTTTTGTAGCGAGAGCAACATCCTCCGCCTTCATAAAAGCTGTTTGTTGATAATGGGCAAGAATGTAGTCACAAACAGCTTTTTGCTGAGAAGGAAAACTTTGGCTCGCCTCCTGCATATATTCAAATAAATCCTTTTTTATGTTTTCTCCCACAACAGAAACTTTTTGCTTTCTATTATGCATAATATTCCTCCTTATTGGATAATGCATACTTGAATAAATAAACAGTATATTGGGTTGACTTTCTGCCTTTCTAAAATTATAGTTTGTATCATGTGAATTTCAAAATATCAATTTCAATTATTTTGACGTATATAAATATCAAAAGATTGATAAATCAGCATATCAAGACGATTAGGTTTAAAAATATATTGACTTCTTTGGAAGTTGAAAGTAGCAACATCGCATTATATGTCGGCGGGTTGATTATATTTATCGAAATGTATGTGCAGTTTTAAAGTAACAATATCATACTCTAAGGGGGAACAAGCATGAGAACGCACGTAAAGGCTTTTGTTGTTTTTCTCACGTTGTTTTTTGTTCTTGGAATGTCATCTTCAGTTATGGCAGTAGAACGGTACTCTCTTGCGACAGGAGGAACAGCAGGAACATATTACCCTATCGGATCAGCTATTGCTTCAATTATTACTAAATATGTGCCAGACATAGAGGTTACAGCCGAGTCAACAGGTGCTTCAGTAGCAAACCTGAAAATGATTCGTGAAGGGAAAGTCGAAATGATAATGGGGGCTTCCAATACAAGTTACGGCGCCTACAGTGGACAAGCTCCCTTCGAAAAAGAACCTGTTGATAACATTCGCGGAATTGCATGCCTCTATCCAGAAATATTCCAGTTCGTTGTTTTAAAAGATTCGAATCTAAAAAGCATTAATGACTTAGCCGGTAAAAAAGTCGCGGTAGGAGCCCCTGGAAGCGGAACGGAACGGACAGCAAAAATGGTTCTTGAAGCTCACGGCCTAAGCTACGACAAATTTAATCCTCAGTTTTTAAACTTTGGCGAGGCTATTACCGCATTAAAAGACCGCCTCATCGACTGTGCCATTATTGGTTCAGGAATTCCTACTTCAGCAGTAGTAGATGCCTCTACAACCCTTGATATCAGCCTGCTTACCCTTGATTCAGATATTATGCAAAACTTTTTAAAAGATCGCTCATATCTCACGATGATCACTATTCCAGGAGGAACATATCGTGGTGTCGATATCGACACTATGGCTGTAGCCAGCCCCGCCCTTCTTATTGTCCGCAAAGATATTAGCGAAGAGGCCGTATATCAAATTACCAAGGCCTTCTTTGATCACCTAGATGTTGTTGCCGACTCTCACGCCCAAGGGAAAATGATCCGGTTTGAAACCGCCCTCAGCGCCATGTCTATTCCCCTTCATTCCGGCGCCGCAAAATATTACACAGAAAAAGGAGTAGACATAACTGGTTGGGTTATTGAGTAATCAAAAATAACTCAAGAGAGGGGTGCGTAAAGGCACCCCTCTCCTCAATAGGCGGTGAAAACATGAGGAAAAGAATCATCTTTGTGAGCCTCTTTTTTTCAAACACAGCACTCTTAACCTATTTTCTTTTCTTTTGTCCTGTTTTCCTTTTGGACATAAGAAACTACGAGACAGGTCAAGTTCTATACACGCATAAAATACCTGCAGGATACTCTTTTGCCACGAGTATTCGGCACTCAGTCCATTTAACACCTGTTTACGAGTATTACCAAGTGCACAAAGATGGCCGTATCCATGTGGTAGCAACAAAGTTACAAGATTTGGGATGGGGGGTCCCTTCTACGTGTGCCGCGACTATTTACTTCAAGGATAACTTTTTAGTTCTCTCAGGTCTCGACATCCCCTTAGATTTTCTTCCTTTCAGAATAAGCTATATAGCTGAACCTCGCCTGTTCCTAGATAGCGGACAAAGGGAAATACCTTTATATAAGTACTTTAACGACATGGAACGCATGGATATATCCGTTGAAAAAATAACGTATCTTCAGTATCTGAGACGAGGTGAATCCGATGTTTTTCAAGAAAAAAACACAGGAAGATCTTACTCCTGAAGAAAAGTTAAAAGCTCTGAACGAAAAATTTGAAAAAAAGAGAAACCTCACAGGCATCGCGGCTAAACTTTGCAGCATCTTAGCTATATGCATGTCTTTATATCACATGTATTCTTCAGGGGTTCACATGCTGCCCCAGTTCCAACATAGAGCTATACATCTAGCCTTCGCACTGGCACTAACTTTTTTAATTTTCCCTGCAACAGACAAGCAAAAAAATAAAGTCCCGCTTTGGGACATTGCCGCTATCATTTTCAGTATAGCTGTAGGTGCCTACCTTTGCTTAGACTATATGAACATCGTATTCCGCATGGGAGACCCGTTTACAAGAGATATTGTTATAGGAGCCATTATGATCGTGCTTGTCTTAGAAGCTACCCGCCGAACCATGGGATGGCCCCTCGTTATAGTAGCTGTAGCCTTCCTCCTCTACGCTTTTTTGGGGCATCTTATACCTGGCACATTAGGACACCGTCAGTATGAGGTAAGCCGGGTTATAGAACACATGTTCTTAACAAGCGAAGGAATTTACGGCGTCGCCATATACGTTACAGCAACGTTTGTATTCATCTTCATCCTTCTCGGCTCTTTCCTTACAGAAACAGGCGGAGCTCAGGCCTTTATAGACCTGGCATTTTCAATTACAGGACGTTTTCGCGGAGGGCCAGCTAAAGCAGCAGTAGTCGCAAGCGGCCTTATGGGAACTATTTCTGGCAGTTCCTTTGCAAATGTAGCTGGAACAGGAACATTCACCATACCCCTTATGAAAAGCGTAGGATACACGCCTGAGTTCGCTGGAGGAGTTGAGGCCTCAGCCTCTACAGGCGGACAAATTATGCCTCCCATTATGGGGGCTGCTGCTTTTATTATGGCCGAAATGACAGGAGTTCCTTACGGTCAGCTTATCGTCCATGCCGCTATTCCCGCTATTTTATACTATGTTGCCGTTTTTATTATGGTGGACATGGAAGCTGCAAAACTCGGGCTTCATGGGATGAACAAAAGCGAACTTCCCGTTTTCTCAAAAGTCTTTAAAGATGGAGCCTTTCTCTTGTTAGCTCCCCTCAGCATCGTCTATATGCTCTTAGCCGGATATTCGCCTATAAAAGCATCTGTCACAGCGGTGCTGATCGTTATCATAACCAGCTCTTTCAGAAAATCCACACGACTCACTCTTACATCTTTCCTGCGAGCTCTTGACCTAGGAGCACGAGGATCTCTCAGTGTTATTGCAGCTTGCGCCGTAGCAGGCCTTATTGTAGGAACCGTCACTTTAACAGGCTTAGGCCTCAAATTCGCCGATTTCATTATCGTATTGTCACGAGGGCAACTTTACCCGGCCCTTATCCTGACAATGGTGGCATCTATTATTATGGGAATGGGCATGCCTACTACAGCACTTTACATTATTTTAGGATCCATGGTAGCCCCTGCCCTCGTAAAAATGAACGTTCCAATAGTGGCCGCTCACCTTTTCATCTTCTACTTCGGATGCATGGCATCTGTTACGCCTCCTGTAGCTCTGAGTTCCTACCTCGCAGCAGCTATTGCAAAAGCTGACTCTGTAAAAACAGCTCTGCAAGGCCTGAAACTTTCTTCTTCAGCCTTTATTTTGCCCTTCATCTTCGCCCTGTCTCCCAGAATATTATTACTCGATACAACAATTGGAGCAGCTACCGTCGCTACTGTTACTGCCACAATAGGTGTTGTAGCTCTTTCCGCTTGCCTGGAAGGCTACCTTATAGGGTCTCTTTCTCTTCCCTTACGACTTGTATCTGGAGTAGCAGCAATACTCCTCATAGATCCCGGCTTGATTGGGGATCTTTTCGGCCTGGTTCTGTTATCAACTATTCTTTTATATCAATTAATTACAAAAAAGAAAAAACTTGCATCTAAAGACGAGGTGAATTTTCTTGAATAAGGTCGCTGTACTTGGTGCTGGAAATGGTGGATTAAGCATGGGTGCTTTCCTGTCTTTAAAAGGGTGCCACGTCAATATCTTTGACAAATTTCCAGCCGCTATAGAAGATGTTAAAAAAGCTGGCGGGGTTATGTTAAAAGGTGTTTCATCCACTGGCTTTGCTGAATTTAAAACCATAACAACCCACATTGAAGAAGCCATCGATGGATGCAATGTTATTTTAATAGTAACTCCAGCCTTTGCACACAGAGAACTTGCCCAAAAGATGGCCCCTTATTTAACATCTGGACAAAAAATAATATTAAACCCCGGACGTACAGCTGGAGCCATAGAATTTTACATGACTGTCAAAAGCACTTATCCCAACGCTAATTTTGTTGTGGCAGAAACTCAATCTCTCATCTATGCCTGCCGCAAAACAGGTTTGGCGGAAGCAACCATTTACAAAGTAAAAAAAGAGATGGCACTTGCCGCCCTGCCTGCTTATAAAACACCAGAGATACTTGAGGAACTGAAACCTTACTTCCCCCAGTTCATTGCCGCTGAGAATGTACTTGAAACAAGCTTCCTCAACATTGGCGCCATTTTCCACCCAACCCCTGCTCTGCTGAATATCGCTCGAATAGAAGGGAAAGAGCTTTTCGAATACTACATGGACGGCATTACACCTTGCGTCAGCAACGTCTTGGAGAGAATAGACGCGGAACGAGTCGCCATAGCAGATACTCTGGGCGTAAAAACTATGACATGCATTGAATGGCTGGAAGACGTATACGAAATTCCCCATATGAGTGGAACGTCTATTTATGAAGCCGTGCAAAAACAAGAAAGCTACCGAGGCATTGAAGCACCTAAAGATCCCTTTGCCAGGTATATTTCTGAAGATGTCCCCATGAGTTTGGTGCCACTGGCAGAATTTGGCCGCATTGCAGGTGTCCCTACCCCCACAATGAACCTCATGATTGATTTGGCCAACTTAGTTCATCAAACAGATTATCGCGAGAAAGGAAGAACCCTCTCACGCCTTCAGCTTGAGGGAGTTTGTCTTGGCGATTTAAAAAAATTTGTTACCGACGGCACCCCCTTTAAAAAATAAATTCAGGAGGGAAAAACAATGGTTCAACAGCGTGTCGAGTTTTTATATTTAACACAACAAGATGTTATCGACTGCGGCGCTACAAATATGGCTATGATAATGCATAAGATAGAAAAGCTCTTCTCCCTCCAAGACAAGGGAGAAACAATCGTACCCGACAAAGTGGCTCTTCGTTGGGGTGATGCAGATTCAGAAGCAAAGACAGGGCGTATTAACGCCATGCCAGGCTACATCGGAGGAGACGTGAACATAGCCGGTATAAAATGGATAGCCAGCAAACCCATGAACCCCCTTCTCCGCAACATGCCACGAGCTTCTGCTCTTACGATCCTCAACGATGTTGAAACAGGATTCCCCCTTGCCGTTATGGACGGCACCATTATTAGCGCCATGCGCACAGGAGCTGCTACAGGTGTTGCCGCTGCATACCTTGCCCGCAAAAATTCAAAAACACTATGTTTAATCGGAGCGGGGACTCAAAACCACACTCAAATGATTGCTGTAAAAACCGCCATTCCGAGCATTCAAAGGATTCACGTGTTCGATATTTCCACGGAAAGGGTTAACGCCTTTATAGAAAAAGCAAAAGAAGAGGCTCCAGATGCTGAAATTAGAGGGTACCAATCCGCATCTGAAGCCTTAAAAGGAGCTGACATAATAGTAAGCGCAACTACAACAGTAAAACCTATTGTAAAGGCAGAATGGATTGAGCCGGGAACATTTATCTCAAACGTAGGAAATTACGAATATGAATTCGATGTGGTGAGAAAAGCCCATAAAATTGTTACAGACGACTGGGATGCCGTTATTCACAGAGGCATTCAAACTGTAGCAAAAATGGTATTAGCCGGAGAGCTTTCAAAAGAAAGATTCCATGGCAACATTGGAGAAATAATCAACGGCACCAAAGCAGCACGAGAAAAAGATGATGAAATTATTTTTTATAACCCTATTGGCATGGGAATTGAAGATCTTATTGTAGCGAAAGAAATTTACGATCGAGCTATACAATCTGGCAAAGGCCAAAAATTAACTTTATGGGAAGAACCATATTGGATTTAAAAAAAGCTTCCATTGGCAAAGTAAAAACACGGAGAAGACGGGAAAGGGCCGCAGGAAAATCCACTCCTTTCCTGTCTTTTTTGTAACATTACTGCCACACCTTTATAAACTGTTACCTCCTATTTAGAAAGAATTTTTTCTATACCAAACACCTGTATATAAAAACTCTCTCCTTTGCCTTTCATGTAATATATAATATATTAATAGAAACAGCTATAATAGCTAACGTTAACTAAAGAAACGTCTACCACACATCATCCTCATTAAATCAATAATAATTGGCAAAAAAGAAAGGGGACCATTTAATAATGGAGGAACAACATAACAATTCCCAACACCCTCGACCTTACATTGAAGACGACGAGATAGATCTTCTCGACCTTTTGCTTGTACTCGTAAAAAATAAAGGCCTTATCATTGGTATCACTGTTCTTTTTGTTTGTGGAGCTCTTATTGCGAGTTTTGCAAAGGAGCCCGTATACCAATCGTCAACAACTATCTTTCTATCACGAGCAGAGCAAACAACCATTGGGAAGGGGACAGAATATACACGTACTGTCTCTACTTTCACACCAGAGCTTATTACCAAACTTTTTTTAACAGGCGATGTAATAAACAAGACAAAAGCCAGTTTACCCCAAAAAGAAGACATATCATCTGTGGCTCTTCAGGCATCTTTTGATAATAAAACTCAACTCATTACTCTTACAGCTACAGCCAACGCACCCGATCTTGCCGCTTTAGCCGTGAATTACGCTGTAAACGCAGCCCAATCAGACCTTGACACTCTTATAGAAGACAGAAACTCCGAGGTTTCTCGCCTTGAGAATGCTATTACTCTTGATATAAATGACGTGCAAAAGCGCCTTTCCGAAAAAGAAGAGGATTTAGCACAATACGTTAAAAAAGTGTCACCTAAAAAAGAAGTCGCGCCGTTCTATTCTCTTTCTACACCTGAAAGTTCCCAAAATGCCGCTGCTTTTTTTGAGCTTCCAGATGGTGGCCTTGAATATCTTCGGCATCTTAGAGAAATTACCCTTCTTGAAGACCAGTATCACGTGCTTCAACAACGTAAAGTTGCTCTTTCTGAACTGAAGCGTCCTGTATCTATAATGGCCCTCGGAGAGGCCATGGTACCTTCTTCGCCCATAAAACCGAGGCGATCTCTCATAGTAACCCTCGCTGCAATGCTAGGCCTTTTTGTGGGGGTATTCATTGCTTTCATTCGGGAGTTTATATATAACGCGAAAAAAGATCCGGAAAGAGCCAACAAGATAGCTGCCATACGGAAATCATTAACATTTAAAAGGTAAAAATTTATATATTGTTTGCTCTTTTTAAATAAATAATAGTAGGTCTTAAAATTAGTAACTGCATCTTTCAAGACCTGGCATCATAAACATTTGAAAGGAACCGTATTTCATGAGCGTATATAAAAATTGCCTCGACCTGATACAAAAAAAACGCCGCACCTGGCTTATCACCGGCGTTGCTGGTTTTATAGGCTCTCATGTGGCCCAAACCCTGCTTCTCTGTAATCAACGGGTTGTAGGGCTCGATAACTTCTCCACGGGGAAACAAGAGAATATAGAGGAAATAAAATCTGCGATCACTCCTCAACAAAGAGAAAACTTCACTTTCTCTTCCGGGGACATTCGAGATCGCGAGCTCTGTTTCCATCTCTGTAAAGAAGCAGACGTAATTCTTCATCAAGCCGCCCTTGCTTCTGTGCCAGCCTCAATAGAACAGCCTCTTACAACCCATGATGTGAACGTTACAGGCTTTCTAAATATATTAGAGGGCGCCCGACAGAACAAAACAAGGGTCGTGTATGCTTCGTCAAGTGCCATATATGGCGACGAGCCGGGCCTTCCTAAAATCGAAACAATGGCTCCTGCTCCCCTCTCTCCCTACGGCCTCACTAAACTTCAGAACGAAGAGTATGCAACTCTTTACACAACCCTTTATAACGTTCCCACAGTAGGGCTACGCTACTTTAACGTCTTCGGTCCGCGCCAAGATCCCCATGGTGCTTATGCCGCAGTTATTCCTGCGTGGATAACAGCCCGCCTCACTCAACAACCTGCTCGTATCTATGGAGATGGAGAAAATACTCGTGACTTCTGCTATATTGATAATGTCGTTCAAGCTAATTTACTCGCTGCCACAACGGAGAATAAAAATGCTTTTGGATTATCTTTTAATGTTGCAGGTGGACATCGACTCTCTCTTAACGAGCTTTATGCCATTATTAATGAAATAGTTTCTAAAAAAGCACATATCCACGCAACAGCTGAGCCGAACTATTTTTCCCTCCGCCCAGGAGATATTCGTCATTCTTACGCTTCTCTTACCCTCTCTGAACGGGAGCTTGGCTACACGCCTATTGTAACCGTGCGAGAAGGACTTGAACGCACAACACAGTGGTTTGCACGATTGAGAGATTAGATTATTATGTCTAAAAGTAAACGTATGCTTCTTATAAAACTTTGTATTGATATTATTCTTGGTGCCCTTGCCGCCTATAGCGCTTTCGCTCTCCGTATAGGTTTGCCCCTCGGGAAATATGCGCCACGGGCTTTTACCTACACCTATTTAAGCGTCTTTATCAAAATAGCCATTAACTTTTATTTTAAACTTCACCGTCAATCATGGCGTACTGTTGGTACTCGCGATGCCATGGTTCTTATTAAAGCTACTATTACCTTCGCTCTCGTTGCTTCTTCTATTTCTTTCTTAGTAGGCGGCGCTTACAATATTCCTCGCAGCATTCCCCTTATTGACGCCCTCGCTTACGCTGTTTTTATGGGAGCTAGCCGTTTCGCCTGTCGAACAATGTTCGAAAGAGCTGTAGGCAAAAAAGTTGGGGTTAATAAAAGAAGAACCCTTGTCATTGGTGCTGGGGAAGCTGGAACAATGATTGTTCGAGAAATGTTCCGCCACCCTGAATCAGGCCTTGTTCCTGTAGGTTTTCTTGACGACGACCCTATGAAACGAGATACTCGTTTTTTAGGCCTCGACGTATTTGGAGCCATTAAAGACCTTCCTCATGTGGTTCGTCATCACGGCATTGAGGAGCTTGTTATAGCCATACCATCAGCGGAAGGTGCTACAGTCCGCCGCATTATAGAGCTTGCGAAAAAAGTAAACGTTCAATACCGCATCATTCCAGGTATTTACGAAGTTCTGAGCGGGAAAGTTTCTATATCACTGCTTCGCCCTGTCGAAGTGGAAGATCTTCTTCGACGGGAACCGGTGAAGCTCGACATCGACTCTATTGCCGGCTACCTCACAGGTAAAGTGGTACTTATAACAGGGGCAGGAGGATCTATTGGCTCTGAAATTTGCCGGCAAGTATGCCACTTTTCTCCCAAACTTCTTATTCTCCTTGGCCGTGGTGAAAATAGCCTGTTTCACATAGAGCAAGAGATACAAGAACAGTATCCTGACATCTCTTCTATTACCATAGTAGCCGACGTACGGAACAAGTCTAAAATTGAACATATTTTTGAACAGTACAGGCCAAACGTAGTTTTTCACGCCGCAGCTCATAAACATGTACCTATGATGGAAACGAACCCTGACGAAGCTATTCTCAACAATGTGGGGGGAACACAGAATTTAGTAAAAAGCGCCTTATGTGTGAATACACGTTATTTTGTCAACATATCGACAGACAAAGCGGTAAACCCTACATCCATTATGGGAGCTTCTAAACGTGTAGCAGAAATGGTTGTACGGAAAGCCGCCCAAGAAGCTAAAGAGGGGCAACATTTTATCTCTGTACGTTTTGGAAACGTACTTGGCTCCCGAGGCAGTGTGGTCCCCACCTTTAGAGAACAAATTCGCAGAGGCGGCCCTGTAACTGTTACTCACCCTGACATGACACGATACTTCATGACAATTCCAGAAGCGGCGCAGCTTGTGCTCCAAGCAGGGGGCATGGACAAAAACGGACAGGTTTTCGTTCTTGACATGGGTGAACCTGTGAAAATAGTGGACCTGGCAAAAGACCTTATTCGCCTTTCGGGCTTTGAGCCTGACGAAGATATTGAAATTGTCTATACAGGCATCCGCCCCGGTGAAAAGCTTTACGAAGAACTTCTTACGGCAGAAGAAGGAACAACAGCAACCCACCATAAAAAGATATTTGAGGCAAAAAGCAATGATTTACCGAAAGATTTGGAAAACACTATTAATTTTTTATTTGAAATAGCAAACAAAGGAAATGGAAAGGAAATTAAAGCAGCCTTGCAAGAAATAGTGCCTCGATGTAAGTTTGGAAAATAAAGATGCATGGAATTGAGATATGGAAAGGATGATCTCCCCATGGGGAATAAAATTTGGCTTTCATCTCCACATATGAGCAAAGAAGGATATGAAATGCAATATATACAAGAAGCCTTTGACACGAATTGGATTGCCCCTCTTGGCAAAAATGTAGATGGTTTCGAAAGTGAATTGGCAAATCGGGTTGGCGCAAAATATGCCGTAGCATTGTCTTCTGGAACAGGTGCTATACATATGGCGCTTAAAGCGGCGGGGGTAGATAAGGGAGATATTGTGTTCTGCCAGAGCCTCACTTTTGCGGCAACAGCTAATCCCATTATTTACCAGAACGCAACGCCAGTTTTTATAGATAGTAATTATGAAACGTGGAACATGGACCCCGATGCGTTAGAGAAGGCTTTTAAGAAATATCCTATGGTAAAAGCTGTTTTAATTGTGCATCTTTATGGACTATCAACAGACATGGATAATATTATGAGCATTTGCAACAAGCATAACGCCACAGTTATTGAAGATGCTGCAGAGTCTTTGGGAACTCGCTATAGAGGCAAGCATACTGGTACTTTTGGCGAATATGGGGTGTTTAGTTTTAATGGAAACAAAATTATTACTACCTCAGGTGGTGGGATGCTTGTTTCTAATAATGAAGAAAAAACCAAAAAAGTACGCTTTTGGGCAACGCAAGCCAGAGACAAGGCAAGACACTATCAGCACAGCGAACTGGGATATAACTATCGCATGAGTAATATTGTTGCTGGTATTGGCAGGGGGCAACTAAAGGTGCTTGATCAACGGATTGCCAAGAAAAAATATATCTTTGAATTTTATAAAAAACACCTAGGCCAATTAGACGGCATTCACTTTATGCCAATAAACACTTGGAACGAACCGAATTATTGGCTATCGTGCCTGACTTTAAGTGGAAACGTAAAACCTCTTGATATTATCGAAGCTCTTGAAAAGAATAATATAGAATCAAGACCCATTTGGAAACCAATGCACATGCAGCCCTTCTTTGCAGATTATGATTATATTGGGGCAGATGTCTCAGAAAAACTGTTCGAAAACGGTGTTTGTCTTCCTTCTGATACAAAGATGACAGATGACGACTTACATAGAGTTGTTAATGTTATTAAAAAGCTATGGTAAAGGGTATGAAAACGTATAGACACGGAATATATCGACGTTTTTTTAAAAGACCTTTGGATTTTACATTAGCACTACTAGCTATAGTAGTATTAAGTCCCATTTTTTTAATAATTGCAGCGCTAGTCAAAATAAAGCTTGGTAGCCCTGTCATTTTTAAACAACAAAGGCCTGGCCTCAACGAAAAAATCTTTACTATGTATAAGTTTAGAACAATGACGAATGAAAAAGATGCTAATGGAGAGTTGCTTGCGGATAGTGAGAGGCTTACAAAATTTGGAAGAATTCTTAGATCCACAAGTTTAGATGAACTGCCAGAACTCCTCAATGTTTTAAAAGGAGAGATGAGCGTTGTAGGCCCTCGCCCACTTTTAATTGAATATGTTACCCTTTACAACGAGCAACAACGGAAACGCCTTCATGTACTTCCAGGAATAACTGGTTGGGCCCAAGTAAATGGCAGAAACGCTTTAACGTGGGAAGAAAAGTTTGCATTAGATACGTGGTACGTAGAAAACTGGAGTTTTATGCTAGATCTAAAAATAATTATAAAAACGATTCTAGCAGTACTAAGGCGTGAAGGGATTTCTGCACAAGGTGAAGTCACAATGCCTCGTTTTACTGGAAATATCTCAGCACTAGAAAAGCAACGGGAAGATTATTATGAATAAAGTAAGTGTTATTGGGGCTGGTGGACATGCAAAAGTCGTTATTAGTACTTTACAAACTTGTGGATATCTTATAAATGCTATTTATGATGACAATGCCGCTTTATGGAATACTTCTATTTGGGACATACCGGTCATTGGAGGTATACATCTTTTAGAAGAAAAAAGCACTGCTGCTATTATTGCCATTGGGGACAATAAAGTTCGTCAAAAAATAGCCTCTCGTTTACCACATATTAAATGGGTTACAGCCATACATCCATTTTCTATGGTTCATTCTTCTGTCTCCATAGGAGAAGGAAGTGTCGTTTTTGCAGGAACGATAATACAACCAGATGTCACAATAGGGAAACATGTTATCGTTAACACAAGTGCATCGATAGATCATGATTGCAATATTGGGGATTTCGTACATATCGCTCCAGGATGCCATTTAGCTGGTAATATACAAGTTAAAAGAGGCTCCCTCCTCGGAGTGGGAACAACTGTCATTCCCAATATAACAATAAATGAATGGGCTACAGTAGGTGCTGGAAGTAACGTTATTGCCTCGTTGAAAGGCAACGATATTTACGTAGGGAATCCGGCAAAAAGAATAAAAAGGTGAGATATAGATGAAGCTTTGGTGGATAAACCAACACGCCCGCCCCCCTATATTTGCAGGAGGGACGAGACATTTTAATTTAGCAAAAAGGCTTTGTTCTTTACAAAATGATATCATGATTGTTAATGGAACTTTCGATCACTTAGGAAATATTGTTCTTCCAGAAGAACAATTCAGCGGCAATTCTATTTTCCGTACTTATGATGGGGTGCCATTCTTATCTATCAGTTTGCCTCAGTATAGCGGAAACGCATCTTTAGGGCGGGTAAGAAACATGTACTCTTTTTATCTTAAAACAATAAAGGTTCTCTCACCCAACGAATCTAAATATGGCAAGCCGGATATTATTATAGGATCGACTGTTCATCCATGGGCAGCCTATGCGGGCTATAAATTATCGCAAATGTATAACGTACCATTTGTTTACGAGGTCAGAGATTTATGGCCTTTGACCTTAATAGAACTTGGTAGAATTAAAAAATGGAATCCGTTGGTATTCTACTTTGACAAAATTGACAGAATTTTATCAAGAAAAGCTTCCTTAATTATTACAACGGCACCCCTTATGAAAAAATATTATATAGAGCGGTGGAAGCTCCCAGAAGAAAAGTTTTTATGGATAACAAATGGGACTAATATTGATGTTAATTCGACCAACGATTCTAGGGACATTATCATCTCCTCCGAAAGAAAAGAAGGATCTGACCATTTGTTTCGCATTGTTTATACAGGGGCATTAGGACAGGCCAATGGGATAAGTGAAATTCTAGAGACCATTCAAGCAAATAAAGAAAAACTTAAAAAGTTTGAATTTCATTTCTGGGGGGATGGACCTTTAAAAGAATCTCTATCTCGTTACATTAAAGATAACAACTTACCTTGTTTTATACACCATCCCGTACCCAAATCACAGATAGGAACTGTTTTTAACCAAGCAGATTTGCTGTTGTTTAATTTATCCTCATCGTCAACTACAATTTTTCAATATGGCATCAGTCCAAATAAATTAGCAGATTACCATGCTTCTGGTAAACCTATTCTTTCTATTGGACAATATGCGCGAAATCCAGTTTTAGAATCTGGTGCTGGATTTGCTATTCCATCAGCTCAAAACCTGCCAGAAGCTCTTTTGAAATTTCAGGACTTAAGCACTGAAGAAAGAAATAGAATGAGCGAAAAGGGCCTGAAGTACGCACAGGAATATTATGATTGGGAAAAGTTAGCAGAAAAGCTCAATACCCAACTTAAAAAACTCGTATAATATTAACATCTAAATTAAAGGTAAAAATTTTTGCTATTCAGGAGAACAACATCGTGAAAAATAAAATCGTTTCCCTCGTTGGGGCACGCCCCCAGTTCGTAAAAGAAGCAGTTATTGCATCTGAAGTTCATAAAACAAATGCTTGGAACCATATACTGGTTCATTCAGGCCAACATTATGATGCCAATATGTCGGATCTTTTTTTCGAAGAACTGCATATTCCAACTCCTCAGTATTTCTTAGAGGTTGGATCCTCTCGTCATGGGAAACAAACTGCATTGGTACTTGAAAAGTTTGAAGACATTCTTCTTCGAGAAAAACCAGACATAGTTATTGTATATGGGGACACAAACACCACTGTAGCTGGAGCTTTAGCCGCTGCTAAACTTAAAATTCCTGTAGCTCATATTGAAGCTGGAATCCGTCAGAGCCCTAAAGACATGCCGGAAGAAATTAATCGTGTTGTGACAGACCATTTATCATCTCTTCTTTTTTGTTGCTCTGAACTTTCTCGACAAAACCTTCAAAAAGAAAACATCATAGACGGTGTTTTTATTTCTGGGGACATAATGTATGACCTTTTTCTTCGAATGAAACCATACTTTCTAAAAGATAAAATATTGCAACGTCTTCATCTTCATGAAGGTAAATATACACTTGTAACTCTCCATCGAGATTTCAACGTAGATAATAAAGAAAATCTCGTTTCTATTCTTGAAGGGCTACATTCTTACTCTAAAGCAATGGGGCTAACGATTGTATTTCCTATGCACCCCAGAACACAAAAACGCATAGAAGAATTTAACCTTACCAAATATCTTGACTTTATGAACATTATTGAACCTATTGGCTATTTGGAACTCATGGGCCTACTCGAAGGATGTGCAAATGTCGTAACTGATAGTGGCGGACTTCAAAAAGAAGCGTATTTTGCAAAAAAACAAGCAGCCGTAATTATGCCCGATACAGGTTGGAGAGAGATTATAGAATCTGGTTGGAATCAGCTTGTACCAGCAAATATGGCAAAAGAGGTCTTGCCTCAGACGTTAGGGAATAAGTCTGCTGCATACCCAGACAACCTTTATGGTAAGGGAGAAGCCTCAAAATTAATAGTGAAAGCTATAACTTCAACTTTGAAAAACTGAGGTCGTAATTAATGGGAAAAAGAATATGCCACATTACAACTGTACATCCTGCAAATGACACTCGAATTTTTATAAAAGAATGCCACTCATTGAGCAAAGCAGGCTATGAAGTATTTTTAATAGCTCCAGAAACTCCAATGTCTTTAACAGACGTTCCTGTGAATATAAAATTTATCCCTAAAGAATACAGCCGTTTTCTCCGTTTGATACGTGGTCAATGGCACGCCCTAAAAGAAGCTCTCAAACTAAAAGCTTCCCTTTATCATTTTCATGATCCAGAACTTGTTTTTATGGGACTTGTACTTAAGTTTATGGGGAAAAAGGTCATATATGACGTGCATGAAGATCTTCCACGTCAAATACTAACTAAAGAATGGTTGCCAAGTTGGAGTCGCAAGATTATTGCATCTATAGCTGAACTTGTAGAATGGATTGGAGCTAAATTTTTCGATGGGATCATAACAGTAACTCCATTAATACAAAAACGTTTTCCTCCTCATAAAACTATATTAGTTCAGAACTTTCCCATACTTGGGGAATTGGCCTTAATAGAAGCTAAAAATTATGCAAATCGTTCCCCTTCTTTTGCTTATATTGGCGGAATAACTGCCATTCGTGGCATCAACGAAATGATAAAAGCATTGAAATATATAGAGGATCCTCAAATAACGCTCATCCTTGGAGGGGAATTTAGCCCTGAAAATCTATATGAGGAAGTTAAATCGTATAAAGGGTGGGAAAAAGTTCAATATGAAGGTTTTGTCGATAGGGAAAAAGTTGCACAAATACTAGGGGAAACAAAAGCCGGGCTTGTTTTATTTCTCCCTGCTCCTAACCATATTTCATCTCAACCCAACAAATTATTTGAATACATGTCAGCAGGAATTCCTGTAATAGCTTCAGACTTTCCTTTATGGCGTCAGATCATTGAAGACGCTCAATGTGGGTTACTTGTAAATCCCCTATGCCCCAAAGAAATTGCCGAGGCAATGAAATGGATTTTAGAACACCCAAACGAGGCAGAAAAAATGGGGCAAGATGGTTTAAAAGCTGTTCAGAACACTTATAATTGGGAGAGGGAAAAGAAAAAACTTTTAACTTTTTACAAGAAACTGCTCGAAGAAGGAGCGTAAAACATGAATGATGGAAAAGCAAAACTTATATCCCCTCAAGTTCAAATAGGGGCAAATATAAAATTGGGCTACAATGTGATTATAGAATCAGATGTAATTATAGGTAACGATGTCGAAATTGGGCACAATGTCATTATCCATTCAGGTGTTCGTATTGGGAGCTTCTGTAAGATAATGGATAACGTCGTTTTAGGCAAAAAACCGGCAAAAGCTTCTCTTTCTGCTACAACAGGTGAAGAGCGAGAATTACCCCCCCTCATTTTAGGTCAAGCCGTTACTGTTGGAGCTGGGTGTATTATTTATAGAGGAGCTCTTCTTCGCGATCAAGTTTTTATTGGCGATATGGCTTCTATTCGAGAAGACGTAGAAATAGGGGAACTGACTATTATCGGTCGAGGTGTAACTGTCGAAAACAAAGTAACTATTGGCCGAAAATGCAAGATAGAAACAGAAGCATATATAACCGCTATGTCAACTATAGAAGATTATTGTTTCGTTGCCCCAGAAGTAACCTTTACAAATGATAATTTTCTTGGACGAACAGAAGTACGAAAAAAGCATTTTGGAGGTCCTATACTTCGCCGTGGGGCAAGAATAGGAGCTAATGCTACACTGTTACCCGGCGTAGAAATAGGAGAAGATGCTTTAATAGCAGCTGGAGCCATTGTTACTAAAAACGTTCCGCCTCGAGTTATCGTTGCCGGAACGCCTGCTCGCTACTTACGAAACGTTCCAGAAGAACAACTTATAGAAAACCAAATCTTTTTTGATAAATAGACAAACTTTGTCTTGTATACAGGAGTGTTAAAATGACGTTACTGCAAAAAATTCAATCAAAAACAGCATCCGTTGGTGTTATTGGCCTTGGTTATGTTGGCCTTCCATTAGCCGTAGAAAAAGCAAAAGCCGGTTTTCACGTCACTGGTTTCGATATTCAATCAGAGAAGGTCGAGAAAGTAAACAAAGGAGAGAACTACATAGGTGACATTATCCCCCAAGAACTTAAAGAGTTAGTCGCTTCAGGTCACCTGAAAGCTACTAGTGACTTTGCAGAAATTGGTACATGTGACGTTATCGCTATTTGCGTTCCTACTCCTTTAGATGTGTTCAAGCAACCAGACCTTTCATATGTGGTAAGTTCTGCACAATCTGTAGCAGACCATATACATAAAGAAATGCTCATTGTTTTGGAATCTACTACCTATCCAGGTACTACAGAAGAAGTCCTCTTGCCTCTTTTTGAAGAGAAAGGGTTAAAAGTTGGCAAAGATTTCTACCTCGCTTTTTCTCCAGAACGCGTAGACCCTGGGAATCATATTTATAAAACTAAAAACACTCCTAAAGTTGTTGGCGGATGTACTCCCTTATGTACAGAGCATGCAAAAGCTTTGTACGAAGCTGTGCTTAATGCCCCTGTCTGTGCCGTTTCTTCCCCTAAAGAAGCAGAAATGACGAAAATTCTTGAAAATACTTTCCGTATCGTTAACTGTGCTCTCGCCAACGAAATGGCCCTTGTCTGCAACAGGATGGGTATTAATGTGTGGGAAGTTATTAATGCAGCTGCCACAAAACCCTTTGGTTTTGTGCCTTTCTACCCTGGCCCCGGTGTTGGCGGACATTGTATTCCCATAGATCCTTTCTACCTCACGTATAAAGCCAGAGCCTATGATTACCATACTAGGCTTATTGAATTAGCCGGAGAAATTAACGACTCCATGCCAGAACATGTAGTTGAGCGGCTTATGAATCTTCTTAACGAACAAGCAAAACCCCTTAAAAAGAGTTCCATTCTTCTTTGCGGCGTGGCCTACAAGGGAGATATTGATGATCTGCGAGAGTCTCCAGCCTTAAAAATATGGAAGCTTCTTGAACAAAAGGGAGCCATTGTTACATATTTCGACCCTTGTTGCCCTTCTGTGGCGTGGAAGGGTAAAAAGATACTTTCTACACCACTTACAAAGGACGTTGTACAAAAAGCGGATGCTGTAATCATTACAACCGCTCATAAAGAAAATGTTGACTATCGGCTTATTGCTGAAAACGCTCAATTGATATTCGATACCAAGAATATTTTGAGTCAGATTCTTAACATAAAACCAGAAACCTTGAATACGTTACATATTCTATAAAAAGGAGTTATCCGTCATGTATAAGTTTGCCTTGCTCGGCTGTGGCCGAATCAGTAAAAACCACATAGAGGCTTTATCGACATTAAAAGAAGAAGGGAAAGCGGAGTTCGTCGCTTGCTGTGATATTGTTCAAGAAAAGGCTGATTCTGTAGCTTCCCAGATAGGGTGTACACCCTATTATAACTATTCACACATGCTTAATGATGGTAAATTTGATGCGGTTTCCATCTGCACTCCATCTGGGCTTCACCCAGACCACGTTATAATGGCAGCTCAGGCTGGTAAACATTCCATCAGTGAAAAACCAGCTGGAACATCTCTTGAATCAGTAGATGCCGCAATAGACGCTTGTGACGCTGCACAGGTACTCTATCTTGTCATAAAACAAAATCGATTCAATAAAACCATTCAGCTTCTACGAAAAGCCCTTGAAGCTGGTCGGTTTGGTCAGCTTTACATGATCTCATCTAATGTATTTTGGACCCGCCCCCAAGAATACTATGACCAAGCTAAATGGCGAGGGACATGGGAATTCGATGGTGGATGCCTTTCAAATCAAGCCGCTCATTATGTAGATATGGTTCAGTGGATGGGAGGAGCTGTAGAAGACGTTAGTGCCTTCAGCTCTACACTTGCACGACGTATTGAAGCAGAAGATACTATTGTAGTTAACCTTAAATTCAGAAGCGGCGCTCTCGGCTCTATTAACGTTACTACCCTCACCTACCCCAAAAACCTCGAAGGGAGCCTTACTATACTGGGCGAAAAGGGAACGGTACGCATTGGCGGTGTCGCCATGAATAAGGTAGAAACATGGCAGTTTGCCGATAACAGCCCAATGGACAAAGCCATTTGCGAAGCTGACACGAACCCTAAAAGTGTTTACGGCTTCGGACATCTCGATTACTATCGCCACGTTGTTGATGTTTTTGATGGCAAAGTAGAACCATTAGTGACCGGACGAGAGGCACGAAAGACTGTGGAGATTATTGAAGCGGCGTATGAGAATCGATAATAAAAGGAGTTCTTGACAAAAAATAGCTTTAGAGCTTAACAGAAAAATTTAAGATATATACGCGTCACAAGTGTGTTTATGAAAATTACCCCAGTAAAGCAACAAAAAGAGGTGCCAAAAAATTATAAAACTTTACATAAAACATAATCACAGGGGTGACCTTTGAGCATGTTAAAAAAAACGATAAACAACATTAACTTTCCCACATTTACCTTTAAATTAATAAGTCTAATCATGATAACTATCATTTCTTTATTTTGTGCGGGGCGTTCTGAAAGTGCCAATTTAGCGCCATTTAAATACGGTATAACATCTTCAGCAACAGAATATGCAAACTCCGGAAGACGCTCTTTAGACAAAAACAGAATACTGGTATTTGATTATGGGAAAGCCTACAATTCGCTGGGAAAGTGGCACAACCCCTTTTTTATAGCTAGGTATGCGCATGCACTATATAACGACTGGTACAAGACTAATTGTACAGATGATAATCTAAAAAATGATTTTCTTCTGCAAGCAAAATTTCTGCTTTCTTCGTACAAAGAAGAGCGAAAAGGGATGGCCTATTGGATATATCCTTTTGAAAATACATATTTTGGAGCCAAACCTGGTTGGATTTCGGGGATTGGACAATCTCTGATTGCTGGCGTTCTTCTTAGAGCCTATGAAATCACTGGTAACCAGGATTTTGAAAATGTTGCTAAAAAGGCAATAGAAGTTTATTTTCATCCTATGTCCTCTGGTGGCGTGGTCACTAGCGGTGAAATGGGTTTATGGATACAAGAAGTAGCGAGTCCTGATTGCAAAGAATTTTGCATTTTAAATGGGCATATAACGGGTCTACTCGGCTTAATTGACATTGCGAATCTAACTTCTGATAAAAAAGTATACGATGTTGTAACTCGTGGAATAGCTACTGTTCGTAACCATCTACACGATTTCGATGCAGGGTTTTCTTCTTTTTACTCTCTCAAAGTTAAAGATGGGGATCAGCCAATCATTGCTCCCAGAAATGGCTATAATGCTCTACATGTTTGGCAGCTCGAAAAATTATTTGAGATTACAAAGAAGCCTGAATTTTTACATGCAGCAATTTTATTTAAAAAATACGAAGAGGTAAAGGATATAAGAAACGCTAAAGGTTCTACTAATCCCAATACACATGGACCGGATGAAGCAGCCGGGTGGTTTGGCAACCGTTATTGGTCTCATAATAAATTCCCCACATACTACGAGGTTCATATGGCATCCGAGGAAGCTCTTGAAGGGGTATTTATAGGTGCACATTTTCAAAAAGCTGCTCCCCTGTCTCTATCGGTTTCACTTTTTCAAAATGACAAATGGGTAAAAATATGGAGCACAGAAAAGAACATCCAAAAAGATATTTTTCTTTCTTTCAGCAATCCCATACTCGCATCTGCTATACGTATCGATATATATAGCGATAACGGAAATAAAAACGTTGCTCTCAATACGGTAATGCCTATACGAAGCTTAAAAAGCGTTTCTGCCAACTATGATCAACCCGTAGTAACTTTGAGTACATTAGTGCCTGGGTTTAGGAAAAACGACTAATTTTATTGCTTTTAATAAAATTTTTATGTGTACCTTATTTGAGATAGACATAAAGTGAAGTGAAATAGAGCTTTTGACGAGTCACTACATCGCTCGTAAAAAAATTTCTGTTGCTGGCAGATAAGATACATGCTCCGTTATGACTTATTCGATTATGTTTACTTAATCGTGATAATTTAGGCAAATGGTACAGAATATATAGTGTTTCCTGCATATATGATAAGGGCTCTTGCTATCGGTAATGGAATAACAAACGACACCACAGAAACACAGCAGGCTGGCAAATCATTTACATAATTAATTCCAATATTACTATCATTAATGTATTTGATGGCAAGGCAATCCCTATTAAAACAGTGGGAAATATAGCGGTGGCGTATGAGGAAAATAAAAAACAATAAAGAAAGAACTGGGAACGTTAAAGAGGGAAAGTATAAAATGAAATTTACTATAAAAAAAGATCGCCTCCTAATGATACTTCTATATTTTCTTATAAAAGTATCATTAGATTTTATGTACTGCTCATATATAGTTCCACTATGGGGATATATGGGATTTGTTTTATCCAAATCCTTTAGTGCTTACGTTATTTCATTTATTTATGTATTTTTACTTTCTATAAGTGTTCCCGTGAAAGTTAAAAAAACCTCTGATCTTTTTTTACACATATTAGCATTATGCCCTCTTATTCCTATGCTCACAATTTATGCTTTCTCGTTTGCCACCCACGAATATATGGCAGTATGTATCCTTTCTTTTTTCATCATTTTAATTTGTGTAAATTTTCTTTTTCCATCAGTTAGTCCTAAAACATTATACAAGGGCTATAAAATTGCGTTTGGTATCTCTATATTTTTTATCTTCCTCGTAACATTGCATATTATATCGCTAGGCGGTCTCCGTTTCTTCAATTTAAAATTATCAAAAGTATACGAATTTCGCAGGGCATCTGCTCATGTAGTCGCTCAAGGTTTGTACGCCTATCTCAATAATTGGGTTTTCAAAGTTTTCAATATGTTTATTTTTACATGGTCTTTGTATAAAAATAAAAAGTTACTAATAGCTATTTCTCTCATATTACAAGTTTTCTTCTTCGCTGTTTCTGCCCACAAGTCAGTATTATTTTTTCCTCTTGTGATCGTGTTGATAAAATATATCAGTCAAAAAAAACGACTATCCCTTCTTCTACCAACCCTTTACTTGTTAGGAAGTTGGTTTTCTCTTACTATATACTCTTTTTTTAACAATATTTGGCCTTTAAGCCTCTATGTAAGAAGGCTACTTTTCGTTCCTGCTTTCTTAAACTTCAAGTACTTTGCTTTTTTTCAAAACAATCCCATGGTATATTTTTCTAATAGTTTCTTAAAAAAATTTATAAACTATCCATACGATATAGCACCACCTCTACTCGTAAGTACATTTATAGGGCAAAATCCTCAAGCATGGGCAAATACTGGTTTTCTTGGTACAGGATATGCCCACATGGGCTATTGGGGGATAGTTTTTTATGCATTCTTACTTGGTCTTGTTTTGAAGTTCACAGATGACACGACGTACAATAAACTTCCCCTATGGGTAGGAAGTTCTCTCATTGCTGTTCCTATTATTACTGTTTTCATGAGCTCAGATCTAACAACGGGACTTCTTACTCACGGATTAGCCCTTGCAGTTTTCTTGCTTTGGTTAGCGAAAACTGCAAATCTGAATCGAGCCAAAGAAAAGATATTTGATAATCAAATTTTTTAATCACACCAAGAGCTTTCTTTTGAGAATCCAAAACACGTAAATTAAGCTAGAAAAAATCCATGCACCTATATTAAAAAACGCTGGTGCTCGATAAGATTGAGTAACTATTATTGGAATAATAAGTAACATAGCAATACAAAACTCCTTTATTATTCCTCCTAAATATTCGCTTATGCCTTTGCCCACCAATTTCATAATAATAACGAGGTACAAGAAGTAGACTATAAATTTCCCTATTCCATAAATAATAATAGGGGCATAAGTACCTTGGA
This sequence comes from Aminobacterium mobile DSM 12262, assembly GCF_000526395.1. Classification (NCBI taxonomy): domain Bacteria; kingdom Thermotogati; phylum Synergistota; class Synergistia; order Synergistales; family Aminobacteriaceae; genus Aminobacterium; species Aminobacterium mobile. The sequence continues at coordinate 373,263 of NZ_JAFZ01000001.1, read as the reverse complement.
CTAAATAGCCTATATAGAGAGATGCCACACCCATAAGTAACATGAATCCTTGAAAAAGAGTTAAATACTTTTGTTTATTCACTATCAAAAAAGTAGCAGAGATAGGAGATGATAAAAACTGCATCCATAGGTAAGGAGCAAGGAAAAGAGTATAGTAACCAGCTATCTTCCAACTGTCCCCTAAGATTAAAGGAAAAAGATCCGGGGCTATAAAACCTAAAGATAAAATAGGGAATGTCCCTAAAGTAACCAAAGCCTTAAGAGTACGAACCGTTACATCTGATAACCGTTTTTCCCTTTGTGCAACGCTTGCTTTCTGAAAATAAACCTGTCCTATAGACTGACCTAAAAAACTGGCGGGCAGCTGAAGAACTCTCATGCTCATAGCAAACCATCCAGTTACATCTGAGGAGAAAAAAGAGGCGAGCAAAAGTGGCATTATTTGTATACTTAGCACGTTAAGGAGGGTTCCCCACGTTTGATAAAGAGGGAAATTGTAATATTTTTTAGCAACGATTGCTAACATTTTTTTATTGACTACGCTTAGGGAAAAGTTTTTTTTCGTTATACGAACAAGAGAAGTAATTCCGCCTGTCATACCTATAATCTGCCCCCATAACAAACCAGAGGGTGTAAAACCTGTTACCCCCATTAAAACACTTGTTCCCGCACCAAACAATTTTTGGGTTACCTTTGTTTGCGCAATGGTTTGATAGGCTTTAAATCGAAGTGCAAAGTAGGTTAATATCGTATATAGACCGGTAAAAAAAACCCCTAAAGGAAGGAGCCATTGGTACGGTTTTATTGCCTCCCAACCACATTTAGCTAAAAAAAAGTCCCCCTTAAAATAGATAACAAGAGATAGAAAGCAAACTACTCCTGCATGTGCCAAACAGCTTAAAACAAGTAGGTTTGTAGCTGAAGCATCTTCCTCAGGCAGAGGTATAGCTAAATGATATGATAAGCTTGTAAAAGCCCCCAAAATGCTTAGTAAGGCTGCATATATGGCTAAAACCCCAAAATCTGAAGGAGAATAGAGCCTAGATAAAATAGGGGTTACAAAAACATAAATAGCCTGACCAATAGCTGTACCTCCAGCTAAGAGGGAAACGCTTTTGACTGCTGATTCTGATTTAAATTTGTTTTTTAGATTTTCAATTAAGCGAGGCAAAAAATACTTCATTGAAATCAAACCTTCACCCTATTAATAAATTGAAATAACATGTAAAATGCAATTTCTTTTTAGATTTGTCCGCCTTTATATTCTAAGAGCACCTCTTCTCTTCTAGAACACAGGCATTTTACTAGCTAATCTAACTAACAACTCTGAATATCCATTCTTGAAAAAATCTGGAAATTTAACAAGGGAATGTCTTTCTCTAGTTGTGTTGGGTCCGGTATATACAGATATAATTCTTTCACTTAGAGGGAAAGCTTTTACCATCTCACCATAGGAATCATCTATTATTTTAGAACCACAAAAAGCCCACCAACCAAGCATGAATGTCCCTGATAATTCATATGGGCCATACCCATTATTTGGTCCTTGGGTTTTATAATTCCACCTATAAATACCATTTCTCCCGTCCATAAAATTAGTAGTTCTGTACGCCTGGAAAACATTGGAAGGGGGGATCAATACTTTCTCTGTAAATTGTTTTGCTAAGCCTTTTCTTACTTTTTCATAATATTGGTATTCCTCGTCTGAGCTTTCATATGCATCTCGTAAACTTAATATCCAAAGAGGAAACCTATGGCTATGAGATACATCAGAAGACACGTCTCGTAATGGTTTAGGTTCTAAATTAGTCCCTTTCTGTAAATGTCCAACATACGCATAATCCCCATGGTCTGCCCATACGCCTATTTGGAAAAGCCAACCATCATCACTTAAAAAACTGCTTTCTTTTTTAAAAACATCATATGCTGCATCTAAGATATCACTAATGAGAGGAGACCATGTTGCCCTTGTTTTAACAACACGCTCTATACTTCGTAAATCAGCTGCGATCGAAAAAACAAATAATTCCTCATCAATAACAGCCTTGCAATAACTATAAGGGAGTTTAGCACCAGAGAATTTCCATGCGAATCTCTCGCGCATCCCCCCAATAAAGGGCTTCTTCCCCCACATCCATGCGGGGTCTTTAGTCCATAAAATTTCTATCTCGTCATATAATATTTTTTGCAACTCTTTTTGTAAAATACCATAATTATTTGAATTTAAAGACAGCGCTAAAAAACGACTCATTAAATAAAAATAATGAAGCCTATTAAGTCTCCCTTCTACAATAGCATTACCATTTTGATAAGCTTCTAAAAACCGCAAAAAATGAGTATTAAATTGTTCTTCCCACTCATATTTCCTCAAAAGAAAAGCCGCATGCATAGGTACCATTAAATAATGACACGCATCATATGCATTTTGCTCTGTCCAAAGATCGTCTTTCAAGTATATTTCCACTGTTTTTTGCCAAAGTGCTTCATCAATATTATCAACAATGCAAGAATTCTCTCTGAAATTTTTTTTAGAGGATGCAAAAGATGCCCCACAAAAAAAATTCAAAATCATAACAATCATTATTAATATCATTAATATTTTTTTCATTATTCTTTCTCCACTAATAATCTTAACCATATTGTCCACATTACATCTCCCAAACCACAAGTACATTATCAGCAAAAGTATCACTCAACATCTGCAATTCGTCTTGCTTCAGTACCAAAACACGAATTTTCCGTTCAATCATCTTTTCAAGTTTGTCTATCAGGCTTTGCAGGTATGCCCTGTCAATGTCACCAACAAGCACTAGGTCGATAAGGCCAGAGTCAATACCTTTTGCATAGTCTCCAGTTATAAAGGCAAGTTCCACATTGCCAAGGCGTTTTATAACCTGATCCACAAGTTGGTCGATTCCAAGCGTTTTTGCCACAATGGCCCGTATTTCTGGAAAGAGCGGGTGTTTTATGTTGGCCCTATAGACTTTTGTTCGACCTTCGTCGTGGGTCTCTAAGAGGCCTGCTTCTGTAAGGCGATTCAGTTCTACCCGCACAGCGTTAGTCGACTCGCCAAATTCATCGGAGAGTTCCCGCAAATACCCTTTGTTTTCCGGGTTCAGAAAGAATTTTAAAAGCAGTTTTATTCGGGTTTTTGATGTGATAAGAGATTCAAGCATGTGTTATTGAATATTTCCTTTCCCTTTTTGAGTCATTTTATTACTCAAAATAGAGATTGTCAAAAAACAAGGGAAGCACCTTCTCTAAAAAAGTGCTTCCCTTAATCTACACCTCTTTTTACGCATTATCTCGCATGGAATGCCGCGGGCGCCGCTGGAAAAGGTCTGGCGGCAGAGCTGCAAGAAAGATGGCGAGAATAATAATGGCACTGCCCCATATTTCGTTGGTCGTTGGCATCTCTTTGCTCAAGAGAGCGGCAAGGCTAATGCCCGTTACTATTTCCACTGTACATACAAGACTGGCAGCTGTGGCTGAAATATATTTAAGGGCTGTGTAGTACGCTGCGTACGCCAACAAGCTTCCTATAGCGGTGAGAAGGAAGATAGATCCCCAATCGCTGCGGGAAAGGAGTGCAATATCGTGCCATCCAGCAGAGAGATGCTTTGCAAGAACCATGCAGAGTCCACCCCAGAGATGGGAATAAAAAATAAGGCTGCCTTGGGTAATGCGTCCTTCTTTCGCTATTTTTCGCCCCAAGAGAGATTGACCGGCTAGCCCCATAACGGCTACAAGCCCCCAAAGAATTCCTGGAAGGGCAATGTTTTGAGCTCCGCCTTTTCCGAAAAACATGCCCACCCATACACCGAGAAGAATAAGAAAAGCCGACACAATCTGGGCGAAGGTGGGGCGTTCCCGCGTAATAAAAATTCCACCTATGAGGGTGACGAGAGGGAAGGTGTAGTGAATAATAAGGGCGGCAGAAACTGTGAGATATTTTAAAGAGTAAAGAAATCCCGTATAGGTGCACACTACAGAGAGAATACCGTAGATAAAAAGAAGCCCCTGTTCCTGTACTGTCTTTTTCAGGGAGGCGCGGTCGCACCATGCCAGGTAGGTGCCACAGCAGATGGTAACGAGAAAGGCTCGCAGCACTATAACTGTTGCCATATCCACACCTCGAAGGGCAAGAGCACGCCCTAAAGGACTCACCACGCCCCAGGAAATTCCTGTGCAGAGTGCAAAAAGAATGCCAATAAAGTGTTTGTTCATGTTTTTTACTATCTCCATGGATATATTTTGCTTGAGAGGCAATATTTGAAATTATATCATGATAGCGGGGGAAGGGAGCCACATCTGGCTCCCTTAAAAGTTTATAGCGGCCAATAACGATGAAGAATATTCCTCGTTTTGCGCCGTATCTTCTTTATGCGAGCACTCACAGCCTGTTGGGTACGTTGTAACTTTTCAGCTATTTCTTTCTGCGTATACCCTAAGAAAAGTGCCTGGATAAGGAAGATCTCTTCCCGGGTAAAATAGCGCTCTAGCATATCGATATATTCAATAGGAAGGTTTTTCCTCGGGGCTGCCATTACCACTTCAAGTTGAGGGGTAAACTCGCAGGCGTAAGGAGTTCTGCGATATCGCCTGGCTGCGTCTCGAACTCGCCCCGGTAATCGTTTGGAAATATACTCTTTTTTAGACTTTTCCGGCGGGCATTTTTGTATAAGAAAGAGATAGGCTATAATGCCTTCTTGTTTCAAATCTTCAAACTCGGCACCTCTACCAACATATCGTCGTGCCGTTATTTCAATAAAGTGACGAACCCAACACTTAAATTTTTCTGTTTCTTCAATTCGTTTATTGGCACTCACTCCATTCTCACCCTCTTTTGGTTGATTTTTATGGCGAGATGAACGAAGTTACGACGACCGTAGGGCAAGATGGTGTGGAATCCGGTTTTTTCTGCTAATTTGCAGAAATGGGATTGATATTTATGCATAACTACCACGTCTGCAGCACAACCTTTCATATGAAGACTATGAGGGACACCGCCTACTTCTTTGTTATGGGTTGGGCAACGGTATCCACTCGTGAGAATAAGAGGTTTTCCCCAAAGGGTTCTCAGTTTTTCAAGGCATAGCGGCAATTGAGGCCATACTTTTGCCTGTTGACAACAACGACATTGAAATTCCCGCAAGTTAAAGTGGGGTGTAAGCTGGAAATCATTAAGAAGCTGTTTCACTGTTCATGCCTCCTCCAATATGTGTGATAGCGCTTTCGAGGCGCCGGATGGCTTCCGTGAGTTCGTCAAGCCTTTTCTCCATACGTACAAGCAGATAGGCTGCTACCGCCACAGAAAAGCCATTTTGAAGACACAAGGACCAAAAGTCCTCCATCTCTATCACCTCCTTTTAGAAGCATGAAAAGGCGACCGGGAAATTCCCGGCCGCCTTTATAGTCGTTTACCCTTCAATAAGAGGAGTCACAGTGGTCTCTACCATCTCTGCGCTTGCAATAGCAGTAAGGCCATTTACAAAAATGTTGTTATCGATAAGGGCCTGCATGGCACTGCGGACCTCAGGCTCTGTTATATCTGCCCGTGGATATCGCAGGGAGATGGTTCGTTTTTTTCCGTCGGACGTTCCAAACTTGAGTCGTACGCTCTTCATATGTATCCCCCCTTTTTATCTAAACTCTACGATACCTGATAACTACTGCTCTTCAACGGCGTTACTATCGATCTTCAGCGTTTCCTCGAGAGGATACTCAAGCAAGGAAGCAAGAGATTTCGCTACAAGATCTACTTTGCCAGCTTCGGCTTCAGGTAATACATCAGAGAAGTTCATGCTTTTAAGAACCATGTCGCCATTTTCATCGGGACCAAGATTAATGCGAAGCTGTAGCCGACTTTCAACAGGAATATACAGAGACACGAGCCACACCTCCTTTCTTTTACCAGCCTTCACCCTTATAAGTGGGGTCAAGGGGTAAAAGATACAAATACGTGGGGGGAGAAGTTCCCCAAGTAGGGCCTTTCGTCGAACAGCTGGCCTTGTAAAATACGTGGCATCAGGCTGTGCAACGTGCAGTAAAGCCAGGAGAGGTTCTTGGTACATGATGGCCCTTCCTGAGCGCGTAAATAACGTCGCTGGAAGGTTTTTGGAGGTAGGGTGGTGCTAGGTTTTGCTCTATGTACTACATGCCGGCCAATGGTTGCTTGTTGCATACTATTGATAGTGTGGGTAAGAGGACGGGAGAAAGCCCCTCCCGTAGTTGAAACGCTGCTTCGTTTTCACTACAAGAGGGGCTTTGTTACTGTTCTATGAATGCCTTATCAACCGAAGTTGATGGCCACTCCACCAGCAAGTATAAGGACAATGCCAATCCATTGGGGAATTAAAATAGGTTCCCTATAGAGTACTCTCCCCCAAAATGCCGCAAAGAGGGGGCTAGATGCAGTAATAGGAGTTACTACCGATGCAGGAGCATATCTCATCGCTTCTGACGTCAGGAAGCCTCCCAACCCCATTGATAGAACTCCCACTGTTATCATCATGAGCATGTTTTTAAGCGGCATTTTAAAAAAAGGCTCTTGTCGACCGTTTCTAAACCAAGAGATGCCCCAGCACAGCCATATAGATATGAAGAAAGAAATAGATTGCCAGAAAACAAGGGCCTTGGGCGAAATATTACCTGCAGTCATTCCCCATCTAGTTAAAACAAAGTTAACACTCCAAAAAAAAGCTGCGAAGAGTGCCAGAAGAACTCCCTTAAGAGATTTCTGCTTTGGTTCCTCTTTTTTCATGCGGAAGACCACTAATCCAACAAAAATACAGATTGTTCCCACAACCGTTGCCGTGGTAGCTTTTTCGCCAAGGAAAAGAATCGCCGCAACACTTGCAAAGAAGGGATAGGTACCTGTAATAGCGGTAGCGGTACCAGGCCCTATAAGTTTAATGCCGTGGAAAAAAAGCGAGTCGCCAACTAAAAGAGCCGATAGCCCACCAATGGAAACCAGGAAGGCCGAATGGAAAGCAACTCGCATTATGTCTGGAGAAAATGCCGCTATAACCAGACCACATCCTAAAAATCCAATGCTACGCACAGCCTGCATCTTCAATGCAGAACTGCTCGCAATGCAATAGCGATAGATAATAGGGGCACTTCCCCACACAAAAGCGACAAGAAGGCTATAAAAAACTCCAATAATATTCACAGACACTACCTTCGAGACTTTCTTTTAAAAAACTTACTTTTTTAACATTTCTCGAATAGAATCGCTGTAAGCCTTTGTGCGAGTCCAGCCTTCCTCATAGTTTTCTTTGACAATAGCCTTGAAAGCCCGTTTTTCAAGTGCATAAAGCTGACGGACAGAGATACCACCTGGAGTGCTCGTCTCTTTCAATAGGCCTGCTATATTATCAATTTGTCGTTCCCAAACTTTTAAACAACCTTCTACTGTCCCAAAGGCCATATGAGATGCCGTTTTATGGTCAATGCCAAGAAGTAGAGCAGATTCTACCATGGCTTCGAAGAAAGCATAGACAGGTGCAGGGCCTGTAGTAGCTGTAGCAACGTTGATTTTCTCTTCGTCGAGCATATAAGCTTTCCCCATGGAATCAAAAAGTTTCATGAGATTTTCTCTCTGAGTATCGTTAAATTTTTTGTTAAAGGCTACAGCAACTACTCCATGACCAATGCGGCTGGGAGGGTTGGGAAGAGCCCTGGCAATGGCAAGGTCTGGGAAGATATCCTCATAAAGTTTCATGGGTATGCCCGATGAGATGGAAACAAGGGCTTTGCCACTGAAATCAGGGTTCATTTTACGAAGTTCCTCTGCAAGATCTATTGCATTATCAGAGCGAACACAAATAAACACAAAATCTGCAGCCTTAATAACGTCAGCCTTATCAGAAGCAACTGTAAGGCCATAGCGATCGTGCATTTCTTTTTCACGAGCTTTAAAAACATCGGTAATGTGGATATCCTCCGCTTTAACAAGCCCGCTGCCCAAAATATTTTGAGTTAGAATTTCACAAATGAGACCCGCACCAATAAATCCAATTTTCATAATGTCATACCTCCGATATGGTTTCTATATTTTGTGAAGTCGCGGCTTGCTGTATACCATAACTCCAGCGAAAAGCAGCAACGTTCAGGCTTAAAAAGGCAATAGATACAAGACGATAGGCTATTGTATAGTTCAGATATGCTGCAATAGAGCTAATAATTGCAGGTACTATAAAGAAAGTACCTGAATAAAGCAGCCCATAGATTGCTGCAAGCTTTGTACGCGTTCGATCATCACCTAAATCCCCTACCAGGCACGTCATGGCAGGGAATCCGATTCCCATTCCAATGCCGAAAAAAATTCCTAAGAATACAAGTTGCCATGAGGATGAGGCGAAACTCGTACCTAAAATACCAATGGCTGTAACAAAGGTAGTAGCTCCTGCCAAAAGACGACGAGGGAAACGATTCAAAAGGGAGCCTCCTAAAGTACGGATTGCCAGAGACGTAACGGCAACAGGAAGGAAAAACGCCGTAGCCACAAGATGTCGTTCATAAGCAAGAGACACGAAGGTAATCTGCATGGCATCCACTAAGGAGAAAACGAACATGACAGCCATGAATGCAAGGATTGGGCGCATGGTGAATATTTCTTTGTAGCTAGCAGCCCCTTTCTCTTCTTTACAAAGGCTGGGGTGTTCTAGCTCTCCTCTGAAGCGAAGACTGAGCAATAATCCGCCTAACACAACTACTACAAGAGTTAAAGAGTAGACGTGCGGATAGCCTTTAAGGAGAATCCATTCAAGGCAAGGCGCAAGTATGAGAGATGGAAGAACGTACCCCAAAGAGATCAGGGCGATATCCCGTCCTCGCGTCTGTTTTGGAACGAGAACCATTTGATAAGCTATCATGGAAACTCCCTGAAGCGTAAAGCCGAAGCCAAGAAGTACTTTGTAGAAGATAGCAAGTCCCACTGTTAATGGACCAACAGCCAAAGCTACGGAAGCAACCAGTAGTAATAGAAATCCAACTTTCAGAGAGCGATCAAGACCAATTCGTTCTACTATCAAAGGAGCGAATGGTCGAGAAAGAGCTGATACTCCATACCCGGCCCCCATTATCCATCCCAGCCATGGGCCAGTATCGAAACCAACACTGGGAAAATAGGCCGGAAGGAAGTAGTAGCCGCTATCCATCGCCGCTGCTGAAAACGTCATAAATAGAAGTTGGAACACTACTGGGCTATATGTCATAGCTAATCGTTCGCCAGCTCTCTAAGAGCATGAGCCATGATGCACGTACTGCGGAGCAGGCGATCTATGAGAACTCTTTCATTCGCCCCGTGAGCGAAGTCCGGTTCATCATTGAAAGCCCCCCCAAATGGAACCATATTCGGCATTTTTTTCGAATATGTGCTGCCACACATAGATAGTAATCGAGGCTCCTCATTTGTCGCGCTCTTATAGCCCCTGGATAAGGCCTGAATGAGACGAGATTGAGGAGATACAAGCAGTGGTGCCATCTGAGTTTGTATATCAAGAACAATAGCTTCTTTGAGGCAAATAGATTTAATTTTAGAGCAAGCATCTTCGAAAGAAATTGTCTCAGCTGGTATATAGATCCCTACAAAGAAAGAAGCATTGTTGTTGTCTCCTTTAAGTTGAGCCAAATTACAGGTAATATCCCCCGTATGAGGATGAGAAGCCGCTAAACCTAGACCTGATAGATCAGGGGAAAGGGCAATGTTTTCTCCAATAAAGCGAAAGAAACGACGGTATGTTTCTGCCATATCCAATTTTGCCATTAGAGAACAGAGCCTTCCAATGGCATTCACACCCAATCCAGGCAAGGTTGCATGCGCAGCTTTACCCATAACGGAAATCTTCAGATGGGAGTCGTGCCAACTGGTAGAAATTGGCCAGTGAAGTTCTGCTGCCATCTTTGTCAGAATACCCTTCGCTTCTTCCAATTCCCTTTTTCCCCCTGAAAGGAGGGCTTCCGCTTTTGCTGGCACAGATCCCGTGCTTTCACCCCCGTTGTAAGAAAGAGGCGTGATTTTACCTGGGAGATTTCCAGTGAAATTGGTTTTGCCAATAAACTTGAGAGCCCCTTTCTCTGCATTGATTACCGGGTATTCTCCGTCGGGAGTGTACCCCATCAGCCAAGGGCCTTCAGATTCTAGATAGGCTGTTACATCTTTCATTTTGCCGGATTCTTCGTCTAGACCGAAAATAATCCGAATCTTATTTTTCAAAGGAACGCCAGAGTCTGCCAGCGCTTTTAATGCAAAGAGGGAGCTGAAAAGAGGTCCTTTATCATCTTGTGTTCCTCTGCCCCGTATGTGGTTATCAACTATATCTCCACAGAAAGGATCGAAATCCCAATTTTCTCCTGGAGGAACCACATCAAGGTGCCCCATGGCTCCAACAATTTCCTCGCCATCACCATATTCAGCCCATGCCACTTTGCCATCGAGATTAACAGTATGAAACCCTAAGGATTGGGCTACATGCAGAGCATGGTCCAGGGTACGCCCTATCTCCCTGCCATAGGGACAGTCGGGCTGAGGTGCGGAACAAATGCTGGGAATGCGGACACTCTCCTGAACAGTCTGTATCAGTTCTTGCGATCGAGAGAGTACTAATTCATCGAGATTCTTCATCCTCTAAACCTCCGCTTCCTTAAGGAAAAAGTATGATGTTCTGCCGCTTTGCAGCGGCAGAACATCGACATATATTAAAGAAAGTCGCAAATATACTCCGACAGTTCTGCACATCTGATCTTGAAGACAGTGTTTGCAGGGACCATATAGACCTCGCCTACGCCTACTTTTCGCCAGTCAGCGTCTCCAGGGAAAAAGACTTCCACAGAACCTGCAGTCATTAACACTTTCTCTGGCCCGTCAGAATGGAACTCATAATCGCCTGGGAGATACACTCCCAACGTTTTACGACTTCCGTTGGGGAAAATTAGAGTACGACTCTGAACTTTCCCTCCAAAGAAGCTATTGACTTGAATTTTAACCTTAACAGCGTCAAAGAAATCAGACATCTACACGTCCTCCTCATAGGCTACTCTGCAAGCTGAGCGTCTCTTTTGGCGGCTTTCCGAGCAGCTTTTTCAGGATCAAGATAATCGGTTTCAAACTCCTTCGTAAGACGGAATATGAGCGGAGACAACAAGACCAACGCCACAACGTTCACATATACGGGAACGGCAGATTGAATGTCTAAAACCATCCAGACCACTGAGGGAACCATGTTGTTATAGAAAGCATAGAGAGTAAAGAGCAGGGGAACACCAGGACCAGTGAAACGAACGAACTGAATATACTTCATGCGCTGTTCACGTGTCTTATTTCTAGTGCAATAGACGATCAGGGATTCCAAGTATGAGAACCAACCTGTTGTGGTGGTCAAAGCAAAAATAAGCATGAAAAATGACAGCGCATATGCACCGTATGACCCAAATACTGCTGTCAAAGCGTCGCCTACAGCGCCAGCCCCGCCATGACCACTCTTCCAGGCACCGGTAACTATCACCATCAGGCCTGAGATGGAACAGACTATAATGGTGTCTACAAAGACTTCAAAAGCTCCCCACATACCCTGACGAGCAGGGTGGTCCACTTCCACTGTAGCGTGGATAATGGCGGAACTTCCCCAACCGGCTTCATTGCTATAGACGCTACGGGCAACGCCAACCTGAACAGCTTTCATAACCCCTACACCAGCAAATCCGCCGACAGCGGCACAGGGCGTAAATGCATAATAAAAGATGCTGGCAAACGCATCTTTAAGAGCTCCAAAGTCTTGGAAAATAACAAAAAGCCCTGCCGTAACATAAAGGACAACCATAGCAGGAACGACGTTTTCTGCGAATTTAACCACGCGAGGGATACCGCCAAGAACAATGTAATAACAAAGGAGGGTATAAGCAATGCTCATCCCAATAGCGGTATATTTGCTTAGATTGAAAGAGCGTTGAAAAGATTCCATTATGGTGTATGGGCCAGGAGCAAAATAGAAAGCACCAATCATGAAAACGGTGAATACAATAGCTAGTACCTTACACCATTTCCAACCTCGTTCTTGAACAAGCCCTTTTTCAATGTAAAAGGCGGCACTTCCGTAGCATGTCCCATCTGGGAAACGCTGTTTATAATGTTGAGTCAAAATAATCTCGGCCATTTTAGTGACCATTCCCACCAAGGCCGCAATCCACATCCAGAATAACGCACCTGGGCCACCAATGGCTATGGCGCTGGAAACTCCAGCAATGTTACCTGTACCTACAGTCCCCCCCAGGGCTGTGGCAAAGGCTCCAAAAGCGCTAATAAATCCTTTCTCTTTCTCCTCTTTTTTCTTCTTTCTAAAAAGGGTTCCTATAGTGTTATATACGATATCTCCAGCCCGTCTAAATTGAAAGAAACGCATTCCTATTGTCAGGTACAAACCCATAACAATAAAAATAATAGGGAAAAAACGGTTCCAAAGAACTTTCCAAGCGAAGAACTCTAACCATTTCGTTACTAGTGCAACGTCCATGGGCTACAGGCACCTCCTTGTAATGTGACACCTTACAGTGCCGGAGTAAAAAAACTGCCAGCGCATAAAAGGGATATATAAAGGTGGTTTGACGCTGTTTAGACCCTAAGCTATCTAAAATACGAGATATGACTGTTACGAATCGTAACGATTCCTATCAAAGTTCTTTTCTTAAAACTGGAAACAATAGGTGCTAGAGAAAAGTTAGGAAAAACTCCTAACTTTTCTCTTATCTATAAATAACTCCTCTGTACACCTAGCCACGACTCCACTTTTTCTTGGCGTCCTTTTTAATGTCGATCTTGAGCTTGTAATGAACGCCACGTTTATCCTGCTCGGCCATAACCCAGTTGTAGAAATCGTCATCAGCTGCAAGTTTTTCAGCAGAGACCATTCCACATCCCTTAATTCTGCCTTCACACATAGCACGGGCAAAAATGCCGCAGGTACTGGCCGTACACCAAGCCATAGATGAATAGCCGCTGTCAGGATCCTCAACTTGTGCTATTTCCCACGTGTAATTTACGGCATCGCCATTTTTATATCCCTTGGTGATAATGCGCATAACAGACATATCAAGGTCACCAGGAAGTTTCTTATATTTATCAGCGAAGAGGCTGAAGAGAATTTCACGCGGTACAAGTTTATGTCCGGCAATCTCTCTAGGTTCCCAATCGAAGAGATCGAGATCTACCAGGAAACGCATCTGCTGAGTCAACCCAGGCCAACGAACAGTATAGGCGGCCATGTTGGGCACATTGTGGAAGCTGCGGAAAAGGCTTCCAAGGCCATTACTGGTAAAGGCTTCCATAACCGGATAATCTTCGATTTGAAATTCTTTAAGCTCACTCAATGCCTTAATTACAATTTCCTGTCCGTTACGGACGACAGTGGTAGGCTGTGCAAACTGATTGAGGTTATCTGTGAAAGACCAGGTGGTAGTGTAGTTAAAAGGAGGGCGCGGATTATAAGGAATGCCGCCAACGTAAACATACATCTCCTCACATTTGTCGAGAAGGTGGTAACCACGTCCAGCAAAAAAGTTGCTCATCCCAGGCTCAAAGCCAATCATTGAAATACCGAGCCCGCCTGTTTCTTTCCCGATCTTATCAAAAGGTTCGTCGGAACGACCATGCATGCTGGAGACACTGGCAAGCTTTTTCCCATATTTCATAGCGATCTCAGTCACCTTATACCCTACTGTTCCAGGCATAGCAGCGGTAACGATATCTACATCTTTGGTAATTTCCTGAAAAAGCTTCTCGTCTGTGGCAGACCCCTTGACGGTTTTTACATCAGGGAAGAGGCGCTTCGTTTCAGCCAAATTCTCTTCGCTCATATCAAGGACAGTAACATCAAAATCTTTTATCATATCGTTGACAATACAACGACCAACCATCCCTGCACCAATTTGTAATGATTTGCGTTTAGCCATATTGAAAACTCCCTTCTGAATATTTTTGCGTTAAACGCGCAGAAAAGAAGTTAAAGTTACGTACGACTCGCTCAGCAACGAAATGAATTCATTGAATCCATTGTGTACATCAATTACAATATCACAAAAAAACCTTCTGTCAACGATTACGCTGCAGCGTCTCATCGTACTTTATACACTACATATTCCTTATATCCTGTAATGAGATGGATATAACCGGAAAATTTCTGATTAATGGGTGTATCGCCGGTATCGATAAGTAAAGGAGAACCTTCCAAAGAACAAAGTTTAGCTGGTGTACAGAGAACAAAGAGATCATCACGAGATACAAAGTGAAGAACACGAGGACTTATTTGCTGGTTTCCTCGCCCCAAAAGAAAACCCTGTCCACCAATAGGGGTTATAAGAAGTTTCACCTTTTTATGCTGAGCGCAAAGCTTTAATAGTGCTTCTTCTGAAAGATCTTTTCCTACAAGACGTTTGTTGCAAACACAATCCACACCTAAAAGAGAGTAATCAAGGTTCAGAGCAGACATAACAGCCCTTGTGGTTGTTCCCGGCCCAATGATGTACAGCGTATCGGCATCCATTTCGTTGTGAATAATATGATCAGCTATTGCTTGGTGTACAGCTTCTTCAGAAGCAGGACTTCCTGCTTTAAGCCGTTGCACTCTTCTTCTTTCGAAAGGGATATTGAGATACCCATAAAGCTTAGCAGTTACAACTCCGCTTCTGAAGAGGTCTTCATCAATATCCATTACCTCTGCGAGTTTCTTTTGTGTACTCTGCCCTTTCAAGTATAATTGAGCCACTTCACCAGCCTGTTGCGGAGAACAGCCAAAAACAGCTGAGTGAATTTTCACTCCGGAGGGGATACCGAGTACTGCAAGTTGAGAGCCCACACTCTCACATATGTCACGGGCCGTACCATCTCCTCCGGCAAAAAGTAGAAGATCCACTTTTTGTTTTAACAACTCTTTTGCTGCAAGGATTGTGTCTTCACAAGTAGTGTTTTTTCCAGATATCACTCCTTTCAATAAGATTGTTGGGAAGAACCCCTTTTGTTTTGCTACTCTTTCTCCCATATCTCCCGGAAAGGTAAGAATTTGTATTTCCTCTTTTATGTCTAAAAGTTTTTCCAGGGCCTCAGCAGCGCGCTCCGGAGCATGAGAGGTGGCTCCCATCTCCAGAGCCCGTGCCAATATAGCGGGGCCATCAGTTCCCTTGAGCCCAACTTTGCCACCCATTCCAGCAATTGGATTAATGATGAGCCCCAGCTTTTTCATGCCTTGTTACTCCTCTATCCGTCTTTTTTCAAAATAGCCCTGATATTTCTTTTGATAACTCCTCCACGTAATAGCCCACTTCTCAGGGTCATCAAAATAAGAGTGGTCTACTGTATGGATCGTACTCTTATGAGGGGCTGTTTTAACTATCTCCGGGTTTTCGTAAGCTTCTTTCACAATCTGTTCAGTGATAGCTATAAACTCGTCCAGCTCTTGTTTTGAGTAAGATTCCGTTGGCTCGATAGTGAAAGGTTCTGGAACTATCCAGGGTTCATGGCTTGTCCAATAGTGGACACCAAAATCGAACATCCTGTTCTGTACATCAGTTGTGGTTACACCCGTTTCTTCTTTCAGTTTCTGCCAACTGTAACGGACTTGCTCTACCCTGTGTTCCCCTTCAGCATATGGTGCAGAAGCACCTCGTATAGCCAGGATTTTTCTAAAAATATAGTTATTATTTAAGACTGCCACCCTGGCCGCTTCCTTAATACCATCGGCTCCTAAAGCCCGAACCCACGCATAGGCTTTGAGAATGGCGGGGAGGGTCCCATAAAAGTTTTTAATTTTCCCTACAGAATGGGGAAGGTTATAGTTTAAAGAAAAAGCACCCGTCTTCATGTTTTTTTCTACAAGGGGGGCAGGAAGATACTGTTTCAACCTTTCTGTAACGCCGACAGCACCACTTCCCGGGCCGCCGCAGCCATGGGGAGCCGAAAAGGTTTTATGAAGGTTGAAGAAGCAAATATCGAAGCCGGCCTCCCGAGCGCGAGTTATGCCCATAATGCCGTTGAGATTTGCCTGATCGTAGCTGCAAAGACCTCCAACGCTATGTACCAGATCTGTAAAATCCTTGATCCGCGAATTATAAATTCCAATATCTTCAGGGTTTGTAATCATAAGAGCAGCTGTTCGTTCTGAAACAGCATTTTTAAGGGCTTCGAAATCTGGACGTCCGTCGTCGCCAGGGTATATTGTGATGATTTTAAAACCTTTAAGTTTAGCTACCGCAGCGTTAGAAGGATGGGAATATATGGTCGTGATAATTTCATCTTTTGTTTCTGTCTGCCCCGTATGCTCAAGCCAGGCTCTGATAATGGAAATAATGGAATAAAGAGCTTGAGAACCTCCACCTGTCTGAAGAGAAAAAGCGTCCATTCCAGAAATAGCCCTCAAAGCAATATCCATGTTATAGATAATTTCAAGAGCCCCCTGAACTGTAGATTCATCTTGATATGGGTGGAGCTGGCTTATTTTGGGATTTTGTGCCAGGACCTCGTTTATTTTGGGGTTGTACTTCATCGTGCACGTCCCCTGCCCAATATCAATGTTCAGATCAGCACCGAGGTTTTCCTGAGAAAGGCGAAGATAGTGTTTTAAAACCCTCATTTGTCCCATTTCAGGAAGGTTTGCCTCATCTGATCGGACCATATGGGCAGGAAGCTTTTTTATAGGATCTTTAACGGTGTTCTGTATTCCTTCTTCTATCTCGGGCAAGAGCACTCCCCGTTCGCCTGGTGTTGAGAGCTCGTAAATAATGGGTTCGTCCCACCGCGCCTGATGGAAGTCTCTCAGTTTGGTTTGCATATTCATTCCCATGAGCGTTCATTCCTTTCTTTCAATTTATACAAGAATTTCGCCTAGAGCTGTGATGAGAGTATCCATGTCTTGTTGCGTTGTAACTTCTGTTACGCTGTAAAGAGCGCTCTCGCCATAGCTTGGGAAAAGTTTCGAGACATTGAGGCCACCAAAAATATTCCTATCTAATAGAGCTTTATTAATCTCCTTCACAGACTTTCCTGTTCCATCAAAGTTCACAATAAACTCTTTAAAATGAGGGGTGGATTGAAGGGGTATTTTTACGCCTGGAAGCACCGCCATTTTTTCCATAAGGTACTGACAGCGTATATAAACGTTCTCTCCAAGCTCCTTCATGCCTTTTGGCCCCATAAGAGCTACGTAGACCCCTGCAGTAATTCCCCAGAGAGCCGCTGCTGTTCCAACAAATTCTTTAGCTTTTTCTCGCTCTGCAAAGGATGTTCGTTCCCAAGCTACATCTCCAAATCCCCACTCACCATGGGTTGTGGGAGCTATTCCAAAAAGCCGGGATGGATACTCTCTAACGAAGGTTTCGTCGTCCCGAGTAGCCATGAACCCACCCCGGGCTCCACCATAACATTGATGCATACCAAGAGGTTGTAGGTCTCCGCAAACAATATCTGCCCCGTAACGGGACGGAGGCGTCAGGAGTCCCATAGAGGAAGGATCCACACCTACAACCATAAGAGCTCCAGCCTCATGAAGGATTTTCGCTATGTGGGAACCATTGGAATCTATAGTGCCGATAAAAGATGGGTTTTCAAAATAGAGAACAGCAGTTTTAGACGATGTAAGGCTTTTGAGTTTCTGTACATCAAGGCATCCTGTTTTAGGATCGCAGGGGACGCAGACTATTGAGAGATCTGGGTTGCAGTAATTTTTTATAACTGCTTTTGTTTCTGGATGAATATTTTCAGCCACAAGCACTTCGCTGCGGTTCGCAATTCTGGAAGCCATTCTGATGGCTGTGGCTGCGGCCTGAGCTCCATCATATGTTGGAACGTTTACAACATCCATATCCACAAGCTCGGCCATCATGCTTTCATATTCAAAAAGAGCTTGAAATCTTCCGTGATCTTCGTAAGGCTCTCCTGCGTAGGCCGTAAGAAATTCCGAACGTTGGTTTATTTCATCGCATATGGCGGGAACGTAGTGGTTCCAGCACCCTCCGCCAAGAAAACTAATATTTTCTGTAGTAGTGGCATTCTTTGAAAGAACCTGTTGCACATGTCGCTTAAGCTCAATTTCAGAAAGGAGGGGGGCGGGAAGATCAAGTGGTTTGTGAAGCCTTAATTCATAAGGGATACACTCAAAAAATTCATCAATGCTTTCCGCACCTATTTCCTTCAACATTTCTTCCTGAATATGAGGAACGGAGTTTGGAATATAAGGGTATACGACCTTTTTCTTGTCCATGAGCTTCCTCCTCTTTCTTACTATATAATTCTTTTAGTATTCATGGAATACATAGTATTCATAATCCATTTTCCCCGTCCTGTCAAGTTTTTTCAATTTCTAAAATTTCATAAACAACTCGATACAAGAGATACTTTTAGAATGGGAACAACCAGATTCGACATCTTTTCCTTCTCGCCGCATAAATTTCTAAGGTCCTTGACAATCGATATTGCATCTTTTAGCATTCAATGGATACATAGAATTCTGGAAAACAAGGCGACAATGAAGACACTAGGGAAATAAATGTATGATGAGTTGGAGGTCTTTATGAAAAATTTGATAAAATAAAGCCAGCTTTTTAATTGATTTTTCCGTTCTCTCACAACTTCTTAAATAACATCTTCTTTAATATAAATATATTTATCTATGTCTGAATCTAAGCAGTTATGGAGAATTTTCTCGTGGGGAGTTCTGAATAGGGTTCCTTCGACAGAAAATCTATGTGGACAGGGAGGTTTTTTTATTGAGGCATCATTCTCAAACACAATCATCTGTAGATTATGTATACAAAGAACTACGCCGTAAAATCATGAATAAAGAATTCAAACCGGGGCAACATCTTCCAGAAATAGCTATCGCAGAGCAGTTACATGTGAGTCGAACCCCTGTGCGAGAGGCATTTAGACGTCTTGCAAATGAAGGGCTTATTAACATGATACCCAACGAAGGTGCCAGTTTAGTCGACCCATCTAAAGAAGAGATTGAAAATACCTTCGAGATGCGAGCATATTTAGAATGTTTGGCTGTGAAAAAAGCGGTACATCACATAACGCCTCTTCAGCTTTGCATGTTGGAAGAAGAGATGCAAAAAGAAGAAAGTATTTTTGCAGAGAAGGATTTGGATAAGTACCTGGAGATAAACAATGCTTTCCATAAAATTATTGCGGAAGCCAGCGGGAATGTAGTTCTTTATGATCTTATCGTAAGCGTACTCTCTCGCTCTCTCGTCTATTTAGTGCTTTTTGAATCATTTTTTGACTTCGGAGGGAACCCCAGCCTTGATGAACATAGAGAAATTGTAAATGCACTGAAGGAGCATAATGAAGAAAGAGCTGTTGAATTAATGCGCTCTCACATTCTTGCCTCCGCTGAATGCGTTGGAGAGCATGGTGCCAAGTCTTGAAATATGCAAGAGAGGGGAAATGCACCTTTCTTCAGCATGTTTAGTGGCATGAGAGCACTGGAGCCTGCAATGATCACATCTAGAGGTGGGCGTACTGAAACTTGTGAGGTTACGTCATCTGAGTGAACTGTATAGGGGAAACACTCTTCGTCAAAATCTGGCACCATTTAATTATTGTCTATATTGGCCACATCGGTTACATTGGCTGCATAGGTGGTCGTATCAACGCAGACCTCCTAGGATAGGAGGGGAAATATGGGCTCTTCTTCTGAGAATAATAGTAACGAAGAGATAAAAGAAAGGGTTCAGGTTGTAAGTCGATATGGGTTCCGAAGCCTTTTTTTCTTTATGGGGTTTCTTTGTGTTGTAGCGGCAGGCGCCGTGCTTCGCTCTGCAAGAAGCGTTGTTATGCCTTTGGTAGTGGCATGGCTTCTTTCTTATATTTTTAAACCTATAGTGAGAAAGCTCGAGAAGAAAAAAATTCCTCCTACCCTCTCTATAACGTTGTTACTTATTCTTTTTTTAGGTGTCTGTTTACTGGCGTTCACTTTCCTCTATAGGCGTTTAATGCCCTTTGTAAACGCATTCCCGGCCTATTATGAACGCCTGATACATCTTATACAGGATGTCGGCCAATCCACAGACCTACCAACAGATCTTTTGATTGAATTTGATTGGGGGAAACGCTTAACTTCCTGGCTTCTTACACTTCCAGGAACTGCTATTTCTCTGGTTAGTAATCTTTTTCTCGTGATCGTATTTCTGATCTTCATATTGCTGGGGACACCTGCGCCAGGGGGGAAACTTAAACGAGCTTTTTCCCCCACTACTGCGGAGCGAGTGCAGCAGGTTATTAACGCCATATCCGCACAGATAGGTCGATATTTAGTTACAGCGGTGATCATCAGCGCCGCGACCGGCATAGCCGCATGGCTCGCCTTAACGGCCATCGGAGTGGATTTCGCCGTTAACTGGGGAGTGCTGGCCTTTGTTCTCAACTTTATTCCTTACATTGGATCGATTCTAGCGTCTATCCCCCCTATTTTAGTGGCGTTGGTAAAATTTTACCCCGATTTGGGGCCTGCTATAGCCGCATCTATCGCTCTATTAATAATTCAAATGGGGATAGGAAATTTCTTAACCCCCAAGGTCATGGGAGACGCTCTCGACATCAATCCAATTATCGTATTAGTATCGCTGCTCTTCTGGGGATGGCTCTGGGGTGGTTTCGGAGCTGTACTCGCCGTTCCCATCGCTGTTGTCATTAAAATTGTCTGTGAAAATATCCCTTCCCTTCGGCCAGTAGCTATTCTTATGGAATCCGGGCGAAGGAAAAAGTAGAAAGAGGAAGTACCTCGTCTTGAAAGAACGCAATATAAATGAATGACGAAAGCATATTTGATACTCTATGTAACTGAGGAACTGATTACAAAGGTGGCTTCGTTTCTGAGAAGCCACCTTTTTGATTAGGCAAGGGTTATTTCTGAAAGAACGCCCCTTTTCCTTATGCCCCCATCATGTTCAAGCACTGCACATTTACAAAACCAGTCATCATTATTGACATCTTTACGATATTTAGTATAGTGAGATAAAAATAATATAAAATATCGTATAAAATCATTGGCGAAATAAACTGACTATTGAACGAAGGGAGGGAGTTCTTTTTGTCTTTAGCGCAATTGACCCCCATTAGCTCTGACGGTGACAAGACGATGAAGCAAAAGGTCTTAGAAAGTCTCAGAGAAGCCATTATGAGAGGATATTTGGAAAGTGGGCAGCAGCTGCGACAAGATGACATCGCTTTCCAGCTAGGTGTAAGCCGCATCCCCGTTCGAGAAGCCTTAATGCAATTGGAGGCAGAAGGGCTTGTAACTTTTTACCCCTATAAAGGAGCGGTCGTTTCCACTCTTTCTCCCGATGAAGCAAAAGAAATTTTCGAAATTCGTTTTATTTTAGAGTCTGAAGCCTTGCGTTTCGCCTTTCCCAATCTTTCCAACGACGTCCTTGATGAAGCACTGCGGCTTGTAGAAGAAGCTGGCGCAGAAAAAGATTCTGCCAATTGGAGTGATCAAAACTGGAAGTTTCACTCTTTTCTATATCAATATGCGAAGAGGCCTCGCCTTCTCGCTATGATTGATTCTCTCAACCAGAATATTGATCGCTATATTCGTATTTATTTAAGAACTTTAAGTTTCCAATCTGAATCTATCGAAGCTCACAAGCAGTTGATAACTGCTTTACGAGAAAGAAATATAGAAAAAGCTGTAGATCTTCTGAAAGAGCATTTAAAAAACGCAGAACATCACATAATTCAGTATTTAACGCGGTAAGTTCTTTCTATGAACTGTACGCGTTGTGAACCTTAGACAGACATATGTCGCTTATGCCAAATTTCTTTACTAAGGAGGATTTATCTATGAATCATCGCGAACGAATCGAACATGCTATAGCTGGGAAAGAGACAGATCGTTTACCGTACAGCCTTTGGTGGCATTTCCCCAACAAAGACAGAATGCCTCGAAGATTGGCGGAGCTCGCTATTCATTATCAAGAAGCTCTGGATCTGGACTTTATTAAATACATGCCTTACGGAATGTTCTCCACCATTGATTGGGGTACAGACCTCAAGGTATTCGAAGGGTTTGGCGAACCACCCGTAGCTGCCAATTTCCCTATAGCTACGCCTGAGGATTGGGACAAGATTACTCCTCGTTGCGGTACATCTGGGGAGTATGCCATTGTTCTTGAATCTCAGCGAATTGCCCTTAAAGAACTCCATTGTCAGGTTCCTATTGTACAGACTGTTTTCAGTCCCCTTACAACTGCTCTTAAAATGGCTGGTGAAGAGACTCTGAAAAAGCACCTGGTAGAGTGCCCAGAGAAGGTTCATAAGGGATTGGAAGTTATTACCGAGACCACGAAGGAATTTGCTCTGGCTGCTGTTGAGAACGGTGCGGCGGGAGTATTTTTTGCTACGCAGATGGCAAGCCGCGACCGTCTTAACGAAACACAACTCAACGAGTTCATGAAAAAGTACGACCGAGTCATCCTTGACGCCATTAAAGATACATCTTGGTTTAACGTGCTTCACATTCATGGATCGAACATCTATTTCGAGGAACTTCTTGATTACCCAATTCAAGTTTTGAACTGGCATGATAGAGATGACGGTCCTTCCATGGAGGAAGCTCGGGCTAAAACCGACCGCTGCTTCTGCGGAGGATTGAGCCACAAGCACACTCTTCCCAATGGGACAGAAGAAGAACTTCGCGCTCAGGTTCAAGATACATGGAAACATAATGATGGAAAAGCTGTTATTTTTGCTCCTGGCTGCGTAGTTAACCCGAACACATCCGACGAGCGTCTGCTGCTTGTCAAGAAACTTATCGAAGAGACAGCACGGTAAATCTGCTGAAGAGAAGGAGTCTATATACATGGTATCGCTCAAGAATTTCCTTAAAGAAGAGGTAAAGCCTGCATTAGGATGTACCGAGCCCGGCGCGGTAGCTTTGGCTGTCGCCCGGGCTACGGAAGAGCTGGGAAAGGTCTCTGTAAATTCCATTAAGGTTCTGGTGAGTGGAAATATATTCAAGAATGGAATGTCTGTAGGCATTCCCGGGACAAACGGCCTTCGGGGCAATGTCATTGCCGCGGCGCTAGGCGCCTTGTGCGGAAAGAGTTCCCTCGGTCTCGAAGTCCTCAAAGACTGTACTGACGACATGGTGCTTAAAGCTCAGAAAATGGTGTCTGCCGGACATGTACAGGTCCTCCCGGATCCCGACCGGAACGGTGTTTATGTCAAAGCAAGCGTGCAGGGCGGGGATAAAACAGCCATCTGTATCATTGAAGGCAGCCATACAGGCATTGTACAGGTCACCCTTGATGGGAAAACTGTCTTCTCTCTTGAGGCAGAGACAAAAGAGAATAAATCTGGAGAGAAAGAGTCTCTTTCTGCCGCGCAGGAGATCGCCCAAATGCCCTTCTCATCTGTGGTGGACCTTATCCAGCAGATGGACGACAATGATGCCGCCTATGCGCTGGAAGGGGCACAAATGAATATGGACATGGCAGAACATGGTTTCGACGAGAGCCAAACCCTCGGTCTTGAGGTGGGCAAAACCCTCAAAAAAGCCGCTGCCAACTGGGAGACCCTGGACCGGTCCATTAAAATTCGCGCTATTAGTTCCGCAGCTTCCGACGCTCGAATGTCTGGAGCCCCCTACCCTGTCATGAGCAGCGCGGGGAGTGGGAACCATGGAATCACCGCCATCCTGCCCGTCTATATTCTGGGACGTGAACTGGGCAAAAGCGACAGAGAGATAGCGGAAGGCATTATTTACAGCCACCTGTGTACAAGCTTCGTGAAGAGCCGGATGGGACGACTGAGCCCGGTTTGCGGATGTGCCGTAGCGGCTGGAGCCGGTGCTGCCGGCGGGATCGTTCATCTTCTGGGAGGTTCCGATGTCCAGGCAGCCAAAGCCATGGAGCTTGTGCTGGGGAACCTTGTTGGAATGCTGTGCGATGGAGCCAAGGAAACATGCTCACTGAAGGTCGGAACTGGAGCTTTTGAGGCTGTACAGGCCGCAGAGCTCGTTATGAACGGACATTGCATTGAAATCCCCCAGGGAGTTATTGACGAGAAGATCGAAGAAACCGTCGCCAATGTGGTAACGGTAAACACCCAGGGAATGAGTGACGTAGACAAAATTATTCTCGATATTATGGCTTCTCGCTCTGCCTGCTAAATAAAACAACCCCAAACATCTCATAAAGAAAAGGGGCAGCCTTGTTAAGGCTGCCCCTTTTCAGTTCTTTTGTTAAATATTACGAATCTGGTCAATGGAAAGATCTGCAATACCCAGTGTCTCAAGGGTGGTTCCATTCTTCAGATAGTCCACTCCATGAAGACGAGAAGCCAATTCCACCGCAAGCTCCACTGTAGGAGCACTACAACCAGCTTTTCGGGCAAGCAGCAGGGCCGGAACAAGAACTCCGGGAACATCTTCTGTAAGGTATCGCCCTTTTATATTATGCCCTATTAAGTCTTCATAGGGAGATTGAGGACTCTGCACGTACTCATAATATGTTTTTGTGTCATTGTCTCCGTAAAACATTTTAAGCTGTTCAAGGGCTTCAATGAGATTTACTCCATAAGCTCTACCAATGGCTCTTCGCTCTTCATCCATTTTTTCCATAAGCTTTGTTATCTCGGGAGTAATTCCATCCATGTAATGGCGAAATCCTTCCGGATTTTTTTCGATAGCGCCATAATTTAGAAGAACTGGCAGTGGGTGGAGGGTAAAGTTGATATTATCAAGGTCAATGGCAAGTAAACTATTGGAGGGAATAAATTCTACATATCCCTTAAAAATATCTTGCATTATTTCGAATACTTCTTTTGCTTCAGCTGCAGGAGAAGTGGCAATTTGCAACTTAAATTTCTTTTTAAAAATCCGGACTGTATTGTAGCTGCTAATGCGGCAAGCATAAGGCATAGAAGCTGTCTCTGAAATGGAAATTTTTACATCAACTCCAGCTTCTTTCATTATTTTACGAAGTCTGAAACCAGCATAGTTACCAGGTACTACTACTACATGCTGTCCATCTTTAAGATGGGGGAGCATTTTCTTGAAGATAGGCTCATGTGCAAAAGAAGGAACGACCACAAAAAGCACTTTCGCCTTATCCATAGCTTCAGCAATGTCCATGGTAACACCCATTAAATTACCTTCTAGATTAATATCTCCTTTAAGATACATCTTCTTTTCTTCCCGAAGTCGTTTGTAATCTTCGGTAGCCTCGAGAGGTTCCCACATCATAACGTCGTACCCTTTAGCCCCTATCTGTGCACAAAAAGCCCGTGCTCCATTCCCGCTGCCAAGTACTGCAAATTTATGATCCATTGCTACCCCTCCTTTAGGTTATATTTAAGCGAATCGTCGATAAGAGCAAATCATAATCAATGAAGCTATAGTCATCTTGCTTGGCTATATCGCTATCGAATTGTCCTCGAGATAGACGTTCAATTGCATCATCAATCCAGAGTACCGACCGGGCACACACTTCATTCTGAGGTCCATCGAGTACAACAGATCTGTAAGGATTTCGGCAAAGACGAGCATTCCCAGCTAATGGATGCGCAAAGAGAACAAACCCCACATGGATGTATTTCCGTGCAAACTCCAACACAAGGGAGGCCGAACCTTTTATAGATTCTGCTTGGGAGAAAGCACTGATCACCCGAGGATTGTTCGATAGGATACGCATTTCTATTCCTCGAAAATAGTCTGTTCTAAAATGGGTTCAGACAAGGCTTTGAGAGCTCTTTCAAGAAGACGTTTCCGGATGGCAAGCTCTTCTGCTGGCTTCTCTGAAGGAGCGCCTACTGGATGAGGAATAGCAACCCCTCGTATTATTCGGTTGGCCCCTACTGTGAAGGCAACCGATGGGATGGCTGTAATGAGAACTGCTGGTAACCCCACTCGCTCTATTTCTCGGGCCAACGTTGCTCCGCAACGAGTACCCGTTCCTCAAGTGGAAGTAAGAATAACTCCATGTACCCCCTGGCTTAAAAGCATTTCTCCTATTTCTCGCCCATATCGTTCCGCAGACCTCACCGCCGTAACATTTCCTACAGTAACGGGATATTCGTTATGGAGACGAGCAAAAGCCTTCTCTTTTTCTAAAATCCGTGCAGCATCAAGAGGCAATACACGATTAGGATTTTCATTTGCAGCTACAGGATCGTAGCCTCCATGAGCGACTTCATAATCCCCTTTTTGCAATGCATCGAGGCCCTCTATGGAATAGTGACACCATTTCGAAGCGTTATGAGCCTCTATTCGGTCTGGATTTCCTCGAGGTACAATCCCACCCTCCGTACCAATGGCGATTACGGCATCTCTCATGTTTAAGACAGGGCGAGCTGGAGGAACAGTATCGAAGACTGGCATGGGGAGTTCTGTAATGTAAGGACGGTTGTAAAGTTTGTTAACCAACATATCCACTGCTCGCCGAGATCCCCTTTGAGGTTTCCGTATATTGGTTCGTATGCCTCTTGGGATATATCCTTCTTCTTCAGGGCCTCCAATAGTTTTCTTCTCCAGAACTTTATCCGCGAGATGAATCATTCGAGGCACAACAGAAGAAATTTCCCGAGCTGAATCACCTGTTTCAATAATGAAAAGATCTTTTCTGGCAATATCTACCCCTGGATTTACAGGATGCATGGCTGTTATAGCTGGGATTTTCAAAGTCGTTGTTATAGCTTGACATAGGGTGCCGCAAGAGGTTCCATATCGTCCCGCAGCAAAGGCTGGCCCTGCAATAAATAGATCTGGTTCTTCCTTCTTAACCCATAGAAGAACCTGTTCTTTCACTGTCTCTAAGTTCTCCGCTGCATAGTTATCTCCGCAAATAATCGTTTTTACTATTACATACCGATTATCAGACTCTTGTTGAAAAATATTACCAATACCCACTGGCCCATCTGTCGTAAAGGGATGTATACCTGCTTTATCCTCCCCACCAATCTGCCCGAAAAATTGATTTATGTAATGAACGACTTTGATCTTTTTCATAGCTCCTCCTCCTAAATTGCCCATGTGGTGAGGTTTTCTATGCCTAATTCGTTGGTAGCCCCCATGATGCCAGCTATTTCCATAGACACAGACCCATCAGGGAGAAGACTGCCGGAATGACCGCCTGTAATGACATCAACACATTCAATATGGCCAATAACTTCGTCCATAGGAGGTAAAATCACTCGCTCATTCCCGTTTCCGTTCGTTACAACAGCATCTGCCTCTGGAGTTACATCTGCAAGGCCTGGAGACGCACCATCAGAACCAGCATATTCATCTGTGACCAGCACTGTTTTTATGCCACGCTTTTCAAAGAGCCTCGTGAGCATCATGAGATCGGCCTCGGGGTTGCCTCCCCCATCTTCGGAAATAATGGCCCCATCTGCTCCCAGCATTTCAGCTATTTTGAATACCTGGTTGCAGATCCGCTCTTTCTCTACGAAAGCTGTGCGAACAGGAGCGACTATAACTCCTAGAAAATTAATATTTTTTTCATGTTCTAATAAAAGATCTTCTACAATAGGGTTGTTTTGATGGTGGTACGTAGTATGTTTGTGGCATGGGGCTGCGCAATTGCCGCTTACCACAGCTCCATCCATAAGCTCTGTCGGATTCATGAAGACAGGAAGACATCCCTGCGCGTTGAGACCATAGAAATAGTTATCGTGAAGCAATCCTTGTGCTATGGCTTGACAGACATAAATCACTTTAGGTAATGAGCTGTTTCTTCCTAGGAGTTCCGCCAACGTAGGAACCGTGTACGTTGTTTCTTCGTATAAAGGGTAGTTCTTTACTGCTTCTGCCAGGAAACGGGCGACCTTAATGCCGCCGTTTCGTACACTTCGCTCGTGTTCATGTTTCCCAAGACCAGGGACTGGCTCAAAAAGCAAAACTATATTGTTCTTCTTCGAAAAGATGCTGTATTCCGCACCTTTTCCCTTCATATCTATGAGACCTTCCTGGAAATTCACAAGTTTACCTGACGTCACCACAGCTGCCCCATCGAGAACAACTGTGGTTCCTCGACCCGAAAGGAAATTAGGGTCACAAAAAAAGCCCGGGAAGGTGTAGGTTTTTTCTTCGAGTTTCGTTCGAGGCTCTATGACATCTTTTACAGGGATAATTCGCTTGCTTTCCCCAGGCCGAGCTACTTTAATATCAACACTTTGAAGCTGCTTATCTTCGAGAAGAAGGGAAACGAGCTCTTCTTTATCTATAAAAAGAGTCTTATCCTTAATTTCAGTGACTGTCCCAAACTCTATGTTTGAAATTGAGATTCGTCTCAGCTTCAAGGTTTCCATAAAGTTCCCCCCTAACCCTGTTCTCGTTCTATAATGGCACGGCACATTTCTTCATCGGCAGGAGCCATTCCCTTTTGTGCTATCCGGCCAAGAATGCAGATGGTATCATCTGCTCTCTCACAAACGAGTCCGTCTCCTGAACGGATAGACGTATTATTCATTGCCAAATAAGCTGATTCCATTGCCGTACCTACCGCATTGGCCAACTTCATAGCACATCCGAGCTTTGCGCCATCGCACAAGATGCCGCCAATACTTCCTACAACAGTATTGATTGCTCTTTCCACCTGCTCAAAAGAACCGTCAAGCATAAGGACCATTCCAGAAGTAACACCCAACCCCGCAGCTATGGCGCAAGCACACATCGGTGAAAGGCGACCAATATGACT